>NZ_JBSFKO010000047.1:0-76901 GCF_053598575.1 Streptomyces sp. NPDC001100
CTCAAGGAACGGACGCTTCCTTTGTACTCACCCTCTCGGGCTTTCCTCCGGGCTTCCCTTCGGTGTTCCAAACTCTATCAGTGTTTTTCCGGCCCCCTGACCACCGTCCTGCGAGCATGCAGAAGGCGACCCCGGGATAGGATCTGACAAGTTGGGTGCTGCCAGGCCAGGCAAAGACGCTTGGTCGCGTCGCTCGGCCTCAAGCAGGAGTACGACTGTACATGCGGCCGTCGAGCAGGTGCAAATCGATTAGAGGTGTGGTCTAGACCACTAATCCAGACCTCTCGGGCGGAACCGGTACTACATATGACATACCCTGCTCCTCAGTGTGCCGTCCGGGACAGGCAGTGACGGCCCCATCACATTTCCACCCCTGGGAGGCTTCCCATGACCAGCGTGACGTCCCCGCTCGCAGGACGCGCCATCGGACTGACCGAGGTGCCCGATCCGGTCTTCTCCGGGGCCATGGTCGGCCCCGGCACGGCCATCGACCCCGTACGTGAACCCTCCGAGGCCGTCTCTCCCGTGGACGGAGTCATCGTCTCCCTCCACCCGCACGCCTTCGTCGTCGTGGACAGCGAGGGGCATGGCGTTCTGACCCATCTCGGTATCGACACCGTGCAGCTCAACGGCGAGGGTTTCGAACTGCTCGTCAACAAGGGCGACACAGTGACCCGGGGACAGAGTGTCGTGCGCTGGAACCCTGCCGCCGTCGAGGCCGCCGGCAAGTCCCCGGTGTGCCCGATCGTGGCTCTTGAGGCCACTGCCGAGTCTCTCTCCGAGCTCCGCGAGGACGGCGATGTGAAGGCCGGCGACAGGCTCTTCTCCTGGGAGTGACGTCAGTGCCGTCATATGACGGTGTGCAGGACAACCACCGCGGCGGCGGGACCCGCCGCACTATCGGAGACGGGTGAGATGGAGACAACGCTGCGAGGCGTCGGTGTGAGCCACGGTGTGGCGATCGGCGAAGTTCGGCACATGGGGACGGCGGTTCTGGAACCGCCTGCCAAGCAGATTCCGGTTGAGGACGCGGAGCGTGAACAGGGGCGCGCCCGCCAAGCCGTGGACGCTGTGGCGGCCGACCTGATGGCGCGCGGCAATCTGGCGGGGGGCGAAGCCCAGGCGGTACTCGAAGCCCAGGCCTTGATGGCCCAGGACCCCGAGTTGATGACGGACGTGGAGCGCCGCATCTCGGTCGGCAGCACGGCCGAGCGGGCGGTGTACGACGCTTTCGCCGCCTACCGTGACCTGCTGGCAAGTGCCGGTGAGTATCTGGCCGGGCGGGTGGCCGACCTCGATGACGTGCGGAATCGTATCGTCGCCCGGTTGCTCGGGGTTCCGATGCCGGGCGTTCCGGACAGCGACGAGCCGTACGTACTGATCGCTCGTGATCTTGCGCCGGCCGATACGGCGCTGCTGGACCCGGCCCTCGTGCTCGGTTTCGTCACCGAGGAGGGCGGGCCGACCAGTCACAGCGCGATCCTGGCGCGGGCGCTCGGTGTGCCCGCTGTGGTGGCGCTGCCTGGGGCCGGTGAGCTGGCCGAGGGGACGGTTGTCGCCGTGGACGGCAGCACCGGCGAGATCTTCGTGAACCCCAGTGATGAGAAGAAGGCCGAACTGGAGGCTGCGGCCGCCGCGCGCAAGGCCGCTCTCTCCGCTTCCACTGGGCCGGGTGCCACCTCCGACGGTCACAAGGTGCCGTTGCTCGCCAATGTCGGCGGTCCTACTGACGTGCCGGCCGCACTGGAGGCGGGGGCCGAAGGTGTGGGGCTCTTCCGTACCGAGTTCCTTTTCCTGGACGACAGCAAGAACGCGCCGTCCGAGGAGAAGCAGGTCGAGGCCTACCGGCAGGTGCTTGAGGCGTTCCCCGAGGGGCGTGTCGTCGTGCGGGTGCTGGACGCCGGCGCGGACAAGCCGCTGGACTTCCTGACGCCCGCCGACGAGCCGAACCCGGCGCTGGGTGTGCGCGGGCTGCGTTCGTTGCTCGACCACCCCGACGTACTGCGGACTCAGCTGACCGCGCTCGCCAAGGCCGCCGAGGGACTGCCTGTCTACCTTGAGGTCATGGCCCCGATGGTTGCGGACCGTTCGGACGCGAAGGCGTTCGCGGACGCGTGCCGGGAGGCGGGCCTGCGGGCGAAGTTCGGCGCGATGGTGGAGATTCCGTCGGCCGCGCTGCGGGCGCGGTCGATTCTGCAGGAGGTCGAGTTCCTGTCGCTGGGGACCAACGACCTCGCGCAGTACACGTTCGCCGCCGACCGTCAGGTGGGTGCGGTGTCCCGTCTGCAGGATCCGTGGCAGCCCGCGCTGCTCGACCTGGTGGCGATGTCCGCCGAGGGGGCGAAGGCCGAGGGCAAGAGCTGTGGTGTCTGTGGCGAGGCGGCGTCCGACCCGCTGCTGGCTTGTGTGTTGACCGGTCTTGGGGTCACCTCCCTTTCCATGGGCGCGGCTTCGATTCCGTATGTGCGGTCGACGCTGGCGAAGTACACGCTGGCCCAGTGCGAACGGGCCGCGCTGGCGGCCCGGGCCTCGGACAGCGCCGAGGAGGCGCGTCAGGCGGCTCAGGCGGTGCTGTCCGGCGAGTAGTCAGGCCAGAGGCCGTCCGTCGGTTCTGGTTCAGGGGCGCCCTGCCACTGGGTGGGGCGCCCCTGGCGTGTTCAGTGGTGGTGTCCTCCTGGGGGTTGTTCCAGGTCACCGAGGTCGGGCGGCACGCAGTAGTCGACTCCTGATTCCGGGGAGATGAGGTCTCCGGATTCGACGTCGGTGCAGTAGGCGTCGAAGACCTCGCCGGCGGTCAGGGGTTCCAGGCCGTCGCCACGCAGGCGCCAGCCGTAGATGCAGTCGGTGGTGTCGGGGTTGGTGGTGCGCATGACGAGGCCGCCGGGGCTTCGGGTGGCGATGCCGAGGGCGAGGACGCTGGTGAATTCGAGGGCTTCGACGTCGTCCAGGTGGGTGGATCCGTCCTCGTCCTGGTCGGCGTGGAGGGCGCAGACGATGGTTTCTGGTGTTCCCGAGACGCTGCAGACCAGGTGGCGGTTGCCGGGGCGGGCCGTGTCGAGGATGCGGACGAGGAGGCCGGAGGCCCGGGTGAAGGCCGCGCGGCCGATGTCCTCGCCGCAGGTGGCGCAGGTACCGAGGCGGGCCAGGAGTGTGGTCACGTACTCCCAGGTCGCCTGGCGGACGGCCTCGTCGACGAGGGCCGGGAGCAGGTCGGCGAGGGGTTGGCCCTCGTAGGGCAGGGTGGGGCCGGTGGTGGCGAGTTCGGCGGTGAAGCGGGTGCGGCTGGACGGGTTGTCGGGGTCCAGGCCGCTGTCGGTGCAGAACTCGGCGTATTCCTGGGGGTCGAAGAGGGCCACGCTGGTGTGGCTGCCTTGGGAGGCTCGGCTCCTGAGGAGTGCCTCTACTTGCTGGAGGTAGGCCGTGTGGTCGTCGAAGGTGAAGCTGCGGTAGCGCCGCATGGCGCGGAAGTCCTGCTCGTCGGTCAACAGGCCGATGGTGCCTGCGATTTCGCGGCGCAGAACGCGTCGCATGGTCTGGTGGTCGGTGTGCGCCATGTTTCCCCCTGTGCGCTGTCGATCAATGCTCACTCACAGTAACCGGCGGCACTGACAACGGCGTCCGAGCGAGGGGCTCACGGACCAGACGGTGCTGAATCACGCAGGTCAGAGCGATGGCGGAGCCGAAGACGGTCCAGCCGAGGGGGCCGGCGGCGATGGCCGCGGTGACCGCGAGTGGGCCGACGCTGCGCTGGGTCGACTGGGCGAGTCCGTGGACGCCGAGGTAGGCGCCTTGCGCGGTGCCGGGTGCGAGGGCGACGGAGAGTTCCCAGGAGACGGTGGCGTGCAGCATTTCCGCCATGGTGAAGGCGGCTGCCGATGCGGTGAGGAGCACAGTCGCGCTGACGGCTCCACCGGTGGCCGAGAGGGTCAGGGTGGTACCGCCCAGGGCGAAGGCTGCGGAGAGCGGTATGAGCAGGTTGCGGGCGGCTTTCGTGGTGGCGCCGAAGCGGGCCAGGGGGACTTGGAGGGCTACGACCATCACGTTGTTGAGGACCATCAGCAGGGGTGCCAGGCCGTGCGGTGCCTCGCTGGCGTGGGCGATCCACAGAGGCAGGCCGACCTTGAAGACGGCGTCGTCGAGGAAGAGGACGGTCTCGGTCGTGACGTAGGCGAGGTAGGTGCGGTCGCGCCAGGGGTTCGGAGGCTTGTTCGCACGCGGCGTGTCCTTCGATGTCGCGATGACGCGCTGTGGTGACGGGGGTTCGCCGCAATGCACGGTGAGTGTCGCGACGGCGACGAAGGAGAGGGCGTCGCCGAGAAGGAGCCAGTGGTAGGCGGCGGTTGTGCCGACGGCGAGTGCGGCCGCTGCGGCGAGACCGCCAAGGGCCCAGCCCGCGTTGGCGACGGTTCGGCTGATGGCCTGGTAGCGGATGCGGTGCGGTCCGGCGACGCGGGTGGCGTAGAGCTTGGTGAGCACGTTGGCGGCGCGGTCGCCGAAGCCGCCGGCGGCCGAGAAGGCGATCAGGAGGACGTAGTTGTCCGTGGTGAGCAGGGCGAAGGAGGCGAGGGCGCGCAGGAGTTGGAGGGCGGTGAGGACGCGGGTGAGCGGGAAGCGGTCGGCGAGGCGACCGCCCAGGGGTGCCCCCGCGATGCCGATGGCTCCCGCGATCGCGGCGAGGGTGCCGACCTGGGCGACGGAGAGATGTGAGACGTAGGTGAAGTACAGGACGGACACGGAGGCCCACAGGCCGCTGCCGGTGCGGTCGACGAGAGCGATCGCGAGCATTCTGCGACCGTCGCGTCCTCCGGGTATGCGTTTCGGCCGTACGGCTGTGCGGCGGGTCGTGCTCACTGCTCCCCCTTGCGTCGCATTATGTATTGATACATAGTTGATGACGTGGCAATACAATATGGGATCAGTGGTACGACGGCCAAGGGGATTGCCGCGTCCGTCGAACGGTCCGTGGCCGAGGGCGTGTTGGGACCGGATGCCGCGCTGCCTCCGGTGCGGCGGCTCGCGGACGAGCTGGGGGTGAGTCCGGGCACGGTCGCCACCGCGTACAAGGAGTTGCGGCAGCGGGGCATCGTCGTCACGCGCGGGCGGGGCGGCACCGTGGTGGCACAGGCCCCCGCGATGGCGTCCCGCCGGCCGCCCCGGGTCCCGGAGGGGCTGCGGGATCTGGCCGGCGGGCACCCCGACCCGCTCTTCCTGCCCGCGTTGGCGCCGCCGTCGCGGCTGTCCCCGGGGGCGCGCTCGCACCGGTCGACGCCTCGGCTCGCGCGGTTGGAGCAGGCCGTACGGGACTGGCTGGGACGCGACGGTGTGCCCGTGGAGCAGGTGACCTTCGCGCACGGTGCGCTGGATCTGATCGGGCGGTTGCTGTCGGTGGAGTTGCGGCCCGGGGACGCGGTGGCCATGGAGGATCCCGGGTATCACCATCTGCTGGATCTGGTCACGGCGTTGGGGCTGCGGAGCGTGCCGGTCGCCGTGGACGACGAGGGGCTGCGTCCCGATGCGCTGCGTGTGGCGCTCCGGGCGGGTGTGCGTGCCGTGGTGTACAGCCCCCGGGCGCAGAATCCGTACGGCGGCAGCTTCTCGGCCGCGCGCCGCGACGCCCTGGTCGAGGTGCTCCGGGACGGGCCCGAGATCCTCGTCGTGGAGAACGATCACGCGTCCGCCGTGGCGGGCGCTCCCCTGTGGTCGCCGGTTTCCTGTGGGTTGCCGCGCTGGGTGCACGTGCGGACGGTGAGCAAGTTCCTCGGCACCGACCTGCGGTGGGCCGCCGCGGCCTGTGATCGGACCACGCTGGCGCGGCACGACGGGCGGTTGCTGCTGACGTCCGGCTGGGTGAGTCATCTCCTCCAGGAGACCGTCCACGGGCTGATGACGGACGACGGCACGCGCGCGTTGGTCACGCGGGCGCAGGAGGCGTACAGGCTGCGCCGGGAAACTCTGTTCACTGAACTGGGCGGCCGGGGGATCGAGGCCCACGGGACGAGCGGGATGAATGTCTGGGTGCCGGTGCGGGACGAGTCCGCCGTGGTCAACGGGCTGCGGTCGTACGGCTGGTGGGTCGCCGCGGGGGCGCGGTTCCGCCTGTCGTCGGAGCCGGGGGTACGGATCTCCGTCGCCGAGCTCGAACCGGCCGAGGCGGTGCGGCTGGCCGCGGACTTCGCCGCAGTGCTCGGCGAGGGCGAGTCCGAGGCCACCTATGGAGGGTGATCCGCCGCTACGGGAGGGCGATCAGGCGCGTTTGCGGGCGAGGTCCTCGTAGAAGCTCAGCAGGTCGAGGTTGTCGATGGAACCCGGGTTGACCGCCTTCTCCAACGGGGTGCCCTGGAGGAGGCGTTTGACGGGTACCTCGATGCGTTTTCCGGTGAGGGTGTGCGGGACGCCGGGGACCTCGATGACCTCGTCGGGGACGTGGCGCGGGGAGAGTTGTTCGCGGACCGTCTGCTTGATGCGGCCCAGGAGTGCGTCGTCCAGGACGGCTCCGGGAGCGAGGTGTACGAAAAGGGGCATCCAGTAGCCGCCGTCGGGCTGTTCGATGCCGATGACCAGGGACTCCCTGATCTCCGGGAGCCGTTCGACCGCTTCGTAGATGTCGGCCGAACCCATGCGCACGCCTTGGCGGTTGAGCGTGGAGTCGGAGCGGCCGTGGATGACGACGGAGCCCCGGGGGGTGACGGTGATCCAGTCGCCGTGGCGCCACACTCCGGGGTAGGTGTCGAAGTAGCTGTCGTGGTAGCGAGTGCCGTCGGGGTCGTTCCAGAAGTAGATCGGCATGGACGGCATGGGGTTGGTGACCACGAGTTCACCGACCTCGTCGACCACGGGGTGGCCGTTCGGGTCCCAGGACTGGAGGTCGGTGCCCAGGCCGGGGGCCTGGAGTTCACCGATGTACACCGGGAGGGTCGGTACGGCTCCGGCGAAGCAGGAGCAGACGTCCGTGCCGCCGCTGACCGAGGCGATCCACAGGTCGTCGCGGACCTCGTCGTGGAGCCAGCGGAACCCGTCCGGGGGCAGCGGTGAGCCAGTGGTGGCGACGCACCGCACCTTGGAGAGGTCGAAGTCTCGGGAGGGGTGCACGCCGGCCTTGCGGCAGGCCATGACGTACGCGGCCGAGGTGCCGTAGAGGGTCGCACCGGTGCGTTCGGCGATGCGCCACTGGGCGGCCGTGTCGGGGTACCCGGGGCTGCCGTCGTAGAGGACGATCGTCGTGCCCGTCAGGAGACCGGAGACGAGGAAGTTCCACATCATCCAGCCGGTGGACGTGTACCAGAAGAAGCGGTCCTCGGGGCCCAGGTCGCAGTGCAGGCCGAGTTGTTTGAGGTGTTCTACGAGGATGCCGCCCTGGGACTGGACGATGGCCTTGGGGAGGCCTGTCGTGCCGGAGGAGTAGAGCACCCAGAGGGGGTGCTCGAAGGGGACCTCCTCGAAGACGGGTTCCACGTCGGCCGAGGTGAGGGACGACCAGTCCAGGGCGCCTTCGGGGGCGTCGGTGCCCAGGAGGGGGATGTGGACCACCGCGCGGAGGGTGGGCAGTTCACGGCGGAGTTCGGCGACCGTGTCGCGGCGGTCGTGCTCCTTGCCGCCGTAGCGGTAGCCGTCGACCGTGAACAGCACGACCGGTTCGACCTGTTGGAAGCGGTCGAGGACGCTGCGGGCGCCGAAGTCGGGGGCGCAGGAGGTCCAGACGCCGCCCACGGCGGCTGTGGCGAGCAGGGCGACGACGGCCTGCGGGATGTTCGGGAGGTAGCCGCTGACGCGGTCCCCGGGGCGTACGCCGAGGGTGCGCAGTTCGGCGGCCAGGGAGCCGACCTGGCGGCGGAGCTCCGCCCAGGTGACCGGGGTCGGTTCGTGGGTCTCGTCGACGTACAGGAGGGCCGGTTCGTGGGCGCGGGTGGCGCTCGCGCGCAGGGCGTGCTCGGCGTAGTTGAGGGTCGCTCCGGGGAACCAGTGGGCGCCGGGCATCGAGCGGTCGCCGAGCACGCGCGCGTAGGGGGTCGAGAAGCGGACGTCGAACCACTCGGTGACGGCCTGCCAGAAGGTGTCCAGTTCGTCGACGGACCAGCGGTGCAGCGCCGTGTAGCCGCCGCCGGCGGGGGCTCCGTGGTGTTCGGCCGCCCAGGACTGGAACCTGGTGACCTGTGCCTGGGCGATGCGTTCCGGATCTGGCTGCCAGAGCGGCAGGGGGTTCGCGGTCGACATGGGGCGGCTCCCGGGACTGTGCGCGTCGTGTGCGTCGGTCGCGCACGTGCGGGGGTGTGCGCGTGACGCGGCTGACACGGACGATGCCATGTGATCGACTTCTGCACCAGGGCACGTTCCAGATGATCCGTGCCGTGAAGATGTGGTCCCACCACGGGTGAACGGAAGTTGAACGACGCGGTTATCCGGGGCTCGTAATGGCAGGGTGAGCAGCATGGATGGTCGTGACCTGGTGCGTTCGGTGAAGGTGGTCGGTTCAACGGGGGCGGCGCAGGGGTTGCGTACCGTACGGGCGGCGTGGCGCAGGAAGCGGGCCGACGCCACCGGGCTGCCCGCGCGGGGGGCCGAGCGGGCGCGGGTGCCCGGGCCGGTGCGGGACGCGGAGCCCGGGCCCGGCGGCGGGGTTATCCGGTTCAGCCGTTCCGAGCTGCGCATCACCGTCGCCGTGAACGGGGCGGTCTTCTGGGGCTGGGACGGGGCCGCTCCTGAGCCCTCGTACGCGCTGGCGGGGCGACGCCCGGAGCCGGACCCCCGGGCCGTCCTGGAGCCGGACAAGGACGGCGGCTGGCGGGTCGTGGCGGAGCGGGTGACGGTCGCCGTGTCACGGCACGGAGCGGTCGAGGTGCGTACGCCCGGCGGTGTGACGCTGCGCCGGGATCTGCCGCCGCGCTGGTGGGAACCGGTGGGCGGGGGCACGGCGCGCTGGATGCAGCGGTCGGAGGTGGCGGCGGACGCCCGGTTCTTCGGACTCGGCGGGCGTGCGTCGGGTCCCCGGCTGCGCGACGGGACGTACCGGCTGTGGAACACCGACCCCGGGCGGGCCTTCGGGCCGGACGACGATCCGCTGTACATCACCATGCCCGTGCAGTTGGTGGTGGCCGACGCGGCCACGCATCTGGTGTTCCACGACACCTCCTGGGACGGCACGGTGACACTGCGGGAGGGCGAGGAGGGTGCCGGTTCCGGGCATGACCGGGCCGGGGCGTCCGAGCTGCGGATGGACGGTGGTCCGCTGCGCTGCTGGGTGATCGTGGGCACCCCCGCGCGCGTGCTGCACGCCTGGGTCTCACTCACCGGTGCTCCCGCGCTGCCGCCTGCGTGGGCGTTGGGGCACCATCACGCGCGGTGGGGCTTCGGCAGCGAGCAGGAGGTCCGGCGGATCGTCGCCGGCTACCAGGAGCGTGGTCTGCCGCTGGACGCCGTCCACCTGGACATCGACCACTACGACGAGCACCAGGTGTTCACCGTCGACCACGAGCGGTTCCCGAAACTGCCGGTGCTCGCCGAGGAGTTGGGGCGGGACGGCATCCGGCTGGTGTCGATCGTCGACCCTGCGGTGAAGGCCGAGCCTGGGAACGCCGTCTATGACAGTGGCACGGCCGAGGACGCCTTCGTACGGGACGCCTCTGGGCGGCTGGTGCGGGGCGTCGTATGGCCCGGGGAGGCGGTTTTCCCGGACTTCACGCACGCGCGTGTGCGGGAGTGGTGGGGCAGGCTCTACGAGGAGCGGCTCGCCCAGGGGTTCGCGGGTTTCTGGCACGACATGAACGAGCCCACGTCGTTCGCCGCCTTCGGGGAGTCGACGCTGCCGCGTTCGGCCCGGCACGACCTGGAGGGGCGCGGCGGTGACCATCGTGAGGCGCACAACGTGTACGCGCTGTGCATGGCCAGGGCGGCCTACGAGACCTTGCGCGAACTGGCCCCCCAGGAGCGACCGTTCCTCTTCTCGCGCTCCGGGTGGGCCGGGATGCAGGCCTACGGGGGCACCTGGTCCGGCGATGTGGCCACCGGCTGGCCGGGGCTGCGGGCCTCGCTGTCGCTGGTGATGGGACTGGGGCTGTGCGGGGTGCCGTACTCGGGTCCGGACGTGGGCGGCTTCGACGGGAGTCCGTCGCCCGAGCTGTATCTGCGCTGGTTCCAACTGGGCGCGTATCTGCCGCTGTTCCGTACGCACGCGAGTCTGCGGGCGGGGCGTCGCGAGCCCTGGGAGTTCGGCGGTGACGTGCTGGAGCACGCGCGCGTGGCGCTCGTCGAGAGACGGCGGCTGCTGCCGTACTTCATGACACTGGCGCATCTGGCGCGGCGGACCGGGGCGCCGTACGTGCGGCCCCTGTGGTGGGGTGCTCCGGAGGATCGTGCGCTACGGGACTGCGAGGACGCCTTCCTGCTGGGCGACTGCCTCCTGGTGGCGCCGGTGCTCACCCCGGGGTCGGACCGGCGTGCGGTGCAGTTGCCGCGGGGGCACTGGTACGACACGGAGACGGAGCGGGTCTACGAGGGGCCGGCCCAGGTTCTCGTCGACGCCCCGTTGTCGCGGATCCCGGTGTTCGCGCGCGCGGGTGCGGTGCTGCCGGTGCGCGGTGCGGACGGAGGTCTTGAGCTGGAGGTGTGGGCGCCCGCCCGTGGGCGGACCGGGGGCGGGCTGGTGGTGCCGGACGCGGGCGACGGCTGGGACGAACCGGAGATCGAGCGGTACGTCGCCCGCTGGGAGGGCCGGCGGGTGGTCGTGGAGCGGGAGTCGGAGGACGGCGTGAGCGCGCCGTCCTGCCCGGTGCGGATACGAGGGCTGGGCGAGGGCTGACCTCAGATGTACCGGCCCTCGAACCAGGCCCTGACGGCCACGGAGTGCAGCGGGAAGGCGAGCTCCTCCGGCCTGCGCAGGAGGTGCCAGCCCTCCGTCTCGTCGGTGGCGGCGGACTTGGGCAGGGTTTCGACCGGGCGTTCCGGGAGGACTCCGAAGAGCAGGAGATGGCCGTCGGGCGAGCTGATCGCGTCGACGAGTCGTACGTCGCGGCTCGCGGCCTCGATGCCGGTCTCCTCCCTGAGTTCGCGGACGAGAGCCTGCCGCCAGTCCTCGCCGTGGTCGACGTAGCCGCCCGGCAGGGCGACGCCTCCACGCGCGGGGGCGACGGTTCGGGTGATGACGACCAGGGCGGTGCCCTTCGTGTCGTACACGGGCTGGAGTGCGACGGCGACGGGCAGCGGGTTGCGGTAGGCGACCGTGCCGCAGGCCGGGCAGGTGCGGGGCCAGCCGGAGACGCCCTCTCCGTAGGGCGATCCACAGCTCGAACAGTGGGAGTCCGGCGCGGAGTTGGGGACGGAGCCTTGAGTTTCGGACACCCGGCGGACTGTATCCGATCAAGCGGAGGGAGTCTTTCCGGGGGCCGTGCGCGAAACGGGAGGGACGGCCGGAACCACCCCCGTGGGCCCCGGCCGTCCCTCCCGGTATCACGACGCCGGAAGCGGCTCGTTGGTTCACCGAAACGCCCTGCTCATTTTCCGTTGCCCGTGGCACACTTCTGACGTTCCGTCAGATCCAGTGCTGTGGAGGGACGTTGTCGCGGACACGCACACCTGTGGTCACCGATTGGTTCACCGGGGACGGGGACGCCTTCCGGCTGCTCGGCACGCGCTGTTCGGCGTGCGCCTCTGTCTTCTTCCCGCGTGAGGACGGGCATTGCCGCAATCCGGGCTGCCGGGGCGGCGAGTTGGAGGAGGTCCCCCTGTCGCGGCGCGGGCGTATCTGGTCGTACACGGACAGCCGGTACCGGCCACCGTCACCGTATGTGAGCGATCCGGAACTTCCGTGGGAGCCGTACGCGTTGATCGCTGTGGAGCTGGAGTCCGAGCGGATCGTGGTGCTGGGACAGGCGGTTCCCGGGATCACCGTCTCCGATCTGACGGTGGGCATGGAGGTGGAGGTCGTCCCCGGTGTGCTCGACGAGGACACGGAGACGACCTGGACGACCTGGCACTGGCGGCCTGCGGGGGTGACGGCATGACGGGGGACGTGGCGGTGCTCGGTGCGGGCATGCACCCCTGGGGCAAGTGGGGGCGGAGCTTCGTCGAGTACGGCACGGCGGCGGCCCGGGCGGCGCTCGCCGACGCCGGGCTGGAGTGGCGGGACGTCGGTTCGATCGTCGGCGCGGACACGGTGCGTGGCGGGTACCCGGGGTATGTGGCGGGCGCGACGTTCGCGAAGGCGCTGGGCTGGCAGGGCGCCCGGGTGGCGAGTGTGTACGCGGCGTGCGCGTCCGGGGCGCAGGCCGTCAACGCGGCGCGGGCGCAGATCCTGTCGGGGCTCGCGGACGTGGTGCTGGTCGTGGGCGCCGATGCCGCGCCCAAGGGGTTCTTCCGGCCGGCCGGCGGCGAGCGGCACGACGATCCGGACTGGCTCCGCTTCCGGGTCCTCGGGGCGACGAACCCGACGTACTTCGGGCTGTACGCGCGCCGACGGATGGCCCTCTACGGGGACACCCCGGAGGACTTCGCCCAGGTGAAGGTGAAGAACGCCGCCCTGGGCGCGCTGAATCCGTACGCGCGCTACCGCAAGCGGGTCTCCGCCGAGGAGGTCGCCGCCTCCGCGGTGGTCGCCGATCCACTGCGACTGCTCGACATCTGCGCCACCTCGGACGGCGGGGCCGCACTGGTGCTGTCGAGCATGGAGTTCGCGCGCCGGCACGGGACGGCGGACCCGGTGCGGATCCGCGCGGTGTCCACGGTGACGCCGCGCTATCCCAACACGGTGCTGGACCTCCCGGACATCGCCACGGACTCCGCGGCGGGCGCGCCACCGCCGGACGAGACCTTCCGGGCGTCGATAGCCGGCGCGGCCTACGAGGAGGCGGGCATCGGCCCCGAGGACCTCTCCCTGGCCGAGGTGTACGACCTCTCCACCGCCCTGGAGTTGCAGTGGTACGAGGACCTGGGGCTGTGCGCAGAAGGAGGGGGCGCCAAGCTGCTGCGGGAGGGCGCGACGGCCCTGGGCGGGCGCATACCGGTGAACGCGAGCGGTGGACTGGCCTCCTTCGGGGAGGCGGTGCCGGCCCAGGCGATCGCCCAGGTCTGCGAGTTGACCTGGCAGTTGAGAGGTGACGCGGGTGACCGGCAGGTCGCGGGGGCACAGGTGGGGATCACCGTGAACCAGGGGCTGTTCGGGCACGGGTCGGCGGTGCTGGCGGTGCGGTGAGCGGCGGAGTGCCGCCCAACCGGCGCGATCGGCCCGCAAGGTGCGTGAACGTCTAATGAACTGGGCCTGGGCGTACGCCGGTGGCGTCATCATGCTGCCGTGCGCTCCAGGACGGACACTCTCCGCTTCGCCTTCCAGCCGGTGGTCAATCTGACCACCGGTGGAATCGCGGGCCTGGAGGTGCTGGTCCGCCCGGAGACCGGCGACATCCTGGCCGAGGCCCGCCGCGATCCCGAACTCGACGGCAAGCTCGCCGTGTTGGCGGTCCGCGCCGCCGCCCGCAAGGAGACGCTGCTGCCGTTGCACATCAATGTGTTCGCCGGCACCCTCGCCGACCTCGGCGGGCTCACCGCGCTGCACAGCGCGGTCCGCGAGTCCGGACGCCTGCCGTGGGAGGTGACGGTCGACGTCGTCCCACCGTTCACGCACGTGCCGCGACGGGCGCTCCTGGAGGCGGTGTCCGCGCTGCGCGGCGAGGGCTTCCGGATCAGTGCGGACGGCGTCGGCGACGGTGACGTACCCCTGCGGCTGCTCACGGACCTCGCGCCCGACCTGGTGAAGCTCGACGCGTCGCTGCTGGAGCGGCCGGCCGCGGTGCGCGCCATGCGGACCCTGTGCGAGGAGTTGGGCGCCCTGCTGTCCGTGGAGGGGGTGGAGACCGAGGCGCAGTGCGCTCAGGCCCGGGCGGCCGGGGCCCAGTTGGCGCAGGGCCAGCTGTTCGCGCCACCGACGCGGATCCCGGCGGCGGACGTATACGTTCCACCCCGTGTCCCCGGTCTCGCCATGACGCAGTCGTCGGGGCCGTGGGTACGGGAGTTCGTGCGGCCGGCCGCACTGCTGCCCGACACCGCGTCCGCCGGCCAGGTGCGGGCGTTGCTGACCGGCTCGCCCGATGTCTCCGGAGTGGTGCTCGTGGACCGGGACGGGGTGCCGGTCCGGTCGGTGCACCGGTCCCGCTTCCTGCTGTCGATGTCGGGGCGCTACGGCCACGCCCTGTACGCCGACCGGCCCGCGGCCAAACTCGGGGACGAACCGCGGACGGTGGGCGTCGACGCGACCGCCTGGGAGGTCCTGGACGTCGTCGCGGTCGGCGACGCGGACCGTACGTCGGACGACGTGGCGGTCGTCGACCGGTACGGGCGATGTGTGGGCGTCGTACGGCTGGCGGACCTGGTACGGGCGTTGGCGGAGACGCGGGTGGAGGAGGCGGCGGGTCTCAACCCGCTGACCAGGCTGCCCGGTTCGGACGCGATCACCGGCGAGGTGGACCGGCGGATCGCGGACGGCCGGACGTTCGCGCTGAGCTGGCTGGATGTCGACCACTTCAAGCAGGTCAACGACGGGGCCGGGTTCGCGGCGGGCGACGAGTTGATCCGCTCGGTGGGACGAGCGCTGCAGTTGACGGCGTCCGGGCACACGCGCGTGGGGCACATCGGCGGCGACGACTTCCTGGTGCTCACCGATCCGGAGGGGCTGGAGCCGCTCGCCGCGACCGTGCTGGAGGTGCCCTGGGCGGCCGGTGGCCGGACCGTGACGCTGTCCCTGGCCACCGTGCTGTGCGTCCCGGGCAGCGTGACCGACCACCGGCAGGCGGCGGCGTCGCTGGCTCCGCTGAAGCAGGCGGCGAAGGCGCTGGACGGCACGAGCTGGGTGCTGGGCCGGGCGGGGCTGGACGGGTACGAGATCCTGTGCGGCGCCCCCACGGTGCCCGTACGGGCCTCCCGCACGGCGGCGGAGCCCCGCGGGCACTGAGCGGATCCTGCGGCGTCCTACGGGGCTCCAGGGGCCGTCAGGGCGGGTGTCACCGTTGCCGTCCGCGACCTTGACGCTCCTTCGGCACCGGTGAACACTTCCCGGTGTCGGTCGACATCGCCGTACATTCTCGGCGTACCAGGCACTGCGCCGCGCGGGCCGCACCCGCGCTCGGGCCCACTCCCCCACGGGCGATCTCGGCTGCGACGGCACGCTCGTCACGGACGCCGGGCGGGGCTCGGGACCCTCCCTGCCTTCGGCTGAAGTCGCCAAGGGAACCGCACCCTGCACGGAGGACCGGGGCCGACCGTCCCGGGCCCGGGCCTAGGAGCCGCCATGAGCAACGGAGACATATTCGTCGGTGAGGTCATCGGCACCGCGATCCTGATCCTCTTCGGCGCCGGCGTGGTCGCCGCCGTCGTACTGAACTACTCCAAGGCACAGAACTCCGGTTGGATCGTCATCGCCTTCGGATGGGGCTTCGGCGTGATGGCCGGTGCGTACACGGCCGCGCCGCTGTCCGGCGGTCAGCTCAATCCGGCGGTCACGATCGGGATCGCCATCGACACCGGGAAGTGGGACAAGGTCCCGCTCTACATCGCGGGACAGATGGTCGGCGCCATGCTCGGCGCGGTGCTGTGCTGGCTGGTCTACTTCGCGCAGTTCCAGGCCAACGCCGAGGAGGAGATGGCGCAGCCCACGCTCGGGATCTTCTCCACCACGCCCACGATCCGCAATGTCGTGGCGAACCTGATGACGGAGATCATCGCGACCGTCGCGCTGGTCCTGCCCATCCTGGCCTTCGGGCTCACCAAGGGACTGGGCACGTCCGGCACGGCGGTACTCGTCGTCTCCTTCCTGGTGGTCGGCATCGGTCTGTCGCTCGGCGGGCCCACCGGGTACGCCATCAACCCGGCCCGGGACCTCGGCCCCCGCATCGTCCACGCGCTGCTGCCGATCCCCAACAAGGGGACCTCGGACTGGAGTTACGCGTGGATCCCGGTGGTGGGGCCACTGATCGGCGGGGCGCTCGCCGGAGTCATCTTCAACGCGGCCTTCTGACAACAGTGTTCGAGCAGTCATCCGAGAGCAGCCCTCTGAAGGATCCGAAGGAAACGACAAAGGGGTCGTCATGACGGACAGGTTCGTCGCCGCAATCGACCAGGGCACCACTTCCAGCCGCTGCATCGTCTTCAACCAGGACGGCGCGATCGTCGCCGTCGACCAGCGTGAGCACCGCCAGATCTTCCCGAAGCCTGGCTGGGTGGAGCACGACGCCACCGAGATCTGGTCCAAGGTGCAGGCGGTGGTCGCCGGGGCGATCGCCAAGGCCGGACTCCGTGCCGACCAGCTCAGCGCGCTCGGCATCACCAACCAGCGCGAGACGACGGTCCTCTGGGACCGCGCCACCGGCAAACCCGTGCACAACGCCATCGTGTGGCAGGACACCCGCACCGCCCCCCTGTGCAAGCAACTGGGCGGCTCGGACGGGCCGGACCGGTTCCGCGAACAGACCGGACTGCCGCTCGCCAGCTACTTCTCCGGGCCCAAGGCGGCCTGGCTGCTCGACAACGTGCCCGGTCTCAGGGACCGCGCCGAGCGCGGCGAGATCGCTTTCGGGACGATCGACTCCTGGCTGATCTGGAACCTCACCGGCGGCACCGACGGCGGACGGCACGTCACCGACGTGACGAACGCCGGGCGCACCATGCTGATGAACCTGGAGACCCTCCAGTGGGACCCGTCCATCCTCTCCGCGATGAACGTGCCCGAGGCGATCCTCCCCGAGATCAGGTCCTCGGCCGAGGTCTACGGCACCGCGGTCGGCCAGCTCGCGGGCGTGCCCGTGGCATCGGCCCTGGGCGACCAGCAGGCCGCCGTGTTCGGGCAGGCCTGCTACGACGTGGGCACCGCGAAGAACACCTACGGCACGGGCAGCTTCCTGCTGCTCAATACCGGGAACCGGCCGGTGCCCTCGAAGAACGGGCTCCTCACGACGATGGGCTACAAGATCGGCGACGAGGCGCCGGTCTACTGCCTGGAGGGATCAATAGCCATCACGGGCGCGCTCGTTCAGTGGTTCCGGGACCAGCTCGGCATCATCCGCACCGCCGACGAGATCGAGCCCCTGGCCGAGAGCGTGGACGACAACGGCGGCGCGTACATCGTGCCCGCGTTCTCCGGGCTGTTCGCCCCCTACTGGCGCTCGGACGCGCGCGGTGTCGTCACCGGGCTGACGCGGTACGTCACGAAGGCGCACCTCGCGCGCGCGGTGCTGGAGGCGACGAGCTGGCAGACGCGGGAGGTCGTGGACGCCATGTTCCAGGACTCCGGGGTGCAGATCACCACCCTGAAGGTGGACGGCGGCATGACCAAGAACAACCTGCTGATGCAGCATCAGGCCGACGTGCTCGACGTGCCGGTGATCCGGCCCAAGGTCTCCGAGACGACCTGCCTGGGCGCCGCCTACGCGGCCGGGCTAGCCACCGGTGTGTGGAACGGCCTGGACGAGCTGAAGTCGCACTGGCAGAAGGACGTCGAGTGGACGCCTTCCATGGAGTCCTCGGTGCGGGACCGCGAGTACCACAACTGGCGCAAGGCCGTGGAGAAGAGCTTCGGCTGGCTGGAGGAGGGCGACAACTAGGCACGCGCGCGTGGTTGATGAGGCACACGCGCGTGCGTCCTTCGAGGAGCTGCGGCTCGTACCCCGGTCGGCGGAGGTACGGGCCGCGCCCGCGGCTCAGCTGGTGACGCTCTGGCGGCGCTTCGCGCCGTAGGCCATCGCGTGCTGGACGACCTCGATGAGGACTTCCTTGACCGACGACCGGTCGCGCGCGTCGCAGAGCATGAGCGGTACGTCCTGGTCGAGGTCCAGGGCCTGCCGTACGGTCTCCACCGGATAACGGGCGGCGCCCGCGAAGCAGTTGACGCCGACGACGAAGGGTATGGAGCGCCGCTCGAAGTAGTCGAGGGCCGCGAAGCAGTCCTCCAGGCGGCGGGTGTCGGCGAGTACGACGGCGCCCAGCGAGCCCTCGGAGAGCTCGTCCCACATGAACCAGAAGCGCTCCTGACCCGGTGTGCCGAACAGGTAGAGCACGAGGTCGTCCCGCAGGGTGATGCGGCCGAAGTCCATGGCCACGGTGGTGGTGTGCTTGCCCTCCACCCCACTGGTGTCGTCGACCGGACGTCCTGCCTCGGTGAGCAGTTCCTCCGTGCGCAGCGGCCTGATCTCGCTGACCGCGCCGACGAGGGTGGTCTTGCCCACGCCGAAGCCGCCGGCCACCAGGATCTTGAGCGTGACGGGCTCGACCGGAGGCTTGCCTCGCTCAGAACGCCCGAAGATCATCGATCTCTTCTCCTGCTTGATGGGGGGCGGGTCCTACTTGATGAGGGGGGCGCGGGTCGGGTCCGCGCCGGTCACAGTGCCCGGAGGCCGCTGATGACGTCGCGGAGAATACTCTCGTCGACCAGTTCGGCCGGGGGTACGGGCCGTGAGACGTGGACGAGTTCCCCGTCCACGAGGTCTCCGATGAGGACCCGTATCACGCCGATGGGCAGGTCGAGTTCGGCGGCGAGTTCGGCGACCGACTGCGGGGCGTCACGGCACAGACCGACGATGTCCACGTGTTCCGGGGACAGCGCCTGGTCCGCCTCGGAGTCGTCCGCCCGGGACTCCGCGACCACCACCGCGATCAGGTCGAGGCGGTGCTGTCCCGCGCTGGTGGTACGGCCGCGCGTCATCGCGTACGGACGGACGACCGGTCCGGCCTCGTCGTCGAACCAGTGGCCTCTTCCCTGACCGTCTCTGCTCATGTCACTTCACTACCCGCCGGAGGACAGATCGGTGCGCGGAGCCGCGCCGAGATGCACACCGACCCGCTTCACGAGCAGTGTCATCTCGTAGGCGACCTGTCCGACGTCCGAGTCCGCGTCGGCGAGGACGGCGAGGCAGCTGCCGTCACCGGCGGCCGTCACGAACAGGAAGGCCTCGTCGAGCTCTACGACGGTCTGCCGTACGCTGCCCGCCTCGAAGTGCCGGCCGACACCCTTGGCGAGGCTGTGGAAGCCGGAGGCCACGGCGGCCAGGTGTTCGCTGTCCTCGCGGGTCAGATCCTGGGACACGCCGGTGGGCAGACCGTCGCCGGAGAGCACGATCGCCTTGCGGATGCTGGCGACGCGCTCGACGAGGTCGTCGAGGAGCCAGTTCAGTCCGCGCTGGTCGGTCGTGTCGTGGCCGGTCGCCTTTGGTGCGGTCATCGACCGTCCCCCTTAGTTCCTTGTGCTGTGCCGCCTTGGGCGTCGTCGCCCTCGGCGTTCTCCTCGCGGCCGCGCTGCCAGCCGCGCTGGAGCGAGGCCATCCGGCTGCGTACCTCGTCGGCGTCGCGCTCCACGACCTCCGCCGGGCTCGTGGTGCGCCGTTCGGGGTCCTTCTTCAGCTGCGGGGCCAGGTTGGCCTGGCGCACACGTCTGGGCAACGCCCCGGGGTCGGGCCCGGTTCCGCGCGGTGAGGATTCGGAGTCGGGAACGCTGGACGCGATCTCGGCACGCCGGGTGCGTCGGGGAAGGGCCGGAGCCTCGGACGGTTCACCGAGTCCGCGCCCCGGAGCGGTCTCGGCGCGCCCGACGGGCACGTCGGTGCGGCGCCGTAGCGGCGTGTCACCGCGCCGTCGGGCCGGCAGCGGTGCCGGACCGTCCGTTTCGGATCGACCTGTGTTCGGAGCTTCCGAGGAACCGTCGAATCCACCGTCTCCGGAGTCCCCCGGGTCCCTTCGGGAACGCTGTTCCACGACCGGGCGCCCATGGGAACTCACGAGCTTGGGCGTCCGGCGACGGGGCAGCGGAAGCGGTTCGCCCCGTTGGGCGCCCGCATCCGCGCGCGGTCCGTCGTGGGCCTCGGAGAGCTGCTGGCGCGGGTCTACGGGGCGGACGGGGGCGAGGTCGTCCCGGAGGCCCGGGCGGCGAGGGCGGAAGACCTCGCCGCGCCCGGCGTCCCCGTCGTCGAGCGCGTTCGGGAAGCCGGCGGGGGCGTTCAGGTCGACCGGGGCCTCCAGTTCGACCGGCCCGTCCAGGAGGGCGGGCGGCAGGCCGGGAAGCTTCACGGGCACCTTGGAGAGCGCGGAGCGGTGCCCCTCCTCGAACTCGGCCTCCTTCGTCGGCTGGGGCCGGTCGAGGCGGAAGCCGATGCCGTTGGTGTCCGGGACCTCGTCGCTCAGCAGGGCGTCGGGGATGAACACGACGGCGGTCGTGCCGCCGTACGGGGAGGGCTGGAGGGAGACGCGGACGTTCTGCCGCTGGGCAAGCCGGCTGACCACGAACAGTCCGAGCCGGTCGGTGTCGGAGAGTTCGAACTCGGGTGTCTCGGCGAGCCGGAGGTTGGCGTCCAGGAGTGCCTCGGCCGCCATGCCGAGGCCGCGGTCGTGGATCTCCAGGGTGAAGCCGTTGGCGACCCGCTCCCCCAGGACCTGGACGGCGGTGTGCGGCGGGGAGAACACCGTGGCGTTCTCCAGGAGTTCGGCCACCAGGTGGGTGAGGTCGGCGACGGCGGGGCCGGTGACGGCGATCCGCGGCAGCCGGCGGACCTCGATGCGCTCGTAGTCCTCGACCTCGGCGACGGCCGCGCGGACGATGTCCATGAGCTGGACCGGCTTGCGCCACTGCCGGGACGGGGCGGCCCCGGAGAGGATCACCAGGCCCTCGGCGTGGCGGCGCATACGGGTCGTCAGGTGGTCGAGGCGGAACAGGTCGGCGAGTTCGTCGGTGTCCTCGGTCCTGCGCTCCATGGTGTCGAGCAGGGTGAGCTGCTTGTGCAGCAGGACCTGGCTGCGCCGGGCGAGGTTGACGAAGACCTCGGAGACGCCGGAGCGCAACTCGGCCTGTTTGACGGCGGCTTCGACGGCGGCGCGCTGCAGGGTGTTGAGTGCCTGGCCGACCTCGCCGATCTCGTTGCGGTCGTACTCCAGGCGCGGGACCTCGGTCTCCACGTCGACGACTTCGCCGACAGACAGGCGGCGCATCACGCTGGGCAGCCGGACACCGGACGCCTCGTGGGCGTCCAGGCGGAGTTGGCGCAGGTCGCGGATGAGACCGCGGCCGATGCGCACGGACAGGAAGAGCGAGAGGAGCAGGGCGATCAGGCCGAGGACACCGGCGACGGCGGCCTTGAGGATGACGTTCATCGCGACGGGGCGGACGCGGTCCTGATAACGGTCGTTGGCCTGGTCGTCGAGGGTGCCGAGCTTGTCCAGCACGGCACCGGCCGCGGTGTTCCAGGTCTGTGCGGTGACGTTGCGGGGCTCGCCGGACCCGGAGGAGACGGCGGCCTGTTCGGCCACACGCAGCGGGGCGCTGGCCGCGTTCTTCCAGAAGCGGTCGAAGTGGTCGCGCTCCGAGGAGGGCAGCAGCGGCAGGTTGATGTCGTACAGCAGGGTGCGCTGGGCCACGAGGTCGGAGACCGCGCGGGTCTCGTCCCGGGTCAGTTTGCCGACGATCAGCGAGGAACCGAGCAACGCGTCCTCGCGGGAGAGGAGTTCACGCGCGCGTGCGAGGTTGACGAGGGCGCGGTATTGCTTGTCCATCTCCACGTTGTCGACGACGTGGAGGTTGGTCAGCAGCACGTAGCAGGGGTCGATCAGGCGGTTGTACAGATCGAGGGCCTGGGCGCGGTTGACGGTGCCGTCCTCGACGCTGCGTCGCAGGGACTGCAGGCCGTCGAAGGCGTCGAGCACGGCGGAGACGCGGCTGTCGGTGGCCTGGCCCATCGCGTCGCGGACGTCGGGGTTCCGGGCGTTCCTGCGGATCTTTGCGACGGCTTCGTCGGTCGCGGTGCGGCTGCGCTTCAGGTCGGTGAGGCCGTCGGCGGCGCGCGGGTCGGCGAGATAGACCAGCGACTGGCGCCGTTCCTGCTGGATGACGCGGACCGTGTCCTCGGTGGGGTAGCCGATCTTCTCGACGACCGACGACACGTTGAACAGGTCTCCGGCCGCCCGACCGGTGAGGACCGTGGCGAACGCCCAGATCGCGGTCAGGGACACGAGCGGCACGAGAAGGAGCGCCACGATCTTCCGGCGGATGGACTTCCCGCGAAAGCGCATGGCCTCCCCCAGCTGGACCCCCGCCGGCCGGGGGTACACATGTGCGTCAACAAACGGCGCGAGCCTACTACTGACACACAGGTAACTCGAAGAGCTGTCCGGAGCGTGAACTTCCGCACCAGGGACCGGACATGGGGAGGTGTCAGGGCATTGCGGGAGATTGCCGCCCTGATTCCGCGACGTTCGCCGGACCTGACCGGATCGACCCACTTGGCCAGTTGGCTGGAAATTTTCGTTCCTTGGGAATCTTCGCGGGATGTTGTTCGTCTTTCTCTACGGGATATGGGTGCGGAACCGGCCACAGGAGCCGCATCCGCATCCGGGCGGCGTAAAACAGGGCAGGCCGGGCACCCACTGGGGAGCCGGAGTCTTCGGACTCGGGAGCGAGTGGTGTACCGGCGGTGGGGAGGACACGTTGATGGGCACGGCGGAGCGGCAAGAGGTGCTTGAGGACGGCGCGGCGGCGCGGTCGACGGGGGACGGCGAGGCTCCGGCGCGCTCGGGCGCACCGAAGGCGGCAGGGTTCGAGAGGCCGCGTGCGGCCCGCGCGACAGCCGAACAGCAGGAGTACTACAGGCCGTTGTGGATCGAGGAGCCCGCGCGTCGGCGGCGGCTGCCCGATCCGGTGCGTACGGCGGCAGTACGGGCGGTGATCATCATCGCCGTGACGCTGATCCAGGCGACGGTGGCGTTCCTGTGCACGATGGCCGGGTCCTGGCTGGCGTTCCCGATGGTGATCAGCAGCGTGGTCAGCACGGTGGTGGCCACCTGGGGCGCCCTCGATGTCTGGGTGACCCGCCAGATGTGGAACCAGCGCAACGGCGTCGTCTCGGAGCCCAGCAGCACGGCACGGGCCCTCCGCCGTGAACGGCGTCGGGCCCAGCGCCAGGCGAAGGCCACCCGGCGGGCGCAGGAGCGGATAGCCCGCAAGGGCGGTGCCGGGCAGCTGTCCCAGTCCCACTCCTGAGGTTCGCCTACGGGGCGGTCGGCGCCGGTCGCTTGAACATGCGGGTCGCCGTGATCTCGCTGTGCACCGACTCCCCTTCTCCGGCGGGGGCCTGCTGCGGCAGTCCCGGCCGGAGGTGTTCCTCCACGCTGATGTACTTGAGGCCGGCCCGCAGGTCGGCGTCATTGCGCAGCCGGATCACCAGCGGGAACTCGGCCAGTGCCGTCGTGTCGAACAGGCCGGTGGTGTAGAGGAGTTGGACGCCGAGCGCGTCGGACACGGCGCGCTGCAGCTCCAGCAAATAGGTGGCGTTGGCCCGTCCAATGGGGTTGTCGAGGAAGAGCGTGCCGGCGTGCCGGTGCTTGTCGCGGCCCCGGTCGTTCGAGCGCAGTGCGGCCATCGTGCAGTACAGGGCGATGGCCGCGGTGAGCAGCTGACCGCCGGAGAACACGTCGCCCATCTGCCCGACGGGCACCCGCTCGGCACGGAGTACGGCATCCGGCTTGAGGATCTCGACGGCAACGCCCTTGGGCTCAAGCGCCGCGCCAACTCCCCGCAGCAGCAGGGACATTCCGTCGCGGCGCATGTCGGAGTTCTTCTTCACGGCGGCGCGGGTGGCCTCGTCGACGACCTCGCCGAGCCGCTCGGTCAGCGTGGCCTGGTCGGGCTCCTCGAAGCGGATGCGCAGGAACTCCTGCCCGGACCACTCGCCGAGCCCCTCCGGGAGCCGGGACAGCCGCTGCGCGGACCGCAGGGTGGCGAGCGCCGACTCGACGAGCCCGCGGAGCCGGTCCACGATCGAGTCGCGGTTGCGTTCCAACTGCGCCAACTCGTCGGTGAGGACCCGGAGTCGGGGCGCGAAGGCGTCGGCCCACTTCTGCGCGTGCTCGGGCAGGGAGGACGCCGGCAACTCACGGATCTGCTGCCGCGCGGGGGTCCGCACCTGCTCGTACCGCGTGGAGTTGGCGTGCCGCACCAGCACATCGCCGGCTTCCCGTACGGCGCCCTCGGCGGCGGACAGGTCGGCGGCGCAGCCGCGCAGCGAGCGGCGGGCCTCGGCCGCGGAGTGCCGGGCCTCCTCCAGGCTGCCCGGGTACGGCTCGGGCTCCTCCTGATCCTCGTCCGAGGAGTGCTCGCGCAGCAGGTCCCGCAGCATCGCGGCGGTCTCGTCGAAGCCGCCGGCCCCGTCCTCGGCGGCGCGGTGGGCGTCGAGGAGTTCGGCGTGCGCCTCGCGGGCCTGGCCCAACGCGTCGGTGCGGGAGGCGACTTCGGCCGTGGCGGTGCGCAGCAGTGCCTGGGCGTGCTCGGCGTCGCGCGGGACCAGTTCCTCGGCCAGCTCGGTGTGTGCCTCGCCGTCCTCGGGCGCGTGCCGTTCGGCCTCGCCGCGCAACCGCCCGAGTTGCTCGCTCGCGTTGGACACCCGGGTCTCCAGCAGCTGCACCAGCTCCTCGGCGCGCGCCGCGGCGGCCTGCCGGGACGGCCCGTCGGAGCCGTCGGGTGACTCCAACAGCTGGGCCGCGCGGGTGCGGACCTTGTTGCTGAGCCGGTCCAACTCGGCGATCGCCGCGCTCTCGTCGCTCTCCGCCCGCGCCTGCTCGGCCCGCAGGTCGGCGCCGACGCCGACCTTCTCGTAGAGCTGGGAGGCGGCCCGATAGGCCTCGCGCAGGGCGGGCAGCGACGGCTTCGGAGCGTCGGGGCCGTCCGCCGGTACGTCGTCGGGGGCGCCCGCGATCTCGGAGCGCTCGGCGCGCAGTGCACGTGCCGTACGGCGGGCGTCGTCGGCCGCGCGCTGGGCGGCGCGGCGGTCCTCGTCGGCGGCGCGGGCGCGCTCCAGGCAGGACTGGGCGCGGGCCTCCGACTCGGTTGCCTCGTCGGCGAGTTCACGCAGCTTGACCTGCCAGCCGGCGCGTTCCCGCAGCCGGAAGGCGAGTCCGGCGAGGGCGTCGGCGGCACGGCGGGTCTTCTGCGCGGTCTCCTGCCGCTCGTCGCGCACCTGGGCTGCCTCGGCGGCGGCTTCGTCGGCCTCGGCGCGCAGGGTCCGTGCCTCGGCGAGCTCGGCCTCGGCCTCCTCGGCGAACGCGCGCGCATCCCGCGCGGACTGCGCCAGCTCGACCAGCCGCCCGCTCGGACAGCCGGTGCGCCAGGACGCGAGCCGCGCCGCCAGCTCCCGGTCCTTGCCGAGCCGGGCGGCGAGCGCGCGGATCTCCTCGTCCCGCTCGGCGGCCCGCGCGCGCAGCGTCTGCCGCTCCTCGTCGGCGGCGTGCTCGTCGTGCATGGCCGGGTTCGGCGGGACGAGGAACACGTCGGAAGAGGTGCTGTTCTGCGCGTCGGGCGCCGGGGTCGGGGCGAGCAGGGCGGCGGCCGTACCGACGGCCACGGCGGACCGGGGCAGCAGGGCCGCGTCGCTGAGCACCTCGCGGGCACGCGCGTGCGTGTCCGGGTCGGTGATGATCACACCGTCGACCAGCTCGGGCCGGGCGGCCAGCACGCGCGCGTGGTCGACGGGGTCGACGGCCTGGGCGAGGTAGCGCCAGCCGGGCAGGGCCGGGATGCCGTGCTCGCCCAGGTACTCGACGGTGGCCAACACGTCCGGGCCGGGCGGCAGCAGCCCGCCGTCACCGAGCGCGCCGAGGATCCGGGAGTCGTCGGCGGCGGCGGTGCGCAGGTCGAAGAGCTGGCGCTCGCCGGCGGCGACCCCGTCGTCGAGCAGTTCGCGCAACTCGTCGGCGAAGCGGTCGAGTTCCTCCGGGGTGAGGGCGCCTTCGGCGAGGGGGCGGGTGGGGTTGGTGGTGCCGGAGTGGGTGAGGGAGGCGCTGTCGGCGGCAGAACTGCCGCTCGCCGCAACCTCGTTGGCCCCGCGCGGCACAGGCACACCACCGGCACCACCGGCACCACCGGCACCACCGGCACCGGGCAGGCTGAGCAGCTCCGCCAGCCGCTCCTCCCCCGCCAGCCCCTCCGCGAGGCGCCGTTCCGCGTCGTAGGTCCGCTCGGCGGCGGTCGCCGCGTCGGACGCACGGGCCGCCGTCAGCTCCGCACGGGACTCCGCCGAAGCGGCCTCGCGGGCGTGCTCGGACGCCCGGCGGGATGCCTCGCGCGCCGTGTCCCAGGCGGCCACGGCCGTCTTCTCGGCGTCGCTCGCGGCGAGGGCCGCGCGAGCCGGGTCGGCGTCGGGGGCGCTGTCGTCGAGCCAGCCCGCGCGTACCGCCTCGGCGGTCTCCTGCTCGACCTCGGACAGACGCTGGCGCAGATGCCCGATCTCGCTGCGGGCGCGCTGTGCCTCGGTGGCGGCGGAGGTCGCGTCCCGGTGGGAGGTCTCGCCGACCTCCTGGAGGGCGGCAGAGCGCTCCTCGCCCTCGTTGGCGAGGTTCTCGGCGTTCTCCGCGGCCTCGTGCAGGGCCCGTACGAGATCGACGGCTGCCTTGGCGCGAGCGGCGAGCGCCGGTGCGGCGTCCCGCTCGGCCTCGCGGATGGCGACGGCCACGCGCGCGGAGCGATCGGCGGCGGCACGGTGGCGCAGGACGGCCTCGGCGGCCTGCCAGGCGGAGTGCAGGGTGCGGGCGTCGGCGAGTTCGCGCTTCTGCGCGGCGGCGGACTTCTCCGTGGTGGCGAGTGCCAACGAGGCATGCCGGTAGGCCAGTTCCGCGGCGATCAGCGCGCTGCGCTCGCGCGCCCCCTCGGAGTGCGTGACGGCGTACGCGGCGGCCGTGACCCGCTGCGCGAGGTCGGCGGCCCTGACCCGCTCCTGCGCGCCCCGCGCGGACAACCGGCGTGCCAGGGTGCGGGTACGGCGTTCGGCGCCGGTGTGGATGTCACGCGCGCGTGCCCGCGCCTCGGCGGCCTCGACGATCCGGCCGAGCAGGTCCACGGACCCGGCCGTGAAGTCCCGTTCGGCGATCAGTTCGGCGCGCCGTCCCAGCTTGTTGCCGAAGCCGCCGACCAGGTCGGCGAGCCCGTCGGTGTCGCGGGTGTCGGTGACCGCGCGCAGCAGCAGGTCGGTGAAGTCGGAGTCCTTCTTGACCGCGAAGAGACCGGCGGCCTCACCTTCGTCGGCGTTCATCTCCCGCTGGTAGCGGAAGAGTTCGGGGTCGAGTCCGAGGTCGCCCAGGTGCTCGATCCAGCGGTCGTGGATCTCCTCCCAGTGCACTTCGAGGTGCGGATACGCCTTGCCGGCCTCGGTGATGGCGTCCCGGAAGCCCTTCATGGTGCGCCGGCGGCCCTGCGCGCCGGACGCGCCCTCGACGGGCGGCCGTACGGAAGTGGCCTCGGCGACGGGGAGGTTGTCCAGGCTCAGCCCCGGACCGGGCCGGAACGAGTACCAGGCCTCGGCGAACTTCCGCGGGTCGTTGGAGACTTGACGCCCCCGCCACTCGCTGACCTTGCCGACGACCACGCACTCGCCGGTCAGCGTGTGCTGCCACTCCAGGGCGACATGCCCGCAGTCGTCCGCGAGAAGGAACTTGCGCAGCACACCGGAGCTGGCGCCGCCGAGCGTGTTGCGGTGTCCCGGCAGCATCACCGAGAAGATCAGCTTGAGCAGGACGGACTTGCCCCCGCCGTTCTCCAGGAAGAGCACACCGGCGGGCGCGGGGCGGCGCGGCGGGCCGACGGGCTCGTCCTCGAAGAACTCCGCCTGGGTGGGGGCGGGGTCGGGCACGGGCTTGCCCACGCCTCGCAGGTCAAGCACGGTGTCGGCGTAGCGCGCACCGGCGGGCCCGATGGAGTAGAGGCGGACCCGGGACAGCTCGTACATGGCGGACTCTCGTCGTAAGTCTTCGGCAGGTGTGGGGGGTTCGTGGGTCTTCTGGAGGGGCTGGGTTCAGGAGTGGAACGGCAGTCCGGCGTCGGCCACCAGCTCCAGGTCCTCGGTGTCCTCGGCGGGCAGCAGGCTCGCGGTGCCGTCGGTGACCGGGACGACGCCCAGCTCCAGCAGCTCGGCCATGGCGGCGCTGCCTGCCATGTCACGCACCTGGAGCTGGTAGCGGGCGGTCGTGCGGTACGTACCGCCGTTGTCGTCGCCCGTGCGCTGGAGGAAGCCGGAGTCGGTGAGGAACGCGGCGGCCTTGCCGACGATGCCGGTGGTCGAACCGGCGAGTCTGCGGGCGTCCTTGGTGGCTCCGGTCGAGCTGCGTCTGACCCAGATCCGCCAGGCGGCCTCCAGGCCGGGCGCGTCGGTGGCCGGGTCGGTGTTCATGCCCTGCTCGTCGGCCCGCTCCTCCAGGCGCCGACAGGCCTGCCGCACGAAGGCGTCGACGCCGTTGACCGTGACGCGGCCGATGTACCCGTCGTCGGCGAGGTCCTCGGGGCGCGGGAACGCCATCGCGGCGACGGAGAGATGCGCGAGCCCGTGCAGGAAGCGGTCCGCGGAGTCGGCGGCCGTACGACGCGCGTAGTCGCCCATGCGGACGGCGAACACCGAGTCCTCGGCGGCGGTCACGGCCATCCCCGCGCGCGGGGACACTTCCAGTACGACCAGACCGAGCCCCGCCGCCACGGCATCGGCGAGCCGGGCGAACGGCGGATCCTCCCGGTACCGGCGCAGCAGCTCGGCGTATTCCTGGTCCCGCGCGGGCTGCAGCTTGGGCTGCAGCCCGAACGCGACGAGCCGCGCCGCGTCGGCGGCGTCGGCGGGCGTGACAGCGGCGGTCACCGGCGCGGCGGCGGCCTCCGGCTCACTCCATTCGACGTGCTCGCTCACGGTCGGGGCTCCTTGCTGAGGTTCTTCATACAGCGGTCGTTCACGTAACGGTGGTTCACGTCGCGGTCGTTCACGCCTTACGCCGCCTCCGTCCTGCCCGCCGCCATCCCCGCCGCGTCCAACAGGGCCATCCCCACGATGAGATCGGCCCCACCGAACTCGGGATCGTCCAGCTCGGTCCCGTCGTCCACGGCGAACAACAGCTTCGGCTCCCCCTGGCGATACGCGGTACCGACCGGCGGGCTGGCCGCGTGCACAGCCAACAGGGCGACCAGATAAGGCAGTTCGGGATCCTGGCGACGCGCATCGGCAAGCAACCCCGACAGCCTCCGCGGCGCGTCCGCCGGCAGATCGAGCAGCTCCATCGCCGCCGCCAACTGCTCCTCACTGAACCGGCTGTCGTCCGGTGTCGCGATGAGATCCGGCTCCGGCATCTCCGCACCGAGGTGCTCCCGCTCCTGAGGCGGCGTCAGCAGTATGTCGACGAGGTCGCCCACCCGGACGGACACCGGCGTGCGCAGCCCGGTCCCGCGCGCGAAGAACGCGTCGGTGACCCGGATCGCCTGCTCCAGGGGCAGCGGCAGCACCGGCGAGACGAGATGCCCGTAGAGGTCTATCCCCGACGTCGTCATGGGCGTGGCGAAGGCCTGCCGGTCCTGCTCCGCGCGGAACAGCGGTCCGGCCTCCAGGAGACGCGACTGGAGTTGTGTGTGCCGTCGGATGCAGTCCTTGACGATGTCGACCAACTCGGCGGCGCGGCGCTTCTGTTCGGGGTCCTCGGACTCGTCGCGGGCCTTGCGGATGTTGGTGAGGATCGCGTTCTCGTGGCGGTAGCGGTCGGCCACGTGGTCGAGTGCCTCGGCGATCATGTCGGGCACGGCGTTGAGCCAGTCCACCGCGCGGACGTTGCGCCGGGTGGCGTCGAGGGCGCGGCGCAGGGTCTCCGAGTACTGCACGGTGCGGTACCGGGCCTGCTCGGCGGCCAGTTGGGCGTCGGCGAGCCGACCGCGGCTGATCAGTACCTCCAGCTTGACCTCGGCGGCGATCTGCGCGCTGGTGACGTCGGTGTCGAGGGCGCCCACGAGGACGTTGACGGCCTCGTCCGTCGTACGGAGGTAGACGCTGCCGCCGTAGCCGGGGACCTCCTCGATCAGCTTGAAGTCGTAGTCGCGGCGCACATAGGTCCCGTCCTGGGCGAAGGTGCCGTAGACCGTGCGGAAGCCGCGGTCCACGCTGCCGACGTTGATCAGGTTCTCCAGGACCCAGCGGGCGACGCGCTCGTGCTCGGTCACGGGGCGCTGTGGGGCCTGGGCGGCGATGCGCGGGATGAGCCTGGCCACTATCTGGTCGTGGTCGGCACCCGTGTCGAAGTCCATGTTGAGGGTGACCAGGTCGATGGCGGCGAGGGCCACCTCCGCCATGCCATAGACCGAGTACTCGCCGGCGAGATTGGCCTTGCGTGCGTCGAGGTCGTGCAGCGGCGCGGTGCAGGCGAGCGCGCGAAGTCGCCGCGCCAGTCCCTCGTCGGCGGCCGGGCCCGGGGCGGGGCGCGGCCCCGCGCTGAACTGGGGCGGAACGCTGTCCGTCGATGCAGGCGAAGTCACGCTGCACAGACTAGGTCCTCGGTCTGACAACGACCCAAACGACGCAGAAGCGACTACGGCCACAGCACCGTGCGGGGGTGGGCAGGGCGCCGTGCCCTCGTCAGCCGAGGGCCGTGCCGTCCTCGCCGACCCGCTGCCGGTACGCGTCGACGACCCGTTCGAGCGAGTCGTCGAGGTAGACCGCGAGCAGTCTCTCGGCCTCGGTGGCGTCGCCCGCCTGGAGCGCCTGGAGGATCAGGCGGTTGCGCTGGAGGTACGGCTCGTGGAGCGCCCTGGGGTCGTCCACGAGGTGGAAGGCGAGCCGGAGTTCGGCGAAGACGCTGCGCATCAGCTCGTCGGTGCGGGCGCTGCCGGCGAGGGCGACGAGTTCCCGGTGGAAGTGGATATTGGCCGTACCCACTCCTTTCCAGTCATCCTCGACGGACGCCAACTGCCCCTCGGTCACGGCCGCGGCGAGCTGTTCGACGGCGTACGGCGGCTCGCCGAGCCCGCGGACGACGGCGCACTCGACGAGGCGGCGGGTGCGGTAGATGTCCTCGACGTCCTCGACGCTCAGGACCCGGACGAAGACGCCCCGGTTCAACTCGTGGACGAGCAGACGCTCATGGGTGAGCAGTCGGAACGCCTCGCGGAGTGTGTTGCGCGACACACCGAGTGCCCCGCCGATGCTGTCCTCCGAGAGTCGGGTCCCCGGCGGGAAATAGCCCTCGGCGATACGGCTTCTGAGGATGTCCGAGACGCGTTCGGCGGTGCTCGTGCGGCCCAGGAGGGCTCGGTCGTCGGCGAGGCCCGCCAGCTGATCTGCCATGCCCGGAATTCAACCGCAGATATAAGAACGAAACAACATGCCTCTTGAAGGATCGTTCAACGATCCTCTACTTTACTTTCCACGGCGCCACCCGCTCACCCCGGCGCCCACGGCTCCCGCACGGCACGGCTCAGTCCCAGCACCCTCCGTCCTCCCTCTGCGAGGTGCACATGAGCACGACCCCTCCACCCCAGGCCCTGAACACCGGAACGCAGCCCGACACGGACGAACTGACCGCCGACGACGGCGCGTTGGCCTGGCTCCGCGCACTCGGCCCGAACGGCCGCCGTGCCTTCGCCGGGGCGTTCGGCGGCTACGCGCTGGACTCCTACGACTACTTCACGCTGCCGCTGAGCATGGTCGCGCTGGCCGCGTACTTCGGCCTGGACAGCGGCCAGACCGGCCTGTTCACCACGGTCACGCTGGTCGTCTCCGCGGTCGGGGGCGCCTTGGCGGGCGTCTTCGCCGACCGAGTGGGCCGCGTCAAGGCCCTGATGATCACGGTGATCACCTACGCCGTCTTCACGGTGGCCTGCGGCTTCGCGCCCAACTACGAGACCCTGCTGGTGTTCCGCGCCCTCCAGGGCCTCGGTTTCGGCGGCGAGTGGGCGGTCGGCGCGATCCTGGTCGCCGAGTACGCGAGCGCCAAGCACCGCGGCCGTACCCTCGGCGCGGTCCAGAGTTCCTGGGCGGTCGGCTGGGCGCTGGCCGCGGTCGTCTACACGCTGGTCTTCTCGTTCCTCGGCGACGACCTGGCCTGGCGGGTGATGTTCTGGACCGGCGCGCTGCCCGCGCTGCTGGTGCTCTGGATGCGGCGCCGGGTGCACGACGCCCCCGAGGCGACGGCCGTGCGCGAGCAGAACGCCCAGAAGGGCTCGTTCGCGGCGATCTTCAAGCCGGGCTCGGCCGGGACGCCGGGTCTGCTGCGCACGACGGTCTTCGCGGGCCTGCTCTCCACGGGTGTCCAGGGCGGCTACTACACCCTCGCCACCTGGGTGCCCACGTACCTCAAGACGGAACGCGGCCTGTCGGTCGTCGGCACCGGCGGCTATCTGACCTTCCTGATCTCCGGCGCCTTCCTGGGGTACCTCACCGGCGGCTACCTCACCGACGTGCTGGGCCGCAGGCGCAACATCTGGCTCTTCGCCCTGCTCTCGGCGATCTGCATCCTGGTGTACACACACATCCCCAATGGCGCCAACACCCTTCTTCTGGTGCTCGGTTTCCCGCTCGGGTTCTGCATGTCGGCGATCTTCAGCGGCTTCGGCTCGTACCTGAGCGAGCTGTACCCGACCGCGCTGCGCGGCACGGGACAGGGCTTCACGTACAACACGGGCCGAGCTGTCGGCGCCGTCTTCCCGACGCTGGTGGGCTTCCTGGCCGACAGTTGGGGTGTGGGCGGAGCGCTCGTCTTCGGGGCCATCGGTTACGGCATCGCGGCGCTGGCGCTCCTGGGACTGCCGGAGACCCGCGGAAAGGAACTGGCGTGAACCGTACGGAGGACCGTCCCCTGACCCTCGTCGACGAGCACGCGCACGCGTGGAGCCCGCATACCGCGCGGGCCCGCTTCCGGGCCGGGCTGACGGGTCCGACGGCCGGGGTCGCGGCGGGCCACACCCAGGTCAACCTGATCTCGGTGCCCGCCGACTGGGCGTACGACATGCTGCTGTTCTGCCAGCGCAACCCGAAGCCCTGCCCGGTGCTCGACGTCACGGACGCCGGCTCCTGGGAGACCGTTCTGGCCGACGGCGCGGACCTGCGCACCGATCTGCCGCGCTACCGGGTGTGGCGGGACGGCGAGTTGACGGACGAGCCGACGGACGTGCGGGCGTACTGGCGCGAGGACCTGGTGTCGTTCCTGATCGGCTGCAGCTTCACCTTCGAGTGGTCGCTGAGCGAGGCGGGCGTCCCGATCCGGCACATCGAGCAGGGGCGCAACGTCCCGATGTACGTGACGAGTCGCCCGTGCCGCCCGGCGGGGCGGCTGCACGGCCCGATGGTCGTGTCGATGCGCCCGGTGCCCCCGGAGCATCTGGCGACGGCGATCCGGGAGACCGCGCTGCTCCCGGCGGTGCACGGCAGCCCCGTACACTGCGGCGATCCCTCAGGGCTCGGCATCGAGGACCTCGGCCGCCCGGACTTCGGTGATCCGGTGGACGCCGCGCCGGACGACATCCCGGTGTTCTGGGCCTGCGGAGTGACCCCGCAGGCCGTGGTGATGGCGTCCCGGCCGCCATTCGCCATCACGCACGCGCCGGGCCAGATGTTCGTCACCGACGCCCGCGACGAGCAGTACCGCGTCGCCTGACCAGGAGAGATGATGATCGATCTGAACGCCGACCTCGGGGAGGGCTTCGGCCGCTGGCACCTCACCCACGACGAACAGCTGTTGTCCGTCGTCACCAGCGCCAACGTGGCCTGCGGTTTCCACGCCGGGGACGCGGTCACCATGCAGCGGGTGTGCGAGCTGGCGGCCGAGCGCGGGGTGCGGGTCGGCGCGCAGGTGTCCTACCGGGACCTGGCGGGGTTCGGGCGGCGCGCCATGGACGTGCCTGCCGCCGAGCTGGCCGCCGAAGTGGCTTACCAGATCGGTGCCCTTGAAGTGTTCGCCCGCGCGGCGGGCACGTGCGTGTCGTACGTCAAGCCGCACGGCGCGCTCTACAACCGGGTCGTGCACGACCCGGAGCAGGCCGCCGCGGTGATCGAGGGCGTACTCATGGCCGACGCATCGCTGCCGGTGCTCGGCCTGCCTGGCTCGGTCGTGCTCGAACTGGCCGCCAAGGCCGGGCTGCCGGCCGTCACGGAGGCGTTCGCGGACCGCGCCTACACCGACGAGGGCAGGCTCGTGCCGCGCGACCTGGACGGCGCGGTGGTCAGCGACCCCGAGGCCGTCGTGGAGCGCTCGCTGAGCCTGGCCCGCTTCGGGGCGGTCGACGCGCTCTCCGGGGTGCGCATCGAGGTACGGGCCCGCTCCCTATGCCTGCACGGGGACACGCCCGGAGCGGTCGAACTGGCCCGCAGGGTCCGCGAGCGGCTCCTGGAGTCGGGTGTCCGGGTGGAGTCCTTCGTATGAAGGCGATGCCCGTCGGAGACAGCGCACTGCTCGTCGAGGTCGCCTCCGGGGAGGAGGCCCAGGCCGTCCACGCGGAGCTGATGCGCCGCCGCGCGGAGGGCCTGCTCACCGTCCGCGAGATCGTCCCCGCCGCCCGCACGATCCTCCTCGACGGCCTCGACGACCCGGCCCGTCTGGCATCCGAACTGATCGCCTCCGAGGTGTCCCCCGCTCCCCCGCGTACCGGCGAGGTGATCGAGCTCCCGGTGCGCTACGACGGCCCGGACCTCGCCGACATCGCCGCCCTCTGGGCCGTCCCCGAGCGGGAGGTGGCCCGCATCCACGCGGCCACCGAGTTCCGCGTCGCCTTCTGCGGGTTCGCCCCCGGCTTCGGGTACCTCACCGGCCTCCCGGCCCGCTACGACGTCCCCCGCCGGGCAACCCCGCGCACGGCCGTCCACGCGGGTGCCGTGGGCCTGGCGGGCCCGTACACCGGCGTGTACCCCCGTTCCTCGCCCGGCGGCTGGCAGCTGATCGGCACGACCGACGCGGTCCTGTGGGACCACGCGCGCGTGCCCGCCGCGCTGCTGTCGCCGGGCACGCGCGTGCGCTTCGTCCCGGTGGCGGACCTATGACGGACCGCGCACTCGTCGTCGTGCGGGCCGGGGCCCTGACCACCGTGCAGGACCTGGGGCGGCCCGGACACGCGCACCTTGGGGTACCGCATTCCGGGGCGCTGGACGGGCCCGCGGCGGCGCTCGTCAACCGGCTGGTCGGCAATCCACCCGAGGCTGCCGTCCTGGAGACGACCCTCAACGGGTGTGCCGTACGGCCTCGTTCAACGATCCTCGTGGCGGTCGGCGGCGCGCCCTGCCCGGTCGCGGTGGACGGACGGCCCGTCGCCTGGGGTGCGCCCGTCCACGTGCCCGCCGGGGCGCTTCTGGACATCGGAACAGCCTTCTCCGGAGTACGCACTTACGTCGCCCTCGCCGGCGGCGTCGCCGTCGAACCGGTGCTCGGCAGCCGCTCCACGGACCTGCTGTCCGGGCTCGGTCCGGCGCCGCTCACGAACGGCGCCATACTGCCGCTGGGGTCCCCGACGCACCTCCACGCGCGCGTGGACGTCGCCCCGCAACCGCGCCCCCCGGTCGAACTCGTCCTCCGGGTGACGCTCGGACCCCGCGCCGACTGGTTCACCCCGGAAGCCTTGCGGGCGTTCACGGCACGCGTCTACCAGGTGTCGTCGGCGAGCAACCGCATCGGGCTGCGCACCGAGGGCCCCGCCCTAGAGCGGACCCTGACCGGTGAACTCCCCAGCGAGGGCATGGTCCTGGGCGCTGTCCAGGTCCCCCCGGACGGCCGTCCCGTGGTCTTCCTCGCCGACCATCCGACCACCGGCGGCTACCCGGTGATCGCGGTCGTCCGCCGGGCAGACCTCCCGGCCGCCGCGCAGGCGGTGCCCGGAACCCCGGTCCGCTTCGTGGCCGTACGGCGCCGCTGAGGGCCCGTGCACGCCCTATGCGGTGTCCGGCTGCTTCTCCCCCACCGAGAGGGCTGCCAGGGCCGCCGACACCGCGTGGGACGCGCTCAGGTCGAGCCGTGCGCTGGTGCCCCGCGCGCGGTGGCGCATCTCGTCGGCGGCCAGCCCGAGGAGCTGCGGCAGCAGGTCGGTGCAGCGACGGGCCACCCACCCGGTACCCGCGGTCGCCAGCCACCACAGGCTGGCCGACTTGGTGGGCGCCGGAAACTCGGGCTCGGGCGACGGCGCGACCCCCGTGGCCACACCCTCCTCGGCGAGCAACGCGTGGAAACGCAGGGCCAGTTGGCGGTGGCCGCGCTCTCCGGGGTGCAGTCGGTCCGCGCTCCAGATCGCCCGGTCCATGATCCACTCGCCCTCCGCGGCATGCAGATGCACGGCGCCGTAACGCTCGGAAAGCGCGTGCACCACTGTGTTCACCGCTCGCTGCCGCCTGGCGAGCGGGCGGGCCAGTGCCCCCGGGAGGCCGAGCATCGCGCCCGGGTCGGGCAGACAGGCCGTCAACAGGACCGCGCCCTGTGCCGTGAAGGCCGCGTAGACCTTGTCGAGCCGGGCGGCCAGGGCCTGGATGTCGAAGGTGCAGCGCAGGGTGTCGTTGACGCCTATGACGACGGACACGACGTCCGGGTTCAGGGCGAGCCCGGCCGGGGTCTGCCGCTCCAGCACGTCCCGTGACTGTGCCCCGCTGACCGCGAGATTCGTGAACTCCACGGTGTCTTCGGGCTGCCCGGCCAGCCCGTCGGCGAGCAGCGCGGCCCAGCCGCGCCATGCCTCGCCGACGGGATCGCCCACGCCCTCGGTGAGCGAGTCACCGAGGGCGACGAAACGGACCGTTCTCATGCCACGCCTCCGGGCACGAACCGCCGTACCGGGACATCCGCGTCGTGCGCGGTGAGGAACGCGTCGACCGCCGTGTCCCACCCGAAGCACTCCGCACGCGCGCGTGCGATCTCCCGCCGCTCCGGCTCGGAGCGCTCCAGCAGCATGTCCACGGCGTCCGCGAAGGCCCGCCCGTTGTCCGCGGCCGTGGCCCCGGCGGAGCCGATGACCTCGGGGAGCGCGGACGAGGCGCTGGCCACCACGGGTGTGCCGCAGGCCATCGCCTCCAGGGCGGCGAGCCCGAAGGTCTCGGCGGGCCCGGGTGCCAGGCACACGTCGGCGGAGGCCTGCAGCGCGCCGAGCAGCCGCCGGTCGGAGACGTGCCCGAGGAAGGTGACCGGCAGCCCGCGCTCCCGCGCCCGCTGTTCGAGCCTGGCCCGCAGCGGTCCGTCCCCGGCGACCACGAGGACCGCCCGCCGCCCGCGCCGTACCAGCGCCTCCAAGGCGTCGAGCGCGGTGCCGGGCCGCTTCTCCACGGAGAGCCTGGTACAGGTCACCAGCAGAACCTGGTCCACGCGCGCGTACTCCGCACGCGCCACCGGGTCCCGCAGGGCCGGACTGCGCCCCACCAGGTCGACGCCCAGCGGAGCCCGCACGACGTTGCGGGCGCCGATGCGGACGAACTCCCGCTCGGCGAACTCGGTGGTGCACACCACGCGCGCGTAGGTGTGCGCCGTACGGACGTTGAGGGCGTCGGCGGTGCGCCGGGACAGGTTCTCCGACAGGCCCCAGGTGCGCAGGACGCCGTCGGCGGTCTCGTGGGACACCATCACGGCGGGGATCCGGGCCCGCCTGGCCCACTTGCCGGTCCAGCGCAGGGTCGTACGGTCGGAGACCTCAAGGCGGTCGGGGGCGAGTTGTTCCAGGAGGTTGGCCACGCGCCGCTTGTCGGCGAGGACACGGTAGCCGCCGGTTCCGGGCAGCAGCGGACCGGGCAGGGTGATGATCCGGCCCTGCTCGGTCTCGCGGTCGGTGTGGCGCTCGCCGGGCACGATGAGGACCGGGTCGTGCCCGGCCTCCTTGAAGCCCTTGCCCAGCTCGCGCAGGGCGGTGCGCAGGCCCCCGGAGGCGGGGGCCACGAAGTTGGCGAGCCGCACGATCCGCAGCGCAGCGGTGTTCACGCCGCCACCACCACCTTGCGCGCGGCGAGGACGTCGCCGTAGTGCGCGATCAACTGGTCGCCGACGGCCGCCCAGGTGCGGCCCTCGACCATGGCCCGCGCGGCGGTGCCGTACTCGGCCCGCAGCGCGGGATTGGCGGCCAGGGTCCGTACGGCGTCCGTCACGGCGTTCTCGTCACGCGGCGGGAAGAGGAACCCGGTGCGCCCGTGGGCGACCAGGTCGAGGGGGCCGCCCGCGGCAGGCGCGACGACGGGAACGCCGCTGGCCATGGCTTCCTGGACGGTCTGACAGAAGGTCTCAAAAGGTCCGGTGTGCACGAATATGTCCAACGAGGCGAAGATACGGGCGAGCTCGTCGCCCGTACGGCGTCCGAGGAAGACCGCGCCCGGCAGCGCCTCGGTGAGGTGCGGCTGGCTGGGGCCGTCACCGACGATCACGACCCGCACGCCCTTGATGCCGCAGACTCCGGCGAGGAGTTCGATCTGCTTCTCGGGGGCGAGCCGGCCGACGTAGCCGACGATCAGTTCGCCGTTCGGGGCGAGTTCGCGCCGCAGCGCCTCGTCCCGGTACTCGGGGCGGAAGCGCTCGGTGTCGACCCCGCGCGGCCAGAGCCTGACCCGGGGAACGCCGTGTGCCTCCAGGTCGCCGAGGGCCGCGCTGGAGGGCGCGAGGGTGCGGTCGGCGGCGGCGTGGACGGAGCGGATGCGGCGCCAGGCGGTGGCCTCGCCCGCACCGACGTACGTACGGGCGTATCCGGCCAGGTCGGTCTGGTAGACGGCCACGGCGGGAATGCCGAGCCGGGCCGCGGCGGCCATGCCGCGGACGCCGAGGATGAAGGGGCTGGCCAGGTGCACGATGTCGGCCCGGTGTTCGGTGATGGCCGCGGCGACGCGTCGGCTGGGGAGGGCGACGCGGACCTGGGGGTAGCCCGGGAGCGGTAGGGAGGGGATGCGGATGACGGGGCACGGCGACTGGGCGTCGGGCCCGGAACCGGCCGCGGTGGCCGGCGCGACGACGAGCGGATGATGACCGCGATCCACGAGGTGCCGGGCGGTCTGGAGCGCGCAGTGGGCCACGCCGTTCACATCGGGGGGAAAGGATTCGGTCACGATGACGACACGCATACCCGTGTTGTCGCCGTGCTGGACGTGCCCGCGTCAACGTGGATCTGTGCGAACGGTGAACGTCCCATGAGCGTTGCGCTGCACACCCGAGCAGGTCAGACGGCGTCCATGCCCGTCTGACCCGCGGGTCATCCCGTGTTCACACTGCGGGGGCGTCGGGCCCGATCCGGCTCCGTACGGCTGTCTGGACCTCCGCTTCCTCGGCCGGGTCGGCGGCGAGCCTGCGGAGCTGTTCCACGACCCGGGCGTCGCCGGTCTCGGCGTGCCGGGCGGCGATCTCGCGGGTGGTCTCCTCGCAGTCCCAGAGGCACTCGACGGCGAAGCCGGTGGGGAAGGAGGGGTCGGTGGCGGCCAGGGCCCGGGCGGCCCGGGTGCGCAGATGGGACGAGGCGGTCTCCCGGTACACATGGCGCAGGACGGGAGCGGCACAGGCGATGCCGAGGCGTCCGGCACCGTCGACGAGGGTCCACAGGGTGGGGGCGTCGGGTCCTTCGCCCATGACGGCCTCCCTGAGGGCGCCGAGGACGAGGTCGCTGTCCTGGGCTCCGCCCCGGCAGGCGAGCATCCGGCCGGCGGCGGCGCCGAGGGGGTCGGGCCGTCGGGCCCAGCCGCGGGCCCGGTCCACGGCGGCGACGGAGCGCATCCGTTCGAAGGCGTCTACGGCGGCCTCGACCACGGGCGCGGAGCCGGTGGCGACCGCTCGTTCGATCAGCTGGAGGGCTTCGGAATCGTTGCTGTCGGCGAGATACCGCAGGGCGGTGCAGCGGGCTCCCTCGCTGCCGTCCTTGGCCGCCTCGACGATCTCGGGCCGGTTCTCGGGGCCTGCCACCGCGCTGAGGCAGCGGGCGGCGGGGACGTGCAGCGCGGCACCGCGTTCGACGCCCTGTTGGGCCCATTCGAACACCGCTTGCACGCTCCACCCCGGACGGGGCCCGGTTGGTCGCATCTGCCGTTGCCAGCGGTCGAAGCAGCCGGCTTCCTGGGCGGCACGCACGCGCGTGGCGATCGATCCGCGTGAGTCCTCGGCCCACAGCCGCCAGGGCCGGGGTTCGAAGGCGTCGCGCACGGCGGCGGCCAGTTCGGCCTCGCCCTCGGGATCGGCCGGGAAACGCGCCAGCACGGGGGCGGCGAGGGCGCGCAGGCCCGCGTCGTCGTCCCTGAGGGCGAGTTCGTCGAGCGCCCAGGCCCAGTTGGTCCCGGAGGCCGCGTACCGGCGCAGCAGCGCGAGCGCGTCCCGCCTGCCGTAGGAGGCGAGGTGCCCGAGGACGGCGAGAGCGAGGCCCGTGCGGGACTCCTCGGTGTCGAGGACGTCCTCGGTGTCGAAGAGGTGGGCCTCGACGGCGTCCAGGTCGCCGTTCAGATCGAGGTACAGACGGGCGTAGTACAGGGAGCGGTTCTCCACCTGCCAGTCGTGGCGGGGGTCGCGCAGCACACAGTGGTTCAGCGCAGCCAGTGCCTCGGCACGGGGTGCGGTGAGCGCGTGCAGTGTGCCGTCGCCGCGGCCCCGCTGAAGCAGGCCGAGCAGCGTACCGCTGGGCGCTATGACCGGATCGAACATGGGAAACAGCCTCACATCAAGCGTCGACGCAACCGGGGGACGTGCACTACCTGGCCGCGTGACAACACGTCGGGGCGCCCGCCGTTTCCTGCTTGCTGTAGACCATTTTCCTCTGCCTCTCGTCGGTGGCCCAAGCGGACCCTCACGGTCCGCGCGGTGCGGCAACACCTGCCCGGCCATCGCGTCCGTGAATCACGACGTCATGATGACCCGGCAGTTCTCGCTGCCGCGACCGAAATTTCGGGCGGCCCCGTGCTGCCTTCCCCCGTTTTCCCCCGTTTTCCTTGTCGTACCTGGTCACACGGCCCGTCCCAGTCGGTGACGGACCACACTTCAGTGCGCGCCGAACAGCTCCAGCAACTCGGCCTTGCCGAACATCCGGGCCGTGTCGAGCGCCGACGGCGTGCCCGCGGCCGGATCGGCACCGGCCTCCAGCAGGACTTCGATCACCTCTTGCTCGCCCTTGAAGACGGCTCCGGCGAGCGGGGTCTGCCCCCGGTCGTTGATCCGGTCGGCCTCGGCTCCGCGCGCCAGCAGGGCCCGTACGGCGTCGGCGTGCCCGTGGTACGCGGCGAGCATCACCAGGGAGTCACCGCGGTCATTGGTGAGGTTGGCCGGAACGCCCGCGTCCACATACGCCACCAGCGCCTCGGTCCCGCCCTGGCGGGCCAGATCGAAGATCTTGGTCGCGAGCTCCACGACCTCGGGGTCGGGGGCTTCACTCATCGGCCTGACCGCCTCTCACTAGTACGGGTGAATCGCCAGCGTACTGGCTCCGTCGACACATGACCGGCGCCCTCCGAGGCAAAGATCACCACAGGGCCCGACATGGGTGAAAGCCCTGCTCAGACGGCCCGAATGCGCTCCGCCATCAGAGGGAAATCCGCCGAAATTCACCCACTTGCACCTTTTATCGTATGGATACATCCTGTGATCCTGGAAGAACTCATGGTGACTGTCCCCACGAACCAGGAGAGCTCAAATGATCCTGTCCATGTCAGGCGTCGTCCTTCTCGGCATCATCGTCTTCCTCTTCTTCAAGAAGGACGGACTCAAGGCCTCGCACGCCATTGTGGCCGCGCTCTTCGGCTTCTACATGGCCAGCACGGCCATCGCGCCGAGCATCAAGGCCGGTGGGGAGAGCCTGGCGAGCCTCCTCGGCGGCATCAAGTTCTGACGCAACCACCCGTACGCACCACCAGGAGACAGCAGTGGCCCGGCGCCCCCTCCCCCGCATCCTGAGCAACGGCAGCGCACAGATCGCCCGGAGCCGGGAGCTGGCCCGGACGGCGGCCGACAGCGCCACCGACGTCCTCCATCCGCTGATCACGATCACTCGCGGTCTGCGCCGGCTGGCATCCGCCGGGCGGCGCAGATGGGCCGACACCCCCAAGGACAAGCGCGGGCCACTGCTGTTCCTGGTGGCCTCGGTGGTCCTGGTGGTGGCACTGGTGCCGTACGGCCCGCTGCTCGCCGTCATCGTCCTGATGGCGGCGGCAGCGTGGCACGGCCGCGACCGCACCCCGCCGGCGCCCGAAGGGCCCGACGAGTCCCAGACCCAGCGCCTGCAGTCCCTCTACGAGGCGCTGGTGCCCTACTTCTCGGCCGCCGAGGACCCCTCCCCCCTGTTCGCCCACGGCGGAGACTGGGAGAAGGCCTTCCCCGCCTACGAGTTCGACGGCACCGGCCGCATCACCCACCTGGTCGTCCGCTACCCGGCCTACTTCACCGACGGCGAGGCCGACTCCCGCGCGCGGATCGAGCAGCTGCTCACCGCGAAGTCCGGCCGCGGCCGGGAGTACCGGTTCGAGTGGGACGAGGAGGGCAACCAGCTCACCATCGGCGTCCTCGCCCCGCTCCCCACCGACATCTCCGCCCAGCGCTTCGTGACCGCGCCCGGCGAGACCGTCCTCGGCTTCACCGACCCGACCCATGTCCACCGCACGCTCCCCCTGACCCACGGCACGGAACAGCGTGACGTCCCGCCCGTCGTCTGGCGCACCGGCATCCGCTCCACCGAGCCGAACCTGCTGGTCATGGGCCAGCCCGGCAGCGGCACCTCCACCCTGCTGCGCTCCATCGCCCTCCAGGCACTCCAGTACGGCGACGTCCTGATCGTGGAGGGCGGCGGCACCGGCGAGTACGCCTGCCTCTCCGGCCGGGACGGCGTCCTCGCCGTAGAGTGCGGGCTGACCGGCACCCTGGCCAGTCTGGAGTGGGCCTCCCAGGAGACGGAACGCCGACTGATCGCGGCCAACCACGCCCGCCAGTCGGGCCATCCGGCGCCGGACGACACCAGGCGCCCCCTGTGGATCATCCTGGACCGCCCGAGCGCCTTCGCCCACCTGGCCGCGGCCGACGGCCGCCAGGACCCGCAGTCCCTGCTCCAGGTACCCCTGCGGCACGGCCGCGCGGCCCATGTGACGGTGGTGGTGGCCGACCAGTTCGACTGCGCGGACACCCTGAGCGACGCCGTACGACAGCACACGCGCGCGCGTGTCGTCCTCGGCCCCGCCACCGCCGCCCAGTTGGAGGCGGTCCTCGGCGCTTCCCCGCACACCACGCCGATCGCCCAGGTGCCGCCCGGCCGCGGCTACGCCCGCCTCGGCAGCGGCCCGGTGCACCGCCTCCAGGTCCCGGCGACCCCGGACCCGTACGACGACGCGACGAGCGACGCGGACCGTCAGGCGGTGCTGGCCCTGCTCCCGCCGCGTACGACACCGGCGGACGCGGCGGAGACGGTGGCGACGGAAGCGGTGGTGGAGGCCGCGGCGGCGGAGTCTTCGTAGGAGCCGGGTTCGGTGCGGGCGGCCGGGAGTCGTCCGCCCGCACCGGCCCCGGACAGAACACGAAGGCCGAACCGCAGCTCACCGAGCGGGGGCGCCCACCCGCACCGAACCCGGGTACACCCCTCGCCGGCTACGCCACGAACGTCCGCGGCGACTCGCCCGCACCCCCGGCAGCCCCGTTCTCCACCAGTCGGGCCGCCGCCGCCAGTCGGGCCGCCGCCTCCTCGGCCACGGCCCCGCCCACGGTGAACGGCAGCCGCACATACCCCTCGAAGGCCCCGTCGACGCCGAAGCGCGGCCCGGACGGCACCCGTAGCCCCACGCGCTCCCCCATCTCGGCGAGCCGGGAACCCGACAGCCCACCCGTGCGCACCCAGAGCGTGAGCCCGCCCCTGGGCACCTCGAACTCCCAGCCGGGCAGCTCCCGCCGTACCGCCGCGACCAGCGCGTCCCGGTTCTCCCGGGCCTGGGCACGCCTGATGTCGACGGCCTGCTCCCAACCGCCCGTGCTGAACAGCCAGTTGACGGCTAGCTGTTCCAGCACCGGAGTGCCGAGGTCGGCGTAGGCGCGGGCGGCGACCAGGCTGCGAATGACATCCGGAGCCGCGCGCACCCAGCCGATACGCATGCCGGCCCAGAAGGCCTTGCTGGCGGAGCCGACGGTGATGACGGTCGAACCGGCCGGGTCGAACCCGCAGACGGGCCGCGGCATCTCGACGTCGTCCAGCCACAGTTCGGTCATCGTCTCGTCGGCGACGAGCACGGTGCCGGCCGAGCGGGCCGCGTCCACGAGCTGCCGCCGCTGGTCGTCGTCGGCGAGGGCGCCGGTCGGATTGTGGAAGTCGGCGACGACGTACGCGAGCCGGGGCGCCGCGTCCCGCAGCACCTGCCGCCACCGGTCCAGGTCCCAGCCGGTCAGCCCCTCGGCCATCGCCACCGGCACCAGCCGGGCACCGGCCTCCCGCATCAGCTGGAGGATGTTGGCGTAGGAGGGCGACTCGACGGCGACCCGCTCACCGCGCCCGGCGAAGAGATGGCAGATGGCGTCGATGGCGCCCATCGCACCCGTGGTGACCATGATCTGCTCGGGCATGGTCGGGATCCCGCGCAGCGTGTACCGCTCGGCGATCATCGCGCGCAGCGCGGGCAGTCCGGCCGGGTAGTCGCCGTGCGTGTGGGCGTACGGCGGCAGCTCCTCCAGGGCGCCCTGCACGGCCCGGGTGAGCCACGGCTCGGGCGCGGGCAGCGAGGCGCAGCCCAGGTCGATCACCGAACCGAGGGCCTCCGGGGGCAACGGCTCCAACCCGCGCGCGGGGAGCGGGTTTCCGGCCGGTACGGCGGTCCAGCTGCCGGCCCCGCGCCGCGACTCCAGGAACCCTTCGGCGCGCAACGCCTCGTAGGCGGCGGCGACCGTGGTGCGGCTGACGGACAGCGCGAGCGCCAGCTCCCGCTCGGCGGGCAGGCGCGCGGCCACCGGGACGCGCCCCTCCAGCACGAGCAGGCGGATGCCGTCCGCGAGGGCCCGGTAGGCGGGCGGGCGGCGGGTGCCGGGCCCGGCCGGGCGGTCCTGCTGGGAGTTGAGCAGCCGGGCCAGCTGCGCGGCGCCCATCGCCGAGGTCCACTGCGCCATGGAAACCAGTCCACCTTCCCGGAATTGGCCATGGATGACGTCTGTTCTCAAGCCACAGAGTGTCATGCGTCAGGCCACTACCACCACCAGGGGGCACCTCTTGTCCACGCGGCACCGTCTCGGCCGACGGTTGGTCCAGCTCTACGTCGGACTTGCGCTCTACGGCGCCAGCTCGGCGCTCCTCGTGGTCTCCGGGCTGGGCCTGGAGCCCTGGAACGTGCTGCACCAGGGCCTCGCCGAACTCACCGGCCTGACGATCGGCGTGGTCTCGATCATCGTGGGCGCTGCGGTGCTGCTCCTGTGGATCCCGCTGCGCCAGCGTCCGGGCCTCGGCACCGTCTCCAACGTGTTCGTGGTCGGACTGGCCATGGACGGCACCCTCGCACTGGTCCCGGACGCGCACGGCCTGGCCGTACGGATTCCGCTGCTGCTGGCCGGCGTCCTGCTCAACGGGGTCGCCACCGGGCTCTACATCTCCGCGAGCTTCGGACCTGGCCCGCGCGACGGGCTGATGACCGGGCTGCACAGGCTCACCGGCCGCTCCATCCGGCTGATCCGCACGGGCATCGAGGTCGCCGTCGTGGCCACCGGCTTCGCGCTGGGCGGCACGGTGGGCATCGGCACGCTGCTCTACGCCCTGGCGATCGGCCCGCTCGCCCAGTTCTTCCTTCGCGTCTTCGCCGCCCCCTCGGCATCCGTCGGCAGCACGGTCGTAGCCACCGGGTCACCGGAACGGGCGATACTGCCCGGGTGACCACGCTCATACGTCATCCGTACCTCGACCATCCCGGCCCCATCCCCTTCGCCCACCGGGGCGGCGCCGCGGACGGCCTGGAGAACACGCTGTTCCAGTTCCGGCGCGCGGTGGAGCTGGGCTACCGGTACATCGAGACCGACGTGCACGCCACGGCGGACGGGAAGCTCGTCGCCTTCCACGACGAGACCCTGGACCGGGTGACGGACGGCGCGGGCCGGATCGCGGACCTGTTCTGGTCGGACGTGAGCCAGGCGCGCGTGGCGGGCAGGGAACCGGTGCCCCTCTTCGAGGAGCTGCTGGAGACCTTCCCCGAGGTGCGCTGGAACGTCGACATCAAGGCGGAGCCGGCGCTGCACCCCCTCCTGGATCTGCTCGAACGCACCGACTCCTGGAACCGCGTCTGCGTCGGCTCCTTCTCCGAGAAGCGTGTGGTCCGAGCCCAGCACCTGGCCGGCCCGCGCCTGGCCACGTCGTTCGGCACGCGCGGGGTGCTGAACCTGAGGCTGCGCTCCTGGGGCGCGCCCCTCCCGGTACGCCGTTCGGCTGTGGCCGCACAGGTGCCCGAGGAGCAGTCGGGCGTCCCCGTCGTTGACCGGCGCTTCGTGAACGCCGCCCACGCGCGTGGAGTACAGGTCCACGTGTGGACCATCAACGAGGCCGATCGCATGCACCGGCTCCTTGACCTGGGAGTCGATGGCATCATGACCGATCACATCGACACACTGCGCGAGGTCATGGTGGAGCGGGGCGTCTGGGCCTGAGCCCCGGGACCGACGCGTGCACGGGGAAGCGAGGGCACGGGTGGGTACCGACACCCTGCGGTCACCGGAGGCCGACGAGGCAGCCGAACGGCGGCGCGAACAGCGCGGCTGGTACTTCTACGACTGGGCCTGCTCCGTCTACTCGACGAGCGTGCTCACCGTGTTCCTGGGCCCCTATCTGACCTCGGTCGCCAAGTCGGCGGCCGACCCGGACGGGTTCGTGCATCCCCTGGGGATACCGGTCCGGGCGGGCTCGTTCTTCGCCTACACCGTCTCCGCGTCCGTGATCGTGTCGATCCTCGTCATGCCCCTCGCGGGCGCGGCGGCCGACCGCACGGGCCGCAAGAAGCCCCTCCTGGCGCTCGCCGCGTATGTGGGCGCGACCGCGACCACGGGCCTGTTCTTCCTGGACGGCGACCGCTATCTCCTGGGCGGCTTCCTGCTGATCGTCGCCAATTCCTCGGTGGCCGTCTCGATGGTCCTGTACAACTCCTACCTCCCGCAGATCGCCCCGCCCGAGGAACGCGACGCGGTCTCCTCGCGCGGCTGGGCCTTCGGGTACGCGGCCGGCTCCCTGGTCCTGGTCGCGAACCTGATCCTGTTCACCGCCCACGACTCCTTCGGCCTGTCCGAGTCGATGGCCGTCCGCATCTGTCTCGCCTCGGCCGGCATCTGGTGGGGCGCCTTCACCCTCGTACCGCTGAAACGGCTGCGCGACCGCGGCCGTACGACGTCCGAGGCGCCCACGGCGCAGGGCTGGCGGCAGCTGGCGGCGACGGTCCGGGACATGCGCGGCAAACCGCTCACCCTGTCCTTCCTGTTCGCCTACCTGATCTACAACGACGGCATCCAGACGGTGATCTCCCAGGCGTCCGTGTACGGCTCCGAGGAGCTGGGCCTGAGCCAGTCGACGCTCATCACGGCCGTGCTGATGGTCCAGGTGCTGGCGGTGGCGGGCGCGCTCGGGATGGGGCGACTCGCCCGGGCCTACGGGGCCAAGCGGACGATTCTCGGCTCGCTGGTGGCGTGGACGGTGACGCTGGCCGCCGGGTACTTCCTGCCCGCCGGCGCGCCCGTCTGGTTCTTCGTGCTGGCCGCCGGGATCGGCCTCGTCCTGGGCGGCAGCCAGGCGCTGTCCCGGTCCCTGTTCTCGCATCTGGTGCCGCCCGGCAAGGAAGCCGAGTACTTCTCGGCGTACGAGATGAGCGATCGGGGCATGAGCTGGCTGGGCCCACTTCTGTTCGGGGTGACGTACCAGCTGACCGGAAGTTATCGGGACGCGATCATCTCCCTGGTGGTCTTCTTCATCGTGGGATTCGTGCTGCTCGCACGGGTTCCGGTGGCACGCGCGATCCGCGACGCGGGCAATCCTCTTCCCCAGAGGATTTAGCGCTGGAGGCGAAAGGGCGGTAGTGTACGCGTTTGGCCTGCCTGGCGTACCGTTACTGCGCGTCAAAGATGACGAATCGCTAGGTGACATCTGCTAGTAGATGTGACAAACCGGGCGCTGGTGGGTACAACAAGGGGCGGCTACGACGGCGACGCATGACCCCGTACGGGAATCTTTACCGCCGACCGGACGTTGACCGGATGACGACGACAGCGACACCTGTCCTGTGGGCGACAAGCCCGGGAGGCACGATTCATGAGTGAGCGAGCTCTTCGCGGCACGCGCCTCGTGGTGACCAGCTACGAGACGGACCGCGGTATCGACCTGGCACCACGCCAGGCCGTGGAGTACGCATGCGAGAAGGGACATCGCTTTGAGATGCCCTTCTCGGTCGAGGCGGAGATTCCGCCGGAGTGGGAGTGCAAGGTCTGCGGGGCCCAGGCACTCCTGGTCGACGGCGACGGCCCTGAGGAAAAGAAGGCCAAGCCCGCGCGTACCCACTGGGACATGCTGATGGAGCGGCGCACCCGCGAGGAACTCGAAGAGGTCCTTGAGGAGCGTCTTGCCGTTCTCCGTTCCGGCGCGATGAATATCGCGGTTCACCCGAGGGACAGCCGCAAGTCGGCCTAGTCCCGAAGGTGCGGAGCGGTTCTACCGCACACGCAAGTGGCACAAGCAAGTAAGCGCGGGCGCCGTACGAACCTGTACGGCGCCCGCGCTTTCGCCTGCCCGGATGTCAGCTGGTGAGCGGCGGGCGCGGGCCCTGCGGGGTGTCACCGCCGGGCTCGTCCCGGACGATGACCTCGCCCTGGACGACCTTGCCGTCCGGGCGGTGCATCCGGGCCTGCTGGAAGGCGTCCCCGAGGGTGCCGGGGGCGGCCCTGCGCAGCTTCCGCTCGACCGTGCGCTCCGCGTAGCGCCCCAGGGCCCGCTGGACCGGCGGGATCAGCAGGAGCAGACCGGCCGCGTCCGAGATCAGCCCCGGGATCATCAGCAGCAGTCCGCCCAGCATCATCAGGCCGCTGCCACCGCCGCTGGCCGGGGCGGTGCCCTGCTGCACGGCCTGGCTCAGGTTCTGGAAGGCCCGCCGGCCCGCCCGCTTGATCACCACGGCGCCGAGCACCAACCCGGCGAGCAGCAGGAAGAAGACCACAAGACCGCTCGACGCACCCGCCACCACGGTCAGCAGCCAGATCTCCAGCACCAGCCACGCGGCGATGCCCAGCGGCAGGAACGTACGCAGCCGGGAACGCGGAGGCCGGGCGGCGGAGGAAGGAGTGGATGCGCCAGTCGTCATACGTCCAGTGTGCCTGGGCCCGGCTCAGTGCGGGATAAGGGGACGATCAACGAGGCCTGTGGGGTTGCGGGGCTACGGCTGTGAGGGCTTTCTTCCGGAGTTGCCCCGGCCGCGGAGCTTGCCGACCCGCTCCCCCACGCCCCACGTGGTGACCCGCCACAGGGCCTCGACGAGGATGTCGCGGCTCATCTTGGAGTCGCCGTGTTCGCGCTCCACGAAGGTGATGGGGACCTCGACGACGTGGTAGCCGGCCTTGACGGCTCGGCGGGCCAGGTCCACCTGGAAGCAGTAGCCCTGGGAGGCAACGTCGTCCAGGCCGAGGCCTTCGAGGGTCTCCTTGCGGAAGGCGCGGTAGCCGCCGGTGATGTCGCGCAGCGGCAGGTCGAGCGCCACGCGCGAGTAGAGGCTGCCGCCGCGGGAGATGAACTCGCGGGACTTCGGCCAGTTCACCACCCGGCCGCCGGGCACCCAGCGGGAGCCGAGCACCAGGTCCGCGCCCTTGAGCGCGGTGAGCAGCCGGGGCAGCTCCTCGGGCTGGTGGGAGCCGTCGGCGTCCATCTCCACGAGGACGCCGTAGCCGTTGTCGATGCCCCAGCGGAAGCCCGCGAGATAGGCGGCGCCGAGACCCTCCTTGCCCTTGCGGTGCAGCACCTGGACCTGTTCGTCCTCGGCCGCCAGCTCGTCGGCCAGCTTGCCCGTGCCGTCGGGGCTGTTGTCGTCGGCCACGAGGACATGAGCCTCGGGGACCGATCGCCGCACCCGTCCGACGATGGCCTTGATGTTCTCCGCCTCGTTGTAGGTCGGGATGATCACCAAGGCCGTGCCGAGCGGGCCGAACTTCCGCCCCTGGGCCTGTGCCGCGAGGGCTCCGTCGCCGTCGTTCACTGCTGCCCCTTCATGTCCGTACGCAGGCGTCCACCATAGTGGCCGCCGCCTGGGATGACATGCCACGTCGTTCGTACGGTGGTGTCGATTCGACAAGAACGGGGTAAGACTGTGCCTTTTGGCCACTGATGTGCTGCGGATGGGGGCCCGGCGCCCTTCGGGCCGACCTGGGACCCGCCGGCTGCGGGTCGACCAAAGCCGTTGTCTACTGGACGTCCGGGCCCCACCCGGGTCACACCAGCCGACCGGCCGGAACGTTCCCTCGCCGTGGCGCGGGCGCTGAGCCTGGCTCCCAGTGGCGGTGCCCCGGTGCGGCACACCGTCCCTGACCCAGCGGCGCTTCGGCGATTGTTCGGAGGTTCCCCGGTCGGGCGTCCGGTGGTGGACTCGGACGAACCTACCGGCCCCCTGCGCCCAACTGTCAACAGCCGTCTGACCTGCGCTTTCCCCATCAACTGGCTGGTCAGGGCAGAGGATGCGCAGGTCGCGCGACGGGGCGGCGGGCGCTGATCGGGGGCACGCCACCCCGGGAGATCACTCGCCCGGCCGTACGAACACCGTCCGTCCGCCCACGACGGTGCGCAGGCAGACCGGAAGGTCGCCGCCCGGCGTCAGGTCGGGCAGTCCGGGTGTGCCGGAACGCGGGTCGGTCGACCAGCGCGCGACCCGGTCGTCGGGCGCCTGCACGACCAGGGCGTCGGTCCGCCAGACGGCGTAGTCGGCGGGCGCTCCGGGGACCAGAACACCCGCGTCGTCCCGTCCTACGGCCCGCCAGCCACCCCGCGTATGTGCGGTGAACGCGGCCCGCGCGGAGACCCGATGTTCAGCCGTTCGGTGGAACGCGGCGGCCCGGACCGTCCCCCAGGGGTCGATCGGGGTGACCGGGCTGTCGGAGCCGAAGGCGAGCGGCACACCGGCCCGGAGCAGAGCCGCGAAGGGGTTCAGGGCGCGCGCCCGCTCGGCACCCAGGCACTGGGCGTACATGCCCTCCTCGCCGCCCCACAGCGCGTCGAAGGCGGGCTGCACGGAGGCGGTCAGGCCCAGTTCGGCGAAGGCCGCGATGGTCTCCGGGGTGAGCAGCTCCGCGTGTTCGACGCGATGGCGGGCGGCGCGGACGCGGGCCAGGCCGGCCTTCTCGGCGGCCGCGCGGACACCTTCGACCACGGCGGTCACGGCGGCGTCCCCGATGGCGTGGAAGCCCGCCTGGAGGCCCGCCTCGGTGCAGGCGACGACATGGGCGGCGACGGCGTCCGCGTCGAGGTACGCGATGCCCGTGTGCCCGGCGTCGCTGTACGGCTGGTGCAGGCAGGCGGTGTGCGAGCCGATGGAGCCGTCGACGAAGAGGTCCCCGGCAGCCCCTACGGCGCCCAGCTCCCGCGCCTTGGCCACGTCCTGCTCGGCCCAGTAGCCGACGACCCGCGGCCCGGGCTCCTCGGCGGCGAGCCGCAGCAGACCCGTGAAGTCGTCCTCGGAGGAGATGTCCGGCCCCGCGCACTCGTGGACCGATCCGACGCCCAGGGAGGCCGCGCGGGCGAGGGCGGCGCGCTGGGCCTCGACGCGCTGCTCCGGCGTGATGGCGGCGAGCGCGGTGGCGCGGACGGTGTGGTGGACGTCGGCGGTGAGGGGGCCGTCCGGCGCGTCGAAGCCGGGGACGAGGTCGAGCAGGGCGGTGGTGACGACCGCGGAGTGGACGTCGATGCGGGAGAGGTAGAGCGGGCGTCCGCCGGTCGCCGCGTCGAGTTCGGCGCGGGTCGGCGGGCGGCCTCCCGGCCAGCGGGCGGCGTCCCAGCCGTGGCCGAGCAGGACGCGGTCGGCCGGACGGGCGGCGGCGAAGTCCCGGACGAGGGACAGGGCCGTCTCCAGGGAGGGCGCGTCGGAGAGGTCGAGGCCGGTGAGTGCGAGGCCGGTGGCGGTGGTGTGCACATGTGCGTCGGTGAACGCCGGGGTGACCAGCGCGCCGTCCAGGTCGACCACGTCGTCGACGCCGTCCGCGAAGGCGTCGGCGGCGCCCTCGGAGCCGACCCAGGCGACCTGGCCGCGCTCCACGACCATCGCGGTCGCGAAGGGGTCGGCGGGGCTGTGGACTTCGCCGCGGCGGAGCAGGACGGTGGCCGGTTCGGGGGTGCGCTCACTCATGGGAACAGTCTCGCGCCTCACCGGCGCGGCCCCGCACGCAGGTCGGTCAGATGCGGGGCGGGCGGGCCTCGTACGGCGTCGACAGGACGACCGTGGTGCGGGTCGAGACGCCGGCCAGGCCGCGCAGCCGGGCCAGCAGCTCCTCCAGTTCGTGCGGGGTGGAGACCCGCACCTTGAGGATGTAGTTCTCCTCGCCGGCGACGCTGTGGCAGGCCTCGATCTCGGGGACGCCGGAGAGGCGGTCCGCGATGTCGTCGGGGGCGCTGGGGTCGAACGGTTTCACCGAGATGAAGGCGGTCATGGGCAGGCCCACCGCCTCCGGGTCGACGACCGCGGCATACCCGCGGATGACGCCACGCTGTTCCAGCCGGCGCACCCGCTGGTGCACGGCCGACGTGGACAGGCCCGTGGCCTTGCCCAGGTCTGTGTAGCTCATCCGCCCGTCCTTGACGAGCAGCTGCACGATTTGTCGGTCCAGCTCCTCCATGGCGCAAGAACTTACAGGGCGGCTGATCTCCTCCGATACCTCAGCGGCGCAGGTCATACCCGGTTCGTGATGTGGCCGCGTGCGGCCTGTGAGTCAGCTGGGGACAAATCCGCCGCCCCGGGCATCTGCGGGCGGCATGTGACGAACGCCACAGGCCTCGAACGGTCTCCGTGATGTTCTCGTGATTACCGCGGAGACCGGACGGGAAGTGCTTGCTGTGGTCGAGGCCGCAGCGCCTTCACGGCCCAGCCCAGTAGGGGGAGAAACCCATGCAGAGTCTTAAGCGCCCTGGACGCACCGCGCCCAAGCGGCCGCAGCTCGTCGTCGAGTCCGAGCCGGAGGGCGTCGAACCCGACGGTTTCGAGGCCGACGAACTCGACGAGTACGACACCTTCGAGATGTACCGGGTGATCTGCCCGGACTGCGTGCAGCCCATCGCGCTCCTCGCGGACGAGGAGGTCCTGCCGGAGCACGCGCTGTGCGCCTCTCCGTGGAACCCGTTCGGGCTGACGGTCTGCGCCGGTACGGGCCGTCGGGCGGCCGACGCCCGGTCCGCCGACGAGACCATGGAGCTCCAGGAGCAGGACACCGCGCTGCTGTTGACGCTCCCTCAGGGCCTCGACTGGCGGACTCAGCCCTTCTCGCACGTCGGTGGCCCCAGCTCGCGTCCGATGCGGGTGCCCGACATGCGCCGCGCCGCCTGAGCGCTCTCGCTCAACCCCAGTAGCTGCCCTGCACCATGGCCCGCAGGCTGCCGTGGTGCAGGATCAGTGTGTCCGGGTCCGCCGGGACGGCGCTCTCCCCGAAGTGCACCTGCCGGTAGGCGACGCGCAGCATCACGATCGCGTGCCGCAGGGCGGCGTACAGGGTGTAGAAGTCCATGTCGCGCGGGGTGTGGCCGGTGAGTTCGGCGTACCGGGCCTCCACCCGGTCCCGGCGGAAGAACTCCGGCAGTCCCGCCTGGCCGAAGGCGGCCGTGAGGTCCTGGAAGAAGCGGTGCAGATAGACGGTCCAGCCGAGGTCCACCTCGCGCGGGGCCGGTGCCGCCATCTCCCAGTCGAGGACGGCGACGGGGTCGAATCCGTCGTAGACGACGTTCCCGATGCGCGCGTCGCCCCAGTTGAGGACCGTCTCGCCGGGGTCGGCCGGCCAGAGTTCCGTCAGCCGGTCGAAGGCGCTCTCGATGAGTGGTGAGCGGGCGAGTCCGTCAACTACCCATTCGTAGTAGGCATGTTGGGATGCGACATGGCGGCTGAGTGCGTCGCCGTCGCCGGGGAGCGCGAGGAACTCGGTCTCGGCCGCCGGGACTTGGTCGTGCAGGCGGGCGATCAGTCCGACCGAGGCGGCTTCCAGGCGCTCCCGTTCCGCGTCGGTCGCAGCGTGCAGCCAATTGCCCTCGTACGTATAGGGCATGACGTCCGGCGGTACGCGCCCCTCCACGCGTTCCATGACGAAGAACGGGGCGCCGAGCGGGCCCGGGTCCTCCTCCAGCCAGCGGACTTCCGGTACCGGGAGGTCCGTACGGTCGGCGACCAGGCGCATGGTGCGGAACTGGCGCGGCAGGTCGTAGACCGGGAAGACGGTGTACGCCGCCGGGTCGGCCGCGAGTCTCAACGCGCAGGCGCGCAAGGGTGGTTCGGGGTGTTCGATGTCGAAGAGCAGGGTCTCGCTGGACATGCCGTTGGAAGCCGGGACCCTGATGTCGACGGCCTTGGCGCCGGGCAGGCGGGTGTCGAGCCAGGCCGTGAGGCGGTGGGCGAGTTCCTCGGGGTCGCGGGTGGTCGTGCGCGGGCGGGGTGTCGTGGCCATGTGTCAACTCCCCTACGGGGCAACCGAGTCGAAGCCGGTGAAGCCGCTCGGGTCGTGGCGGCCGAAGGAGCCGTGCTCGAAGATGCCGTGGCCCACCTGGCCGTCGAGGCGGAAGCGGGCCGCGTGGTCGGTGACGCCGTAGGCGGCGAGCGGAGTGGGTCGCGTGAGGTCGTAGGTGCGGTGGTCGAGCCACTCGCGGCCCCGCCAGGTGCCGTGCTGCCAGTCGTCGGCGGGTGGATAGCCGGCGCCGACGGCCAGGGGCGACGAGGTCAGGATCTCGACTTCGAGTTCCTGCGGTTTGCGCGTGTCCCCGAGGTGGACGAGGGCGCGCTCGGGGTGGCGGGTGCCGGGTCGGTAGGTGATCTCGGCCTGGGGCCAGCCGAGTTGGCGGTCGCGGTGGCCGGGGCGGACGACGGTCGCCTCGTTCAGGGTGCGGTACCCGTCGGCGTCCTCCTGGACGATCACCATGAGGAAGCGGTCCTCGAAGCGGACCGGGCACCAGATCCAGTGGAAGCCCTCGGCCGGGTGGTCCACCGCGAGCCGGCCGCCCTCCTCGCCGGGGATGGGACGCACGCCCCAGCTGCGGTCACGGGTACCGGTCCAGCCGTCGGCGGTGACCCGGAACTCCTCGTCACCGGCGCGGATCACGCCCTCCGCGCCACCCGCCTGGACGAAGCGGCGCCCTTCGAGGGTGAGCCGGTCGCCGCGGTACTGGACGTGGTGGGGTTCCCAGAGCGCGGGGAACTCGGCGGTCCAAGTGAGGTCGTACGAGAGGGAGTTGTGATCGCAGCGCAGGCGCAGACGGTGGAGTGGCTCCTCGACCTCGATGCGCAGCGGGCCGACCGCGAGGTGCATGCGGTCGTCGCCGAGGGCGTCCGAGGCGCGGACGGCGTGCAGGGTGTCGCCGGTGCGGAGGGTGGCGTAGGCGTCGATCACGCCGACGTTGGGGTAGACACCGAGGCCGAGGATGAGCAGGGCGCGGCCCTCGTGGTCGAGGACGTGGAAGATGCAGCGGTCGTAGGCGTTCCGGTCGCCGGTCGCGACGTGCTTCATCGACAGGGGGACCTGGTGCACGGGGTACTCGTCGAGGGGCACGGGACGGTCGTCTGCCACGGCTAACCTCCCCTGGGGACAGTGGAGGTGACGGTACGTCAGGGGGCGTTCGGTAGCCAGAGGCGAGAGCCGTACGCCGGTGAACTCACGCTCGATTTCGCGCGCCGGTGACCTGCCGCCGGGCTCTTACGTTGCCCTGGTATGACCCGCACATATGCGCCGACCGGGCGTCAGCGCCGAATCTACGTCCCGGCACCCGCAGAATCGGTTCAGCCTGCTCCGCCGCAACCGCAGGATCCGCCCATCTACCGTGATCTCATGCGGACTTGGGCCGACCGGGGCCGCACCCTGCCGGGGCGGCACGACCCGGAGTGGGTGCGGCTGGCGGCGCCGCCGGTCGGGCTCAGCCAGTTCGGTGGGCTTCCGGACCCGCGAGATGGCGGGCGATGACCATGCGCTGGATCTGGTTGGTGCCCTCGACGATCTGCAGGACCTTGGCCTCGCGCATGTAGCGCTCGACCGGGAAGTCCGCGGTGTAGCCGTATCCGCCGAGCACCTGGACGGCGTCGACGGTGGCCTTCATCGCGGTGTCGGTGCAGTGCAGCTTGGCCATGGCGGCCTGTTTGGCGAAGGGCCGGCCCGCGTCGCGCAGCCGGGCCGCCGCGAGGTAGAGCGCCCGGCCCGCCTCGATCTGGGTGGCCATGTCGGCGAGCATGAAGCGCAGCCCCTGGAAGTCGGAGATCGGGCGACCGAACTGCTGCCGTCCGGTCGCGTACGCCACCGCCTCGTCGAGTGCCGCCTGCGCCAGGCCGATCGCGCAGGCCGCGATGCCGAGCCGTCCGGAGTCCAGCGCGGACAGGGCGATGGCGAAGCCCTGGCCCTCCTCGCCGAGGCGCCGCTCGTCGGGGACCCGGACGCCGTCGAAGTGGACCTGGGCGGTGGGCGAGCCCTTCATGCCCATCTTCTTCTCCGGCACCGCACCGCTCAGACCGGGCGCGTCACCGGGCACCAGGAAGGCGCTGATCCCGCGCGGGCCGTCCTCTCCGGTGCGGGCCATGACCGTGTAGAAGTCGGCGATGCCGCCGTGCGTGATCCATGCCTTGGTGCCGTCGATCACCCAGTCGTCGCCCTCCCGCACCGCCTTGGTGCGCAGGGAGGCCGCGTCGGAGCCGGAGGACGGCTCGGAGAGGCAGTAGGCGCCCAGCAGTCCGCCGCCGAGCATCGCGGGCAGGTACTCGACCTGCTGCTGCTTGGTGCCGTAGTTGGCCAGCGCGTGGCAGGACAGGGAGTGGACGCTGACGCCGAGGCCGACGGTGAGGCGGGCCGCCGCGAGTTCTTCGAGTACCTGGAGGTAGACCTCGTACGGCTGGTCGCCGCCGCCGTACTCGGAGTCGTACGGCAGGCCGAGCAGTCCGGACTCCGAGAGCAGGGTGAAGACCTCGCGCGGGAAGCGTCCGGCGTCCTCTTCCTCGGCCGCCCTCGGGGCGATCTCACGCTGCGCGATGTCGCGGACCAGCGAGATCAGATCCCGGGCCTCGTCCGTGGGCAGTTGCCGGTCCACCGGCTGCGGGGCGCGGTCGGGCATGGCGACGCTCTCCTCCCTGTCGGGACATCGGCGGGCGTACGCCTGGGGTCGAGGCGCCTGCGCCGGATATCGCACGGGTACGGCCGCTGCTCCCGCTCCCGGGTCTCGGAAGCGGCTGACCAGCGGCTCTGCGCTGTGAGTATGCCCGATCGGAGGTCTGTCGTCACCAGTTAACGACCGCTTACTTCGAGAATAACCCGGTCGTCCGGAACAGGTCGGGAGCGCCCGCTCAGCCGTCCCTGCGGGCCGGGGCCGGCGCCGGATACGTCGGGTCCAGTTCCTCGATCGCGCGCAGGGTGCCGCCCAGGGTCTTCACGAGGAGCTCGCGCATCGTCTCGCGGGACAGGTCGGGGCCGCTGATCCACTCCAGGGTCGCGCCCTCGACGCTGCACACCCAGCCGAACAGGCCCATGCGCGCGAGGCGGGAGATGTCGCTGCGGCCGTAGGCCCCGGCGGCGATGGTCTCGACGATGGCGGCGCGGACGCCGTCACGGATGGCGTGCACCTCGGTGTCGAAGCCCACGCCGCCGCTGACGATGGTGCGGTAGGCGGCCTGGTTGTGCTCGGCCCAGCGGAGATAGCTGTCCATCGTGCGCTGTACGCGGTCCAGTTGGGGCAGTTCGTAGCCGCTCGCCGCGAAGGTGACCAGGTCGGCGACGGAGTCGTTGATGATCGCCAGGTAGTAGCCGCGCTTGGACTGGAAGTAGTAGTAGATCAGCCCCTTGGCGACATGGGCCTGCCGCGCGATGTCGTCCATGGACAGCGCGTCGTAGGACGTGTCGGCGAACAACTTCCGGCCAATGGCGATGAGTTCGGCGCGGCGCGCCAAGGAGCGCTCGGTACCGCGCGCCCGGGGGCGTGCGACGTCACGCTGCTGACTGATTTCCAATTTCGACTCTGGCTCTCCAACTGGGCTGGGTCAACCGCAGTATGGCAGGTCGGTTATGCGTCAGGTCACAGCAGGCCGATTTGGGTCACGAGCATCGCGATCACCACGACGAGGGTCCAGCCCATGACGTGTTCGGCGATCTTCGGGCCGTCGCCCTTGGGGCCGCCGGTGCGGGCGCGGGTGCGGGTGGCGTCGGCTGCGTGTGCGGTCATGGTGGCTCACAGAGGTCGGATGTGCGGTGGACTCCCCCGTTCTGTCCACCTTGCCATCCATATCGCCTTTCGAGTCGGAGACCTTGGTCACAGGCTCCGCGTCAGCACACGCCCACCGCCGCGAGCGCGGTGCGCTGACGGGCGGTCGGTCGCGCCGGGAAGTAGAGGTAGCAGACGCCGCCCGTACCGGAGGAGAGCTTGCCGGAGGCGTTGTACCGCTTGGTGCGCAGCCAGATGTTCTCGAACTCCCGGCGCTTGTAGACGCGGCGGACGGCCGGATCGCTGGGCGAGTTGGGGTCGTTGGCGATCACGTCCCCGTCGGTGGTGAAGCCGATCACGGTCATCAGGTGACCGGCCGTGCCGTACCCCGCGCCGGTCAGCTCGCTGCTGAGGAACGACTGGGACGTTATGGCCGGGATGCCCGCCGCGATCAGTGTCTCCAGGTCGGTGAGCGAGCCGAGCCGGGTGACCACGCCCTGGAGGTCCTGGTACGTCGCCGCGTAGGCGGCGTTGAACGGCCAGTTGCCGCAGCCCTGGTACTGGTAGTCGTAGGTGAAGCGGGCCGCGTTGTCGACCTGCGGGTCCGCGTAGGACGGGTCGACCCAGGCCAGTTGCTCCGGGGTGAGCCGGCCGCCCCAGTACTCGATGATCATCTGCGAGGAGGTGGGGCTGCACCAGGCCTCGCCGCCGTTGTCGTACTCGGGGTACTGGCCGGTGTGGATCTCCTGCGAGTAGCGCGGGACGATCAGCTCCCCGGCGAGTCCGGGCACGGAGGCCGGGACGGTGAAGCGGTCCGGGATGTCCGAGCCCATCGCGCCGAGCCGCCACACGGTGGGGGTGAGCTCGGTGCCCGGCTTCCGGTAGAGGGTCAGGCGCAGCCGGTACGACGTCAGGCGCAGGCCCGTGGTCGCATCGTCGATCGCGAAGGTGTCCGTCCAGACGGCGGACTTGCCGTCCTTCTGGTCGTCGACGGAGGTCCGCCTGATGTCCTGGTCGCCGGCGGCCCAGCGGCCCATCACGTACCAGGGGGTGTCCGTGCCGTCGGAGTACGTGCCGCGCAGTTCGACCTGGATCCAGGTGCCGGCGGGGGTGTGCGCGTTCCAGGAGGCGATGGTCTCCGTCGCGGGGACGGAGAGCCTGTGGACGGGGGACGTCCAGGTCGCGTACTCCCAGCTCGCGGTCCTGCCGGTGTGCGGGTCCGTGTAGTCGACGCTGCCGAGGTCGGCGCCGATGACGAGGCCGGGGCGCGGGCCCGGGACGGCCCGGGTGCCCTTTGCGGTACCGCCGCACCAGTCCTCGTAGGTGGTCCACGCGTGGTAGTCGACCCGGGTCGGGGCCTGGTCCGGGTCGGCTGCGCCGGTGTCGGCGGCAGCGGGGCCGGCGCCGCTCACCACGGCGGCGGCGACCGCGGCGGCCAGGACGGCTCGGCGGGACGGCTGTTCGGCTCTGCTCATGGGCGGAAGACCCCCGGGTGCTCCGAGTCGGGACAGATCCAATGGGCGGATGTGCGCCCACTATGGGCACACACGGCTCCCCGCTGCCAGCACTTCGAACCTCGCCACACCGACCAATATTGGTATCGACCACTGGCATGACCTGGGGCGGGAGCGACCACTCCTTAGACTGTCCCGGCGACCTGCGGCATCACCCACGACATCCCGGGACCAGTCATGCACGACCTCGCCCAACGGCTCCGCCGCCTTCCCCCGTCCTGCGGCCCGGTCCGGCTCGTCGGGGTCGACGGGCACGCGGGGTCCGGGAAGTCCACGTTCGCCGGGCGGCTGGCCGCGGCACTGGGCGGGGCGCCCGTGCTGCACCTGGACGACCTCTCCACCCACGACGAACCGTTCGGCTGGACCGACCGGCTGCTGCGCCAGGTGATCACCCCGCTCGGCCACGGCGGGACCGCACGCTACGCCCCCTACGACTGGCACACCCGGCGCTTCGGAACACCCCGCGCGCTCCCGCCCGCGCCTGTGGTCCTGATCGAGGGCGTCGGCGCCGGGCGCCGGGCGGTACGGCCGTTTCTCGCGCGGCTGCTGTGGATGGAGCTGCCCCGCGAGGAGTCCTGGGCACGGGGGCGACTGCGGGACGGAAGTGAGCAACGGGACTTCTGGGACGGGTGGGTCGAGGCGGAACGAGAACACTTCGCCGAGGACCCTTCGCGACCGCACGCGGACTTCCTGGTACGGCAGTTGATGACGGGGTACGAGGTGCTGCCGGTGCCCTCCGGGACGATTGGACCGGACCACGAAATCACCCTCGGTGACGAACCGCCCGCAGTGTGCTGAACTTGTGAAGACCGTCATGCGTGAACTTCCTTGAGTGCCTCAACTCGGCTTGACCCAGGGGCCGTACAGGTCTTACGTTCTGAATGTGCGGCCGTTCGAAGCCGCCCAGAGTCGCGAAGCCCCCGGTTGTTCCCCCGTGATCGGGGGCTTCGTTCTGCTCTCAGCCCCGTTTCCGGCCGCTACGAGCCGTGATTTGCTCACCCTGGGTCACCGTCCCGAGTGCGCCCCATCTGCTCCCACCTCGCCAAACGGCCTGTGCGGCACCCTTCGATGGGCACCTGCCCCGCAGGTACGATGCCCAGGGTGCGACCAACGGACGGCTGCTTCGCGCACCACGGCAACTCCCGTCCGCGGCACAGCGGTTCGACCCAGACTGCCGACGGGCGCCGGCCCGGCGGTGAATCAACGGGGGCACGGTTTGTGGGGGGACGTGATGGACTTCGGCACGCAGGGCCCCGAGGCCCCGGCCGACCTCGCGTGGCTGCGAGGCGTGGACGCCTACACGATGGGCGCTTATCCGCAGGCGGAGGAGGAGTTCCGCACCGCGGTACGGATGGATCCCGGGATGGCCGACGGCTGGCTCGGACTGCACGCGCTGCGTGTCGACACGACGACCGCGCTGCTGCGGATGTACCGGCACCGGGAACGCTTCGGGGAACAGCGCACCAGACACCGCCGGACGCTCAACTCCTGGTACTGGCTTGGCTGGTGGGTCCAGCCCGTGCTGGAGAGCCCGCGCGATCTGCTGCTCGCGCACGCCTCGCACTGGCTGGACGGCCGCCATGTGCCCGAACTGGACCGCGCGCTGGCCGGACTGCCGCCCGTCGACACCGATCACCAGGTCCGCTTCCTGCACGCCTGCCGCGCCTATCTGGTCAAGGACTGGGAGCAGCTGGTCCGGCACACCGATCCCCTGCTGAACGACCAACTCCTGGGCATCGAGGCCGGGTTGTTCGGCGGGATGGCCCGGGTCCGGCTTGAGATGTACGGCCAGGCGGAGCCGCTGCTGTCCTCCGCGCTGATGCGCTGCCGCAGCGAACAACCGCAGCGCAAGGAGCTGCGGTACTGGCTGGCGCGGGCCCACGAGGGCACCGGCCGCAGCGCCGCCGCGCTCCCCCTGTACCGGGCGGTGCACCGCGTCGACCCCGCGTTCATGGACACCTCGGCGCGGCTCGCCGCGATCACCGACTCCGACGGGTACGACGGCTCCGAGGACGTCACCGACCTCGCCGCGATCACGCTCTCCGGCGGACAGGACGCGCTGGAGGGGCCCGACGGGCTCGATCCGCTGTTCGGCGCGGAGGGGCGCGATCTGAAGCTGTCGGAGCCCGGTCTTCCGCCGACCGGGCCGCTGCCCTCGGCCGCCGACTCGGTGCGCGAGAAGACCTCGGTTCCCGTTCCACCGCTGCCCACCGGCCCCACCGACCCCGTCTTACTCGAGGAGGCGCTCAACGAGCTTGAGCGCATGGTGGGGTTGGAGCCGGTCAAGCGCCAAGTGAAGGCGCTGTCCGCCCAGTTGAACATGGCCCGGCTGCGTGCCGGGCAGGGGCTGCCGGTCCAGCCGCCGAAACGGCACTTCGTCTTCTCCGGTCCCTCGGGCACCGGCAAGACCACCGTGGCCCGCATACTCGGCCGCGTCTTCTACGCCCTCGGGCTGCTCGGCGGCGACCATCTCGTCGAGGCGCAGCGGGCCGATCTGGTCGGCGAGTACCTCGGCCAGACGGCCGTGAAGGCCAACGAGTTGATCGACTCCGCGATCGGTGGCGTCCTCTTCGTCGACGAGGCCTACTCGCTCTCCAACTCCGGGTACGGCAAGGGTGACGCGTACGGCGACGAGGCCCTGCAGGTGCTGCTGAAGCGGGCCGAGGACAACCGCGACCACCTCGTGGTGATACTGGCCGGCTACCCGGAGGGCATGGACCGGCTGCTGGCCGCGAACCCCGGGCTGTCGTCCCGGTTCACCACGCGCGTCGACTTCCCCTCGTACCGGCCTCTCGAACTCACCTCCATCGGTGAGGTGTTGGCGGCGGAGAACGGGGACGTGTGGGACGAGGAGGCCTTGGACGAACTGCGGTCCATCGCCGGGCACGTGGTGGATCAGGGGTGGATCGACGAGCTGGGGAACGGGCGGTTCCTGCGGACCCTGTACGAGAAGAGCTGCGCGTATCGGGATCTGCGGTTGTCGGTGTATCCCGGGATGTTGTCGCGGGATGACTTGTCGACTTTGCGGTTGCCGGATCTGATGCAGGCGTACGGCGAGGTGTTGTCGGGGCGGGGGCCCGCCGAGGGGTGAGTGGTACGCACCAGCTCGGGTGGATCCGTTGGTTCGCGGCTGCGGCCGGGTGGGGGCTGTTCGCGCAGTTCCCCGCGCCCCTGTGGTGGGCACGGGGATCCGGCGTCAGCTGGGTACCGTCTGCTTCAGTTCCGTTGTGCGCGGTTGTGCCGGGACTTCTCTGTGGGCCGGGTCCGTTACCTCGCCCACCAACAGCTCCAGTACATCCTCCATCGCCACCAGGCCCAGGACCTTGCCGGAGGCGTCAGCCACCTGGGCCAGGTGCGTCGCCGCTCGGCGCATCACCGTCAGGGCGTCGTCCAGGGGGAGTTCGGAGCGCAGGGTCGTCATGGGGCGCCAGATCTGTTGCGGGACCGCACGCTCGGATTCCTCCAGGTCCAGGACGTCCTTGACGTGGAGATAGCCCATGAAGGCGCCGGTCTCCGCCGCGATCGGGAAGCGGGAGTAGCCGGTACGGGCGGTGAGGGCGACGATCTCGCCCGGGGCGACCGAGGGGCTGACCGTGACCAGGTTCTCGCGACGCAGCAGGACGTCGGTGACCGGGCGGGAACCCAACTCCAGGGCGTCCTCCAGGCGTTCCTGTTCCTCGGGGTCGAGGAGGCCGGCCTGGCCCGAGTCCTCCACCAGGCGGTTGAGCTGTTCGCTGGTGAAGACGGCCTCGACCTCGTCCTTGGGCTCGACATGGAAGAGCCGCAGGATGCCCTGGGCGACGGCGCCGAGGGCGATGGTGATCGGCTTGCAGATCCGGGCGAAGGCGACCAGGCCGGGGCTGAGCCACATCGCGGCCTTCTCCGGCGCGGCCATCGCGAGGTTCTTCGGGACCATCTCGCCGATGACGAGGTGGAAGAAGACGACCGCGGCGAGCGCGAGGACGTAGCCGAGGGGGTGGATCATGCCGTCGGGCAGGTGCATCCACTCGAAGACCGGCTCCAGCACATGGGCGACCGTCGGTTCGGCCACCGCGCCCAGGGTCAACGAGCAGACGGTGATGCCGAATTGGGCCGCGGCCATCATCTGCGGGAGCCGTTCGAGGCCGTAGAGGACCTGGCGGGCGCGGGCCGTGCCGAGGGGTTCGATCTGGCTGCGGCGGACGGAGACGAGGGCGAACTCGGCGCCGACGAAGAAGCCGTTGGCGAGTACCAGCAGGACGGCGAAGAGGAGTTGGAGGACGGTCATCGGGCCGCCTCCATGACGTTCACGGGCGGAGACGTGCGGACCAGGCGGACCCGCTCGGCGCGGTAGTGGCCGACCTGGCGCACCGAGAGCCGCCAGCCCGGGAGTTCGGCCTTGTCGCCGGGGGCGGGGATGCGGCCGAGCAGGTCGGCGACCAGGCCGGCGACCGTCTCGTACGGTCCTTCGGGCACGTCCAGGCCTATGCGCTGGAGGATGTCGACGCGGCAGCTGCCGTCGGCGTCCCAGGCGGGTTTGCCGTCCTCGGACGGAGCCGCGGCGAGTTCGGGTACGTCCTGGCCGTCGTGCTCGTCGCGGACCTCGCCGACGAGTTCCTCGACGATGTCCTCCAGGGTGACCACACCGGCCGTACCGCCGTACTCGTCGACGACGACGGCGATCGGCTGCTCGCTGCGCAGCCGGGCCAGCAGGGGCTGGACGGGCAGGGTCTCGGGGACCAGCACCGGGGACTTGGCGATGCTGGTGACGGACGTGCGGAGCCGGGCGTGCGCGGGCACGGCCAGGGCGTCCTTGAGGTGGACCATGCCGACGATCTCGTCGATCTTCTCCCGGTAGACGGGGAAGCGGGACAGACCGGTGGCGCGGGTCAGGTTGACCACGTCCTCGGCGGTCGCCGACGACTGGAGCGCGCTGACCTTCACGCGCGGGGTCATGACGTGCTGCGCGGTCAACTCGCCCAGCGACAGGGTCCGTACGAAGAGATCGGCCGTGTCCTGTTCCAGGGCGCCGGCCTGCGCGGAGTGGCGGGCCAGGGAGACCAGCTCGCCGGGGGTGCGGGCGGAGGCCAGCTCGTCGGCGGGCTCGACGCCCAGGGCGCGGACGAGCCGGTTGGCGACCGCGTTGAGCGCGGCGATCACCGGGCGGAACAGCTTCGCGAAGGCGTGCTGCGGCGCGGCGACGAAGCGGGCGACCTGCAAGGGCCGCGACACCGCCCAGTTCTTGGGCACGAGTTCGCCGATCACCATCTGCACCGCCGAGGCGAGCAGCATGCCGACGACCACCGCGACACCGGAGACGGCGCCCTCGGGGATGCCGATCGCGCTGAACGGGCCGTGCAGGAGTTGTGCCAGGGCCGGTTCGGCGAGCATGCCGACGACCAGGGAGGTGATGGTGATGCCGAGCTGGGTGCCGGAGAGCTGGAAGGACAGCTCCTTGAGCGACTCGACGACCGTGGCGGCCCGTCGGTCGCCCTCGGCGGCGGCCTTCTCGGCCTCGGGGCGCTCCACGGTGACGAGCCCGAACTCGGCCGCGACGAAGAAGCCGTTGGCCAGAATCAGCAGGATCGCCGCTCCTAGGAGCAGCAGGGGGATGGTCATGCCGCCGCCTCGATATGTCGGGAGGGGGCGGCGCAGGTACTACAGGACGATCCGTCCATCGCTGGAGGGAGTCACTCCTCGGGTAGCAGGGGGCCTCGGAAGACAGGGGGGAACACCGGTGGCGGAGGCGCGAGGAAAAACGCCACCGACAACAGATTAATCAAGACATGGCCATCTACGGCAGATCCCTTGTCGAGTGGGCCTCGGTGAGCGCCCGCAGAGTGCGCGCGTCGGCGATGGCCCGCTCCTTGGCGATACCGGGCTGGATGCCGAGCACGGGGAGGCTGGTGCCGTCGCTGAGGTTGAGGAACACCCAGGGGTCGCCCGGCCGCAGGTTCACCTGGAGGATCTCCGCCCACTCCAGACGGCGCCTGCTGACGATGTTCACGACGGTGACACCGGACTCGTCGGCGACGACCTTCACCCGCGCGAGCACGGCCAGCACACCGAAGAGAACGGCACCGGTGAAGACGAAGCTGAGCTTCTCCCCCGGGGTGAGCTGCTCCAGGAGCATCGCGACGGTCGTGATGACGACGAAGATCGCGGCGCCCCCGGTGAGCAGCACGGCACGGGTACGGCCCGGCCTGAACGTGACCGGCAGGGCGGGGAGTTGAGACATGGCTGGCGTGTTCCTCAGAGACGGCAGGCGTGGATGGCCGTCGTCAGGATGGCCCGGGCGCCGATGTCGTACAGGTCGTCCATGATCCGCTGCGCCTCCTTGGCGGGGACCATCGCGCGGACGGCGACCCAGCCCTCGTTGTGCAGCGGGGAGACGGTCGGGGACTCCAGGCCCGGGGTGAGCGCGACGGCCTTCTCCAGCTGCTCGACCCGGCAGTCGTAGTCCATCATCACGTAGGTCCGGGCGACCAGGACGCCCTGGAGGCGGCGCAGGAACTGCTGGACCTTGGGCTCCTCGACCTCGGCGCCCTTGCGGCGGATGACGACGGCCTCGGACTTCATGATGGGCTCGCCGAAGACCTCAAGGCCCGCGTTGCGCAGGCTGGTGCCGGTCTCGACGACGTCCGCGATGACCTCGGCGACGCCCAGTTCGATGGCCGTTTCCACGGCACCGTCGAGGTGGACGACGGAGGCGTCGATGCCGTTGTCGGCGAGGTGGCCCGCGACGATGCCCTCGTACGAGGTGGCGACCGTCTTGCCCTTGAGGTCCGCCATGCTGCTGGCCGCGCCGGGCTTGGACGCGAAGCGGAAGGTGGAGCGGGCGAAGCCGAGCGGGAGGATCTCCTCGGCGGAGGCGGCGGAGTCGATGAGCAGGTCGCGGCCGGTGATGCCGATGTCGAGGCGACCGGAGGAGACGTAGATCGCGATGTCGCGGGGGCGGAGGTAGAAGAACTCGACCTCGTTGACCGGGTCGACGATCCGCAGTTCCTTGGACTCCCGGCGCTGCTGGTAGCCGGCCTCATGCAGCATGTCCGCCGCAGGTCCTGACAGGGAACCCTTGTTGGGGACGGCGATGCGCAGCATGAGGTCGGCTTCCTTCGCGTGAAATGGGGTGAAGTGTCGCAAACGGTTCTGAACGGTTTTTACAGGTGGGCGTAGACGTCGTCCAGCGAGATTCCGCGGGCGACCATCATCACCTGGACGTGGTAGAGCAGCTGCGAGATCTCCTCGGCAGCCGCCTCCTTGCCCTCGTACTCGGCGGCCATCCAGACCTCGGCGGCCTCTTCGACGACCTTCTTGCCGATGGCATGGACGCCCTTGCCGACCAGCTCTGCGGTGCGGGAAGTGGCGGGGTCGCCGGTGGCGGCCTTCTGCTGGAGCTCGGTGAAGAGCTCCTCGAACGTCTTATTGGACATGATGCCGACCACTTTACGGGTTGTGGTGGTCGGCCTAACGCCACGGTTCAGATACTGAGCGGAGGGTGGCCGCCGTCGCCACGGCCGCCGTCACCGCCTCGTGCCCCTTGTCCTCGTTCGAGCCCTCCAGGCCGGCCCGGTCGAGGGCCTGCTCCTCGGTGTCGCAGGTCAGGACGCCCATGCCGACGGGGACGCCGGTCTCGACGGAGACCTGGGTGAGGCCCTGGACCACGCCCTGGCAGACGTACTCGAAGTGCGGGGTGCCGCCCCGGATGACCACACCGAGGGCGACGATCGCGTCGTAGCCCCGGCCCGCCAACACCTTTGCCACGACCGGGAGTTCCCAGCTGCCGGGGACCCGGAGCAGGGTCGGCTCGTCGATCCCCAGGTCGTGCAGGGCGCGCAGGGCGCCGTCCACCAGACCGTCCATCACCTTTTCGTGCCACTGCGCCGCGATGACGGCGACCCGCAGGTCTCCGACGTTGCGTACGGACAGTTCCGGTGCGCCCTTGCCGCTCACGTTCTCTTGTCTCCTCGGTGACTTCTGAAGGGGTCTTACGAGTTGCTCTTACTGCTCGCTCTTACTGGTTGCCGCAGGTGGACACGGGGGCCGGGTCCAGCCAGGGCAGGTCGTGGCCCATGCGGTCCCGCTTGGTGCGCAGGTAGCGGAGGTTGTGCTCGCCCGCCTGTATCGGCATCGGTTCGCGGCCGGTGACCTTGAGGCCGTGCCGGACGAGCGCGTCGGTCTTGTCGGGGTTGTTGGTCATCAGGCGCAGGCTGCGGACCCCGAGGTCCTCCAGGATCTGCGCGCCGGCGCCGTAGTCCCGGGCGTCGGCGGGCAGGCCGAGTTCGAGATTGGCGTCGAGGGTGTCCCGGCCGCGCTCCTGGAGTTCGTACGCCCGGAGCTTGGAGAGCAGGCCGATGCCGCGCCCCTCGTGGCCGCGCAGGTAGACCACCACTCCCCTGCCCTCCTCCTGGATGCGCTCCAGGGAGGCCTCCAGCTGGGGGCCGCAGTCGCAGCGCAGGGAGTGGAAGACGTCGCCGGTGAGGCACTCGGAGTGGACCCGGACCAGGACGTCCTCGCCCTCGCCGATCTCGCCGTGGACGAGGGCGACGTGCTCGACGCCGTCGACGGTGGAGCGGTAGCCGTAGGCCGTGAACTGGCCGTGGCGGGTGGGGAGTTGGACCTCTGCCTCACGGCGGACGGTGGGCTCGGCGGTCTGCCGGTAGGCGATCAGGTCCTCGATGGAGATGATCGTCAGGCCGTGCTTGCGGGCGAACGGGATCAGTTCGGGGAGGCGGAGCATACGGCCGTCCTCACCCGCGATCTCGACGATCGCACCGGCCGGGCGCAGGCCCGCGAGACGGGCGAGGTCGACGGCGGCCTCGGTGTGGCCGTTGCGCGTCAGCACTCCGCCGGAGCGGGCGCGCAGCGGGAAGATGTGGCCGGGGCGGACGAAGTCGTCGGCCTCGGTGGTGCCGCTCGCGAGGAGCCGGAGCGTGGTCGCGCGGTCGGCGGCCGAGATGCCGGTGGTCACACCGTGGGCGGCCGAGGCGTCGACCGACACCGTGAACGCGGTCTTCATCGACTCGGTGTTGTCCTCGACCATCTGCGGGAGCCGGAGCCGGTCCAGCTCGTCGCCCTCCATGGGGGCGCAGATGAGGCCTCGGCACTCGCTCATCATGAAGGCGACGATCTCGGGAGTGGCCTTCTCCGCGGCGATGACGAGGTCGCCCTCGTTCTCGCGGTCCTCGTCGTCGACGACCACGACCGGGCGGCCGGCCGCGATGTCGGCGACGGCCTGCTCGACCGGGTCGAGCGAGAAGTCCTCGAAACCGTCGGTGCTGTACAGGATCGGTGCCGCTGTCATGCCGGCGCTCCTTCCAGGACGGGCTGCGAGGCCTTGCGGGAGCGCAGCCACCAGTCGCGCATGCCCCACAGGACGAGTGCGCCGTAGATGACGTAGACGAAGCCGGAGAACGCGAAGCCGTTGGCGAAGTTGAGGGGGACGCCGACGAGGTCGACGAGGAGCCAGGCGAACCAGAACTCGACCATGCCGCGGGCCTGGGCGTACATGGCGACGATCGTGCCGACGAAGATGTAGGCGTCGGGCCACGGGTCCCAGGACAGGGACGGGTACGCCTTGAAGAGGGCGGCGACCGCGACCGTCCCCACGGCGGCGGAGCCGACGAGGATCGCGCGCTCGCGCCAGGTGGCGAAGCGGGGGGTGATGTGGCCGTCGGCGGAGTCGCCCCTGCCGCGGTTCCACTGCCACCAGCCGTAGACCGCGACGACCATGACGACGACCTGCTTGCCGGCGCTGCCGGAGAGGTGGGCGGTGGCGAACGCGGCGAAGAGGATCACGCCGGAGACGAACTGGGTGGGCCAGCTCCAGATCGAGCGCCGCCAGCCGAAGGCCAGGGCGATCAGGCCGACGACGTTGCCGATCATGTCCGACCACTTGATGTGCTGGCCGAACAGGACGAACGCCTCGGAGTTGAGCCAGTTCACGGGGTCACCTCGCGGTCGCCCATGAGCCGCTCGACGTACTTGGCGATGACGTCCACTTCGAGGTTGACCGGGTCGCCGGGCTGCTTGAGGCCGAGGGTGGTCAGGTCGAGGGTGGTGGGGATGAGGCTGACCGTGAAGTAGTCCGGGCCCGCGTCGACGACGGTGAGGCTGATGCCGTCGACGGTGATGGAGCCCTTCTCGACGACATAGCGCGTGAGGTCGGCGGGGAGCGAGATCTTGACGAGCTCCCAGTTCTCGGACGGCTTGCGCTCCAACACCGCCCCGGTGCCGTCGACATGGCCCTGCACGATGTGTCCGCCGAGGCGGGCGCCGAGGGCCATGGGGCGTTCGAGGTTGACGCGGGAGCCGACGGCGAGGACGCCGAGGCTGGAGCGGTTCAGGGTCTCGGCCATGACGTCGGCGGTGAACTCGTCACCCTCGTGCTCGACGACGGTGAGACAGACTCCGTTCACGGCGATGGAGTCGCCGTGCTTCGCGCCCTCGGTGACGATCGGGCCGCGCAGACGGAAGCGGGAGGCGTCGTCGAGACTCTCGACGGCGGTGACCTCACCCAGCTCTTCGACGATTCCGGTGAACACTTCCCGGGTCCTCCTGCCACATCGGGGCACGGACTCCGGGGCCTGTCGAAGACGACAGAATGAAACGAACGGAAGCACCGAGGGCGACGCCGGACAGAACCCGCCCACACAGGACGAGCCGATACGGCGGCGCGCACGAATGCCCGCCCGCCGCGCACTGCCTCCCATCCGGACTTTAACCGTCGGTCCAGGAATTCCACCTGGTCAACCGGCCGCTGAACTACACGGACGGGTCGCGGACTATAACCGCCGGTTCGGACTTTCACCGACCCCGGAGTGCGCTGCTTCTGGTACAGGGCCAGTGTGCCACGCCTGGCAAGGGTCCATCCAGGTGAAGTGTGTGGGGTGGCTCACAGAGGGTGTCGATGGACTTCTCAACAGGCCTCCACCTGCTGGATCATCTGGTCTAGTCCTTTCTGGATCACCGGACAGGACACCTCTGGACCGGTCCGGCGGTGGTGACGACGGCCCTTGCCCACCGCCGGGCCTCTCAGCCCGACAGGCCCGGGCTCGTCAGCCGAACAGGCCCGGGCCTCTCAGCCGAACAGGTCGTCCTGCGCGCCGTCCTGCGCCGTCAGCAGCGCACCGCGCAGCACGGCCGTATCGCCGAGGACGCTGGGGCGCACCTTTACGGGCAGCGGTGACATACCGGCGATCCGTTCGGCCACGCGTACGGCGAGTTCGTCACCGCCGGCCTGTCCGACCTCGCCGCCGAGGACCACGCACCCGGGGTCCAGCAGCGCGACGACGGACGCGACACCGAGGGCGAGGCGATCGGCGAGGGTGTCCAGGAAGCGGGCGGCGCGGGCATCGGTCACCGTGGCCACCGCCCATCGCACGACCTGCGCCGCGGTCGCCCGCTCCCCCGCGCCCTCGTCGTCCAACGCCCGGCATTCCCGGGCCAGTTCGAGCACCGCCGCCGCGCCGGCCAGTGAATGGAAACCCCCCTCGCAGTCCGTCGCCGAAGGGAGTCCCCGCGTGCCCGGCACCGGGAGGAAGCCGACCTCGCCCGCACCGCCGGACGCTCCCCGGCGCAGTGCGCCGTCGAGGACCACCGCGGCGCCGATGCCCATGTCCAGCCAGAGCAGGACGAAGGTGTCCCGGTCCCGGGCCGCGCCGTCGCGCATCTCCGCCAGGGCCGCGAGGTTGGTCTCGTTCTCGACGACGACACGGGCATCGGGCAGCCGTTCCTGGAGGGCACCCACCAGACTGCGGTGCCACGCGGGCAGGCCGGTGGTGTTGCGGAGTTCACCCGTGGCCGGGTCGATCAGACCGGGGGCGCCGATGCCGACGGTGTGCAGACTGCCCCACTCGCGTACGGACTCGGGCCCCCGAACTCCCTCCGCCTCAGGCCCGGTTGACCCGCTCCCCGCCTCCTTCACCGCCCGCTCCACCAGCGCGACGGCCTGCTCCACCGCCGGCCCCGTCCCGGCATCGGCGTCGATCGGTACGGACGCCTCGGCGAGGACCCGGCCGACCAGGTCGGAGACGAGCACGGAGACGCTCTCCAGGCGGACGTCCAGGGCAGCGAGATGGGCGCGGTCGCCGACGATGCCGTACAACCGGGCGTTCGGGCCCCGCCGTTGGGCTCCCGACTCGCCGACCATCTCGATCAGTCCGGAGGCCGTGAGGCGTTCGACGAGGTCGGCGACGGTGGGCCGGGACAGTCCGGTGAGCTGCTTCAACTGGCCTGCCGTCAGCGGGCCTTCACGCTGCAGGAGACGCAGGGCGAGCCGGTCGTTGATGGCCCGGGCGGTGCTCGGGGATGCGGGCATGCCGGGAATCCTCCCAGATCGAGGGGGCGCGACTGGCGGCTGGTAATTCTCTATCTATCAGGCAGGGTTCCTGATAGTTTACGCGACGCGAGCGGGGAAGGGGACGGACCGACATCGAGGTCGGGATCCGAACAGCAGGAGGGGCCGGAGAATGAGCGAAGTGGTCTACGACCGACACGAGGTGAAGCGCGCCCGGTACGCCGTGGCGGCCGTCTTCACCGTGCACGGCGCGGTCACCGGCTCCTTCGCGACCCGGGTGCCGTGGATCCAGGAGCACGCGCATGTCGCCGCCGGCTGGCTCGGATTCGCGCTCGCCTTCGGTGCGTTCGGCGCCTCCTGCTCGATGCCGCTGGCAGGCTGGATCACCCACCGCTTCGGCAGCCGTACGGCGCTGCGCGGGCTGATCTCGCTGTGGACGATGTCCCTGGCGCTGCCGTCCCTCGCGCCGAACCTGGTCACCCTCTGCCTGGCGATGTTCACGTACGGGGCGAGCGCGGGCATGGCCGACGTCGCGATGAACGCGCTCGGCGTCGAGATCGAGCGCCTCATGGACAAATCGATCATGTCGAGCCTGCACGGCATGTGGAGCGCGGGCGCCCTGATCGGTTCGGCGGGCGGCACCCTGGCGGCGCACCTCGGTTCGGACGCGCGCGTGCACCATCTCATCGCGGCCCTGATCCTCACGCTGCTCGGTGTGACCGCCTGTCGCTGGGTGCTCGACATCCAGCCGGGGGTGGAGGAGGAGGCGCCGCCGCGCTTCACACTGCCGCCCCGGTCGGCGCTGCTCATCGGTGCGGTGGGCTTCTGCGCGGTGTTCGCGGAGGGGGCCAGCCTGGACTGGTCGGCGGTGTATCTGCACGACCAGTTGGGCACGTCGGCCGGGCTCGCGGCGGCCTCGACGACCGGTTTCATGCTGACGATGGCGGTGGCCCGGCTGGTGGGCGACACGGTGGTGAACCGCTTCGGCTCGGTGCGTACGGTCCGCGCGGGCGGGGTCCTGGCCGTGTGCGGCGGGCTGCTGATCGTCGTCGCGGACAGCCCGGCGCTGGCGATGGGCGGCTTCGCGCTGCTGGGTCTGGGCATCGCCGTGGTCGTACCGCTGTGCTTCGCGGCGGCGGGTCGCAGCGGGCCCAACCCGAGCCAGGCCATCGCGGGCGTGGCGACGATCACCTACACCTCGGGGCTGGTCGCGCCGAGCCTGATCGGTGGGGTCGCGCAGGCGACGAGCCTGGTGGTGTCGTTCTGCCTGGTCACGGTGCTGGCCGGTGGGCTCGCCGTCTTCGCCGGCGTGCTGCGCGCCGGGGACCGGGACCGCCCGAAGGTCAGCGCTCCGAGCGCAGCAGTGCCCGACCGGCAGCTCTGAAGTCCTCGCTCCAGGGCGCGGGGCGCAGCGTCCCGGCGTCCAGCCGGACCAGCACGCGGGTGCCGGTCGCGTAGGTCACCGACCCGTCCGCCGAACAGAGCCGGAAACCGTACGTCAGACCGGTCGTGCCGAGCCGGTCCAGCCACAGGTGGACGGCGTACGTGCCGGGCCTGGTGACCGGTGCCTCGTAGCTGATCAGCAGTTCCTTCACGACGTTGCAGGCGTCGCCCGCGCTCGCCCAGTCGCCGTCGAAGCGGACACCGTGTTCCTGCCACAGCTCGGTCCAGGCCCGCTCGACGAGGAGCGGGTACCGGGCGTTGTGCAGCATGCCGAGGGCGTCGAGGTCGTCGAAGTGAACGGTGACGGGGATGAGCCGGCCGTGGGCGAGGGCGGTGGCGGTGGCGGTGGCGGACGGGGATTCGACGGACACGGCGGGGCTCCCGAGCGGTGCTGAGTGGGGCGGTGGAGACTGTGGGGACGCCCCATTCTAAGCGACCGCTCAGGAACCCCTGTTCGAGAGGGGCGAGGTCAGGCGGGCTTGTACGGGCCAGCCGGTCGAGGGCAGGCGGCCCTGCACGGGCTGGTCGGCCAACGACGGGCAGCCTGTACGAGCCGGTCGGCCGACGGCAGACGGGCTTGTTCGGACCGGTCGGCCGACGGCAGACGGGACTTCGCGAACCGGTCGGCCTACGGCAGGTGGGCCTTCGCGGGCCGGTCAGCCGGCGATGGGCTAGCCCTCGCGGATTGGCCGGTCGACGGCCAGCAGGCCCCGCACACTGGTCAGCCCGCGATCGAGTCCAGTTGCTCGGCCGCCGGGCGCAGTGCCCACAGGTCGCCGCCGGGCGGTGTCTGTAGTTTCGGTACGGCGGCCCTGGCCCGTGCGTCGCCCGCGTCGGCCGCCGCGTGCACGATGTCGCTCGCCGCGTAGCGGTAGAACTCCAGCTCCGGATGCGGCCACGCGGCGGCTCCGGTCGCGGCGGGGAGCAGATAGTCCACTGCCTTCAACAGGCCCTGCCCGTCCGGGCCTTGATAGGTCCACAGGTTCACGCCGACATGCCGGCCGATGGCCGCGAGCCGGGTGTACGCGACAAGGTCGAAGGTCGAGTAGTGCCAACTCCGGGTCCGCGCCAGCTCCTGCGGCTGGCTGCCGTCGCCCGCGATCTGCGGGTCGACGCGTTTGGCGCGCGCGTCCAGCACGGTCCGCCTGGCCAGCGCCTTGTCGCCGGTCGCGTAGGCGAGGGCGGCGAGCTGCATGTCGTAGAAGGTGCCGTGGTTGTTGGCGGCGGCGCCCTCCTCCTTACCGAAGGCGCTGTTCTTCAGCCAGCCGAGGAAGTCGGAGTTCCACTTGGTCATCGCCGTGCGGTCGGTCTTCGTCCAGCCGGAGGCGCCGGTGCCGAGGATCGCGACGGCGTCGACGACGCTGGTGTACGACTGGGAGAAGTCGATGACGCCGATGGCCCGGCCGTCGTACTTGCAGGGGATGAACTGGGCGTGGTTCAGGTTGGGGTTCATCCTTGTGGCCGGGTCGAGGAACCAGGTGCGCAGGACCTGGCCGGCCTTTCGCGCGTAGCGCTTGTCGCCGGTGTAGTACCAGGCGAGCGCGAGGTCGTACGTCGAGTCGAAGACCTTCTCGACATCCTGGCGGTCGGTGCCCGTGTCGACCTCGGGGTTGCGCTGCCCGTCACGCTGGACGTACGGGCAGCCCCAGGGGTTGTCGGCGGTCGGGGTGGTCGTGGGCCACCAGTACGGGGCCTGGCTCAGGTAGTCGTGAACATCGCCGCCGGGGGCGGGTTTTGGCTTGTCCACGACCGTCCAGGGGCCCTGACTCAGCCAGTTGTCGGCGCGTGTCGTCAAGTCGCCGAGGGCGCGCCGGAGTTGAGGGTCGCCGTGGTCCAGGCGGAGCTTGGTCTGCTGGAGACGGGCACCGTCGAGGACGGCGGTGTCGGGAGCGGCCGACAACGGGTGCGCCGCGGCAGCGGGGACGAACACGGCGGTCAGCGTGGCGACCGCCGCGAGCAGGACACCGAGTCGGGGTCTCGCACTCACCAGGGATCTCATCGGTGCACTCACCAGGCGACTCCGATCATAAATGTGAACGCAGTTCATGAGTGGGACCGTGTGAGCGTAGAACCGCCAGATACACGTGGCAATGGTCCGGACCGTCTTCATGTACGGAGACGGTGAGCCTCGTGGTGGGGCTCACGGTGGGGGTCTGACCCGGCGGCGGCGCCCCCGTTTTCGCGTCGGCGCACAGTTCTTTCTCACGGACGTGGAGTCGGGCCGGAACCGCAGGGAGAGCCGGGACAGCCGCACGGCGCCGCACGGGCATCTGATATATCGCTGGTATGCGCACTGAATACAACCCGGCCCAGCTCGAACCCATCGCGGTTTATCGGCTGCTCACGTCGACCGTCGTTCCACGCCCCATCGCCTGGGTTTCGACCGTCTCCGCCGACGGCGTCGACAATCTCGCTCCGCACTCCTTCTTCACGATCTCGTCGGTCACGCCGCCCATCGTGCAGTTCACGTCGGTCGGCCGTAAGGACTCGCTGCGCAATGTCGAGGCCACCGGGCAGTTCGTGGTCAACCTCGCTCCAGAACCGCTTGTCGACGAGGTGAACAGGACCGCCACCGACTTCCCGCACGGCGTCAGCGAGTTCGACGCCGTGGGGATGGCGCGCGAGGCCAGTGTGCGGGTGAAGGCACCACGGGTCGCCCGCTCCCCCGTGGCTCTGGAGTGCGAACTCCACAGCACTCTCCGGCTGGGTGACTCCACGGTGGTATTCGGACGGGTGGTACATATCGCGGTCGACGAGACCGTGCTGGAGAACGGCCATCCGGAAATCACTCGGCTGCGGCCCCTGGCCCGCCTCGGAAAAGACGAGTGGAGCACCATCGGCGATGTTCTCGACCTGCGCCGTATTCGGTACACCGACTGGACGGCGTCGAGTTAGGAGGCCGAATTCCCTCCGGATCACCCCAGAGGCTTCTCCAGCACCGCCTTGCGGTGGCTGAACGTCTCGATCGAGCAGCGGCCGTGGTAGTTGCCCATGCCGCTCTCGCCCACACCGCCGAACGGCGGGTCGGGGACGGTGAGATGGGCGATCGGGAGGCCGTGGCCGAGGCCGCCGGAGGAGGTCTCGGCGGCGATCCGGGCCCGGGGGTCGCCGGAGTCCGTGAACGTGTAGAGGGCGAGGGGCTTCTCGCAGTCGTTGATGAAGTCGATCGCCGCGTCCAGGTCGGGGACCGTGACGATCGGCAGGATCGGGCCGAAGATCTCCTCCTGCATGACGGGTCACTTGCAGTCCACGTCGGCCAGGACGGTCGGCGCGAAGTACTTCGTCCTACGGTCGTTGGCGCCGCCGACCACGACACGGCCCGAGTCGAGCAGTCCGGTGAGCCGGTCGAAGTGGCGTTCGTTGACGATCCGGCCGTACTCGCCGGAGGCCGCCGGGTCGGTGCCGTACAGGTCCACTACGGCACGGGCGAGCGCGGACTCCAGGGCGGTGGCCGTCTCCGGGTCGGCGAGGACGTAGTCGGGGGCGACGCAGGTCTGGCCGGCGTTGAGGAACTTGCCGCGCGCCAACCGGTCGGCCACGACGGCGAGATCGGTGCCGCGGTCGACGAACGCCGGTGATTTGCCCCCGAGTTCGAGAGCGACCGGGGTCAAGTGCTCGGCGGCGGCGCGCAGGACGATGCGGCCGACGGCGCCGTTGC
>NZ_JBSFKO010000048.1:0-63160 GCF_053598575.1 Streptomyces sp. NPDC001100
GGGGGTCCGGGGGCGCAGCCCCCGGGGACGGGACGGGTAGGGGCGGCGGGGGCGAAGGAGCCAGAGCCTCAGCCGCATCCCAAGCCGCACAGGACAACGCACTGGCACTACGCGCCAGCGCCATCAACCCCTCAAGATCACACCCCGCGGACACCTGCGCCCCCATCGCCGCGACCGCATCCACCGCCGCAGCCCGCCGCTCGGCAACCGGCACCAACCCCAGATGCCGCGACGGCGTATCCACCTGCGGCGCCCGCCGCAGCACACCCAGCACCGGCACCCCCGCGGAGTCCAACGCCTCCCGCAGCAGCGCCTCGTGCCGGTCCGACGCCACCTTGTTGAGGATCACGCCCCCGACCCGCACCTCGGGATCCCAGGACGCGAACCCGTGCACCAGCGCGGCGACGGACCGGGACTGCGAGGACGCGTCGACGACGAGGACGACCGGTGCCCGCAGCAGCTTCGCCACATGGGCCGTGGACGCCAACTCCCCTTCGCCCGCGGCCCCGTCGTACATACCCATCACGCCCTCGACGACGGCGAGTTCACACCCGCGCGCCCCGTGCGCGAACAGCGGACCGATCAACTCCGGCCCGCACAGGTACGCGTCGAGGTTCCGCCCCACCCGCCCGGTGGCGAGCGCGTGGTACCCGGGGTCGATGTAGTCCGGTCCGACCTTGTGCGGGGACACGGCGAGCCCCCGCGCGGCGAACGCGGCCATCAGCCCCGTGGCGACGGTGGTCTTGCCGCTGCCCGAGGAGGGCGCGGCAATGACCAGCCGAGGCACGGAAGACATCACCACTCGATACCCCGCTGGCCCTTCTGACCGGCGTCCATCGGGTGCTTGACCTTCGACATGTCGGTCACGAGATCGGCGAAGTCGACGAGCTTCTCGGGCGCGTTCCGCCCGGTGATCACGACATGCTGGGTCCCGGGCCGGTTCCGCAGCACGTCGACGACCTCGTCCGTGTCGACCCAGCCCCAGTGCATCGGGTACGCGAACTCGTCGAGCACGTAGAGCTGGTAGGTCTCGGCGGCGAGGTCCCGCTTGACCTGCTCCCAGCCCTCGCGGGCCTTCTCCTCGTTGTCCATCTGGGAGTCGCGCTGGACCCAGGACCAGCCCTCGCCCATCTTGTGCCAGTCGACGGACCCGCCCTCACCGGAGGCGCCCAGCACCCGGAGGGCGTTCTCCTCGCCGACCTTCCACTTCGCCGACTTGACGAACTGGAACACCCCGATCGGCCACCCCTGGTTCCAGGCCCGCAACGCGAGCCCGAAGGCGGCGGTGGACTTGCCCTTGCCGATGCCCGTGTGCACGATCACCAACGGCCGGTTACGGCGCTGACGGGTCGTCAGCCCGTCGTCCGGTACGACACTCGGCTGCCCCTGCGGCATTACGCGGCCCTCCTCTGTACGTCCTTGACCAGCCCGGCGATCGAGTCGGCCCGCAACTCGTCGAGCGTCACCGCCGTGCCGTCCAGCTCGCCGGCCAACTGCCGTGCCAGGCCCAGCCGTACGGGCCCCGACTCGCAGTCCACGACCACGGAGGCGACCCCGTCGGCGGCGAACAACCGCGCCGCCCGCCCGGCCAGCTCGACCGGCTCGGGACCACCGGTGGCCCGCCCGTCGGTCACCACGACCACCAGCGCCCGCCGCGCCGGATCCCGCAGCCGCTCCACCCGCAGCACGTCACGCGCCTTGAGCAGCCCGGCCGCGAGCGGCGTCCGCCCACCGGTCGGCAGCGACTCCAGCCGTACGGCGGCGGCGTCCACGGAGGAGGTCGGGGGCAGCGCCACATCGGCCGCCGAACCCCGGAAGGTCACCAGCCCCACCTTGTCCCGCCGTTGATACGCGTCGAGCAGCAGCGACAGTACGGCTCCCTTCACCGCGCTCATCCGCTGCCGGGCCGCCATCGACCCGGAGGCGTCCACGACGAACAGCACGAGGTTGCCCTCACGCCCCTCCCGCGTCGCCTGCCGCAGATCGTCCCGGCGCACGACGAGCCCGCGCCCGGCCCGTCCCCGCGCCAGCTGATGCGGTGCCGCCGCCTGCACGGTCGCCGCCAAGTGCAGCTTGGTGAGCGCCCCTTGGGGCCGCCGGGCCCCGGTGGTCCGCCCGTGCTCGGTCCGCGCCCGCGAACGCCGCCCGGCGGCTCCCTCACCGATGCCGGGCACGCTCAACGCCTTGGTGCGGAAGGGCTCGGAGGCGCGTACGGGCTGCTGCTCGCCCGAGTTCTGCGGCTGACCGCCCTCGCCGGCCTCCGGCTGCGCACCGGTGTCACCGCCCTGAGGACCGTCCGAGTCGTCCTCGGGCGACTGCCCACCGCCGCCACCCGGGCCGTCGGGACCGTCCGGCCCCGGATCATCGTCTTCGGGCGTCTGCTCCTGCTCCTGCTCGGCGAACTCCTCCAACGTGTCGTCGAGCTTGTTCTCGTCAAGTCCCGGCGCGTCGAAGGGATTTCGCCGCCTGCGGTGCGGCAGCGCGAGCAGCGCGGCCTGCCGTACGTCCTCGGCGAGCACGTCGGTCCGCCCGGCCCACGCGGCCAGCGCCGTCGCGGTCCGTGCCATCACGATGTCGGCGCGCATCCCGTCCACCTCGAAGGCGGCACAGGTCGCCGCGATCTGCCGCAGCGCCCCGTCGCCGAGCCGCACGGACGGCAACAGGGCACGCGCGGCGATGATTTGGGCCCGTACGGCGGACTCCTCGTCCGCCCAGCGCTCGGTGAAACCGGCCGGATCGTCGTCGTAGGCGAGCCTGCGCCGGACGACCTCCACCCGCTGGTCGGGCTCCCGGGAGGCCGCGACCTCCACGGTGAGGCCGAAGCGGTCGAGCAACTGGGGCCGCAGTTCGCCCTCTTCGGGGTTCATGGTGCCGACGAGCAGGAAGCGGGCGGCGTGCCGGACGGAGACGCCTTCGCGTTCGACGTACGACGCGCCCATCGCGGCGGCGTCCAGCAAGAGGTCCACGAGGTGGTCGTGAAGGAGATTGACCTCGTCGACGTACAAGATCCCCCGGTGCGCGTCGGCGAGCAGGCCCGGCTCGAAGGCCTTGACGCCCTCGGCGAGTGCCCGCTCGATGTCGAGCGCGCCGACGAGCCGGTCCTCGGAGGCGCCGACCGGCAACTCGACCATGCGGGCCGGGCGTTGGGCGCCGGGTCCGGTCTCGTGCGGTCCGTCCGGGCAGGCCGGGTCGGGGGCGGCGGGGTCGCAGGAGAAACGGCAGCCGGGGACGACGGCGACCTCCGGCAGCAGCGCCGAGAGCGCGCGCACGGCCGTCGACTTGGCGGTGCCCTTCTCGCCGCGCACCAGCACACCGCCGACCGCCGGCGACACGGCGTTCAGCAGCAGCGCGAGCCGCAGGTCGTCCTGGCCGACAACGGCCGTGAACGGAAAGGGAGTTGTCACTGGTCGTCGCCCTCCAGGTCGCCTTCGAGCTCCAGATAGGTGGCCCGCAGTCTCTCCAGCGTGTCCGCGTCCGGCTCGGCCCACAGGCCGCGCTCGGCGGCTTCGAGGAGCCGTTCCGTGATGCCGCGCAGCGCCCAGGGGTTGGACTTCTTCATGAAGTCGCGGTTCTCCGGGTCGAAGACGTACTCCGCGCTGAGCTTCTCGTACATCCAGTCGTCCACGACCCCGGCCGTCGCGTCGTAGCCGAAGAGGTAGTCGACGGTCGCCGCCATCTCGAAGGCGCCCTTGTAGCCGTGTCGCCGCATCGCCGCCATCCAGCGGGGGTTGACCACGCGGGCGCGGAAGACGCGGTGCGTCTCCTCGCCGAGCGTGCGCGTCTTCACCTGGTCCGGGGTCGCGGAGTCGCCGACGTACGCCTCGGGGGAGGCGCCGGTCAGGTGGCGGACCATGGCGACCATGCCGCCGTGGTACTGGAAGTAGTCGTCGGCGTCGACGAGATCGTGCTCGCGGGTGTCGACGTTCTTGGCGGCTACGGCGATGCGCTTGAACGCCGTCTCCATGTCCCCGCGCGCCGCCCGTCCGTCGAGGCCGCGCCCGTAGGCGTAGCCGCCCCACACCGCGTACACCTCGGCGAGGTCGGCGTCGCTGCGCCAGTTGCGCGCGTCGATCAGCGGCAGCAGACCGGCGCCGTACGCGCCCGGCTTGGAGCCGAAGATACGGGCCGTGGCGCGGCGCCGGTCGCCGTGCTCGGCCGTGTCCTCGTCGGCGTGTGCGCGGACGTAGTTGGACTCGGGGGGTTCCGGCAGGTCGGCCACGGCCCGTACCGCGTCGTCGATCAGCCCGACGACGTGCGGGAACGCGTCCCGGAAGAAGCCGGAGATCCGTACCGTCACATCGATGCGCGGCCGGCCCAGCTCCGTGACGGGCACGATCTCGAAGCCGGTCACCCGGCGCGAGGCGTCGTCCCAGACCGGACGGCAGCCCAGCAGCGCGAGGATCTCGGCGATGTCGTCGCCCTGGGTGCGCATCGCCGACGTACCCCACACCGTGAGGCCGACGGACTTCGGGAACTCGCCGTTGTCCTGGAGGTACCGCTGCACGAGCGAGTCCGCCAGCGCCTGCCCGACCTCCCAACTCAGCCTGGACGGAATGGCCTTGGGGTCGACCGAGTAGAAGTTCCGGCCGGTCGGCAGGACGTTGACCAGACCGCGGGTCGGGGAGCCCGAGGGGCCCGCCGGGACGTAACCGCCGTCGAGCGCGAGCAGGATGTGGTCGATCTCGTCGGTGGTGCGGGCGAGGCGGGGGACCACCTCGTCGCAGGCGAACTCCAACACCCCGACGGCGCCCGGGAGTTCGGCGCCGATGACGGCACGTACGAGCGCCGGGACGGCGGTGACGTCCCACTCCTGGGCCTCCATGCCCTCCGCGAACCGGCGGCACAGCTGCTCCAGCAGGTCGATCGCGTCGGCCGCCGAACGGGCCGGTCCCTCGACGAGTTCCGTCAGCTCCACCGGCACCTTCACCGGCGCGCCCGGCTCGGCCAGCAACTCCTTCTCCACCAGCCCGAAATGCTCCGCCAGCGAGGCCCGCAGTCCCGGCAGCGCGTTGGCCTGCCCGCCCCACACCTGCGAGGCGCGCAGCACGGCCAGCACGAGGTTCACGCGCGCCTCGCCGACCGGGCCGCCGCCGAGGATGTGCAGGCCGTCGCGGATCTGCACGTCCTTGATCTCGCACAGATAGCCGTCGATGTGCATCACGAACTCGTCGAACGCCGCGTCGTCCGGCTGGTCGTCCACATGCAGGTCGTGGTGCAGCTCGGCCGCCTTCACCAGCGTCCAGATCTGCGCGCGCACGGCCGGCGCCTTCGTCGGGTCCAGGTCGGACACCAGGGCGTACTCGTCGAGGAGTTGCTCCAGCTTCGCCAGGTCGCCGTACGTGTCGGCACGCGCCATCGGCGGCACGAGGTGGTCGACGACCGTGGCGTGCCCGCGCCGCTTGGCCTGGGTGCCCTCGCCCGGGTCGTTGACGATGAACGGGTAGATCAGGGGGAGTTCGCCGAGTACGGCGTCCGGCGCGCAGCCGCTGCTCAGCCCAAGTCCCTTGCCGGGCAGCCATTCCATGGTGCCGTGCTTGCCCATGTGCACGATGGCGTCCGCGCCGAAGCTGTTGTCCAGCCAGCGGTAGGCGGCCATGTAGTGGTGCGACGGCGGCATGTCCGGGTCGTGGTAGATGGCGATCGGGTTCTCGCCGAAGCCGCGCGGCGGCTGGATCATCACGACGACGTTCCCGAACTGCAGGGACGCCAGCACGATGTCGTCGCCGTCGACGTAGAGGCTGCCCGGCGGCTCGCCCCACGCATCCAGCATGCCCTGCCTGAGGTCCGGTTCGAGCTTGTCGAACCACGCCTGGTAGTCGGCGAGCGGCACTCGCGCGGGCGCGGCGGCCAACTGCTCCTCGGTGAGCCATTCGACGTCGTGTCCACCGGCGTTGATGAGCCGGTGGATCAACTCGTCCCCGTTGTCGGGGTGTTCGTCGACCCCGTACCCGGCGTCCCGCAGCGCGTCCAGCACCCGGATCGCCGAGGCAGGAGTGTCCAGCCCGACCGCGTTGCCGACCCTGGAGTGCTTGGTCGGGTAGGCGGTGAAGACGAGCGCAAGCCGCTTCTCGGCATTCGGCTTGTGCTTCAACTTCGCGTGCCGTACGGCGATTCCGGCGACCCGCGCGGCCCGCTCGGGGTCGGCGACGTAGACCGGGACGTCGTCCGGGCCCTGCTCCTTGAACGAGAAGGGGACGGTGATCAGCCGGCCGTCGAACTCCGGGATCGCGACCTGCATCGCCGCGTCCATGGGGGAGAGGGCGGCGTCGGACTCGTCCCAGGCCGCCCTGGACGACGTAAGGCAAAGTCCTTGCAGCACAGGCACGTTGAGGTCGGCGAGGGCGCCGATGTCCCAGGCCTCCTCGTCACCGCCGGCCGAGGCCTGCGAGGCGTGCGTACCGCCCGCGGCGAGGACGGTGGCGATCAGCGCGTCCGCCCTGCCGAGGATGTCGTACAGCCCGGAGTCGGCACCGCGCAGCGAACCGCAGTACACGGCAAGGGCGTTGGAGCCCTTGGCCTCGATCTGGTCGCACAGGGTGTCCACGAACGCGGTGTTGCCGGAGAGGTGATGGGCCCGGTAGAAGAGCACGCCGACGGTCGGCCGGCCTTCGACGAAGGCGCGCTCGCCGTGGACGCCGAACTCGGGCATCTTCTGCGGTGCTTCGAAGCCCTCGCCCGTGAGCAGCACGGTGTCCGAGAGGAAGCGGGCGAGTTCGGTGAGGTTGTCGGGACCGCCCTCGACGAGATAGCGCAGTGCCTCGGCAACGACACCGGCCGGCACCGACGACTCGGCCATCAACTCCGCGTCCGGGACTGCCTCTCCGCCCAGCAGCACGGTCGGGATGCCCGAGGCCTTGAGCGCGGCGAGCCCGTCCTCCCAGGCGCGCTTGCCGCCGAGCAGTCGCACGACGGCGATGTCCGCGCCCGTGAGGAGCGCGGGCAGCTCCTCGGTGGCGTCCACGCGGGACGGGTTGCCGATCCGGTACCCGGCGCCGGAGGCACGCGCCGCCAGCAGATCCGTGTCGGCGGTCGACAACAACAACACTGTGCTCATGCGGGCGCTCCCGGTGGAATGAAAGGCAGTCCTTGCGGCGCGCCGGACTCGATGAGCCGCCACAGCGCGTCCGTGTCCGCGTGCTGTTCGATCAGGTCGCCGAGCCGGTCGAGCTGTTCCTCGCGCAGCGCGGCGAACGAGGTGTCGGCGGCCGGCACGAAGCGGCGCCCCGCGGCGGCGGCCACCTCGCGCAGGAACGCCCGCCGGAACCCGTCCGACTCCAGCGAGCCGTGCCAGTGCGTGCCCCAGGTCTGGCCGACCCGGCAGCCGTCCAAGAAGGCTTCTCCGCCCGTGAGTTGGGCGACCCCGTGATGGATCTCGTACCCCTCGACCCGCTCGCCGAGGGCTTCGCCCACCGGCCGGGTGAGGGTCTTCTCGCGTGCGAAGCGCACGCGCAGGGGGAGCACTCCGAGTCCGTCGACCGAGCCCCGCCGACTCTCGACCTCGTCGTCGATGTGCTCGCCGAGGATCTGGAAGCCGCCGCAGACGCCGAGGATCGGCCGTTCCTCCGCTGCCCTGCGGACGAGGGCGTCCGCGAGTCCCCGCTCCCGCAGCCACTCCAGTGCCTGCACCGTCCCCCGGGTCCCGGGGATGACGACGAGATCGGCGTCGGCCAGCTCCTCCGGCCGGTCCACGAACCGCACCACGACGCCCGGTTCGGCGGCCAGCGCGTCCACGTCCGTGAAGTTGGACATGAGGGGGATCGCGCAGACGGCGACCCGCAGCACGTCCTCGCCGACCGGCGGCGCGGTGTTCGACTCGCGGACGGTCCCGCGCAGCGAGATGCGCAGCCCGTCCTCCTCGTCGATGCCGAGCCCGTGCTGGAACGGCAGCACGCCGTACGTCCGCCGCCCGGTCAGGCCGTGCAGCATCTCCAACCCCGGCTCCAGGAGCGACACATCGCCCCGGAACTTGTTGACGAGGAACCCGGCGACCAAGGCCTGGTCCTCCGGGCTGAGCAGCGCCACCGTCCCGAAGAAGGAGGCGAAGACGCCCCCGCGGTCGATGTCGCCGACCACGAGCACGGGCAGCTGTGCGTTGCGCGCGATGCCCATGTTCACGATGTCGGTCCGCCGCAGATTGATCTCGGCCGGACTCCCGGCGCCCTCGCAGATCACCGCGTCATACGTGCCCCGCAACTCGGCGAGACAGTCCAGCACGGTGCCGAGCAACTGCTCCTGCCGTCCTCCGTGATAGCCGCGCGCGCTCATCTCGCCCACGGGCCTGCCCATGAGGACGACCTGGCTGGTCCGGTCGCCGCCTGGTTTCAGCAGCACAGGATTCATCAACGCGGTCGGCTCGATCCGGCAGGCCTGCGCCTGCATGGCCTGTGCCCGGCCGATCTCGGCGCCCTCGCGCGTCACGAACGAATTGAGGGACATGTTCTGCGCCTTGAACGGCGCGACCTTCACGCCCTGCCGCACGAGCCACCGGCAGATCCCCGCGGTGACGACACTCTTGCCGGCGTCCGAGGTGGTGCCCGCGACCAACAGCCCGCCGCCGCTCATGACGTCCGTCCCTTCACAAGGAGCCGCCCGGCGACACTGACCCCGAGCGCGAGCCAGCCGACGCGCCGGGACAGCCGTACGGCACGGTCGATGTCCGGTACGGCGACGGCGCGTCCGGCGCCGTTCAGCACGGGCCGGTGCTCGACCCGGCCGCCGTAGGAGAGCGTCCCGCCCAGTCGCACGCCGAGGGCGCCTGCGAAAGAGGCCTCCACGGGACCGGCGTTGGGGCTCGGGTGCTTGCGGGCGTCGGTGCGCCAGGCGCGCACCGCTCCGCGCGGGTCGCCGCCCGCTACGGTCGCGAGGGCGGCGGTGAGGCGGGCGCCCGGCCAGCCGGCGACGTCGTCGAGGCGGGCCGAAGCCCAGCCGTAGCGGCGGTACTTGGCCGACTTGTGGCCGACCATGGCGTCCAGGGTGTTCACCGCGCGGAAGCCGAGCAGGCCCGGGACACCCGCGATGCCGCCCCACACCAGGGCGCCCACCACCGCGTCGGAGGTGTTCTCGGCGACGGACTCGACGACGGCCCGGGCGATACCGTCCGCGTCGAGAGCCTGCGGGTCCCGGCCGCAGAGGTGCGGGAGCCGTGCCCGCGCGGCCTCGATGTCACCGGCCTCCAGCGCCCGCGCGACGACCCCGGCCTCGCGCGCGAGGGAGGTCCCGCCGACGACCGCCCAGGTGGCGGCGGCGGTGAGAGCGGCAGAGGCCGTACGGGACGGTCGTAGGACCGAAGTCGCCACGGCGGCCAGGGAGACGGTGCCGCCCACGCACACGGCGGTGTGCAGGGCGCCCCAGCCTCGGTGGTCGCGCCACAGCAGCTGTTCCACGGCACCTGCGGTGCGGCCGAACGCGGCGACCGGATGCCCGCGGCGGGGATCGCCGAGCAGGTGGTCGCCGAGAAGGCCGGCGGCGGCGCCGTACGCGAAGACGCGATCGGCACGCATCGGCTCAGCCGGTCGCTGAGTCGGACACTGCGCTGGTACGGGACCTCGAACGGCAGCCGAGCATGGCGATATGTCCTCACTCAGGGTGTCCACGCCCTGGTTCGACGAGACCGGCGGTGAGAGTTCCTGGCTCCCGGGGTTGTCTACCCCGGTGACAGTGGCGGGACCGCGCCGGATTCGCACCGGCTTCCTCTCCTGCCGCCGTACATGGCTCCGGCAGTCCACCACGGGGTTGGAAGGGGCGTCAACTTGCTGTTGACCTGCGGGGGAGGAGTGTGCTGATGCCCACACGCGGGTCGTCGGAAGGGGCACACAGACGTGGGGTGCGGGACGGTGATCCGTCCCGCACCCCACGGTGGGTCCAACTGGCGGCCGGTCAGGCCACGATGATGTAGATCCCGTAAGCCACCGCCGCCGCGCAGGCCGCGAAGCAGGCGTACGCGCCGGTCAGGGCGAGGGCCGCGGAGTCGCCCTGGGCGGTGGCCCGTTCGCGGCGCGAGAGGGCGGTGATGCCGAGGGTGAAAACGGCCACCAGGGCCACGGTGACCACGAGGCTGACGCCGAAGACGGAGCCGAGGGCTGCCCAGTCGATGTCCATGCTGATTCGTTCCTTCTAACCGGGGGCGCGGGCTCAGACGGCGGCGGCCGGCGGGGTCGCCGGGTCCGACTTCACGACGGGGGCCGGGGTCACGGGCGGCGAGGGGATCGTCGCCGTGAGGCCCTCGGAGAGGGCGACCGACGGGGGCGGGGTGACGGCGGCGATCGCCGCGGTGACCACACCGGCCGGCTCCTCGAACTCGTTGACGTTCGAGGCGTCGACCACCTGGCGGCGGGAGAACAGCCAGATCGCGGTGCTGGAGGCGATCAGGAAGACGGCCACCAGCGCGGTGCCCCAGTCGCCGAGGTCGGTCACCGACTCGGCGAGCGCGCCGACCAGCGCGGCGGCCGGCAGCGTCAGACCCCAGGCGACGAACATCCGGGTGGCGGTCGACCAGCGGACGACCCCGCCCTTGCGGCCCAGGCCCGCACCCATCACGGAGCCGGAGACGGCGTGCGTGGTGGAGAGCGAGAAGCCGATGTGCGAGGAGGCCAGGATGACCGCGGCGGCGCTGGTCTGGGCGGCGAAGCCCTGCTGCGGCCGGAGGTCGGTCAGGCCCTTGCCCATGGTGCGGATGATGCGCCAGCCGCCGATGTAGGTGCCCATCGCGATGGCGAGGCCCGCGGAGAGGATGACCCAGGTGGGCGGGTCCGAGTCGGGGGCGATGGAACCGCCGGCGATCAGCGCGAGGGTGATGATGCCCATCGTCTTCTGCGCGTCGTTCGTGCCGTGGGCCAGCGAGACCAGCCCGGCGGAGGCGATCTGCCCGACGCGGAAGCCCTTGTCGGCGGCCTTGCCGTCCGAGTTCCGGCTCAGCGTGTACGAGAACCGGGTGGCCAGCATCGCCGCGACACCCGCGACGATCGGGGCCGCGACCGCGGGCAGCAGCACCTTGGTGACCAGGACGTCGCCGTGGACCGCGCCGGTGCCGGCCGAGGCGATGGTGGCGCCGATCAGACCGCCCATCAGGGCGTGCGAGGAACTGGACGGCAGGCCGACGAGCCAGGTCACCAGGTTCCAGAGGATCGCGCCGACCAGGGCGGCGAAGATGACCTCGGGACGGATGCCGCTCTCGTCGACAAGCCCCTTGGAGATCGTGTTGGCGACCTCCACGGAGAGAAAAGCGCCCACCAGGTTGAGAGTGGCCGACATGGCCACCGCGACCTTGGGCTTGAGTGCACCGGTCGAGATGGTGGTGGCCATCGCGTTGGCGGTGTCGTGGAAACCGTTCGTGAAATCGAACGCGAGTGCGGTGACTACCACAATCGCGAGAATCAGCGAGAAGCTTTCCATTTACCCAGGCAATCGTTCGAAGTCATTGGTGCGTTGACCGTAGGAAACCTGGGTGAACGGAAGATGAACTGAGGGGGTCTCTGGAGTGTCTGTACGGCCTAGTAACCCCGGGCGAACTTCTTCAGTTGGCTCAAGGACTCGTTGAAGAGATTCTGATCACCCGGCAGGCCGCCGCTGTTGTCGTACTGCCAGAAGGTCCAGTACGACCAGCCGGCGGGCAGCGCGCCCGCGTCCGCCGACTCGTGGCGGGCGATCCACAGCGCGTGTGTCGAGGTCAGCGCGGTGCTGCCGCCCGTGCAGGTGTTCCACCAGTGGGCGGTCGTGTAGATCACCGGGCGGCGGCCGGTCTCCCGCTTCACCTCGGCACTGAAGGCTTTGATCCAGCTCACTGTCTTCGCCTTGCTCAGGCCGTAGCAGCCGCGCTTCCTGTCGTACGGGTTGTATTCGATGTCGAGCGCCGGCGGCAGTGTCCAGCCGTCCGCCTTCCAGCCGCCGCCGTGCGCCACGAAGTAGGCGGCCTGGGCCCCGCCCGACGACTTGTCCGGCAGCGCGAAGTGGTACGCGCCCCGGATGATGCCGGCGGCGCGGGCGCCGTTGTACTGCCGGTCGAAGTAGGGGCTGACGTAGGTGGTGGACTCGGTCGCCTTGACGTAGGCGAAGGTGGCGCCTTTCGCCTTCGCGCTCGGCCAGTCGACGTTCTTCTGGTGCGAGGAGACGTCGTGGCCCTTGGCGGGGCTCGCGGCGGCGGCCGGAATCTCGGCGAGTGCGGGTGTGGTTGCGCCTGTGGTGAGTGCGGCGACGGCGGCCGCTACGAGGCGGGCGCGGTGACGGGACGGTTTGCGATCACGGGCCATGTTTCCCCCGGGAATGGCGGCGTGTGCGACAAATCCCCCAGAGGCTGTTGGAAGATCTGTCGACGCCGATCGGGCTCCGGCCAAGCGGCCTGAGTGGGCGTTACATGGCTATATGTACTCTTTCGGAGGCGTGGCTTCCGGCTTAAAGTGCCCGCGCCCGAGCGCGTGTTGGGGAACCGGCTGGCAGGATCGCGGCATGGCTGAGCGGCGGCGGGACGAGCGGGGCGGACGGGATGTCGGGGAGGGCGCACAGGCTGTGGGGGAGCCGTGGCGCAGACGTGTGCGCCCCGAGGAGGCGGACGCCTGGGACGAACTCGTCGTGACGGCCCGCCGGACGGTGTCCGACGGCCTGGTCGTCGGCACCTCCGGGAACGTCTCGGTGCGCGTCGGCGACATCGTCCTGGTCACACCGTCGGGTGTCCGCTACGACCGGCTGACACCCGACGACACGGTCGGCGTCGACCTCGACAGCCGACAGGTCCTCGGCACCCTGCTCCCGACGAGCGAACTGCCCATGCATCTCGCCGTCTACCGCAACACCGACGCCCAGGCCGTCGTCCACACCCACGCCGTCCACGCGACGGCCGTCTCGACCCTCGTCCCCGAACTCCCGTCGATCCACTACATGTCCGGCGCCCTCGGCGGCCCGGTCAGGGTTGCCCCGTATGCGACATATGGCACCGAGGAGTTGGCCGAGAACATGCTCCAAGCCCTCGCCGACCGCTCCGCCTGCCTCCTCCAGAACCACGGCACGATCGCCTACGGCGCCTCCCTGGACCAGGCGTTCGACCGTACGGCTCAGCTGGAGTGGATGTGCCGGTTGTGGCTGACGGCGTCGTCGGTGCCCGGGCTGTCGCCGACGCTGCTGTCGGGGGAGCAGGTGGCGGAGGCGGGGGAGCGGTTGCGGGGGTACGGGCAGCGGGGGTGACGGGAGCGGGGTGCGCGGGCTGCGCTGACCGGGGATGGCGGGGCTGAGGTCGGCCGACGGGTCGTCGGGGTCGGCGAGGCCGACGGAACCGGGACGGCCGGCGGGGCTGCTCCCTCCCCGCCCCGGTTCTTCCCGGGCTGGTGTCCGTCCGGCGCCTCCTCCGGCTGGCCGCCGGCCCGGTCCGCCGGGACACTGGAGCCGTGCGCACAGTCAAAGCGACGGCCGCGGCCGTCTCCGTGGCCCTCGCGGCCGGTGCGGTGGGCGTCGCCGCCGGCCGGTACGCCAGCGACGCCGCGCTGAAGGCACCGCCCGGCCGCCCCCTGCCGACCGAACCCCGGCTCACGGTGCACGCCACCGCAGCCGGCCAGATCACCCTCACCCGGGACCTGGCCTCCCTGCGCCCCGGCACCTACGGCCTCGCCGGTGACGGCTCCCACGCGGTCGTCGGCCCCGTGATCGACACCGCAGCCAACTCCGCCGACACCGTCGTACGCCGCCTCGAACGCGTCACCCACGGCACCCTGCACCCCCGCGACAAGGTGTGGCTCACCCCCAACGTCCACATCGGCAACCCGAGCGCCGCCCTCGGCCTCGACCACGCCGACATCGACATCCCCGGCGAACTCGGCTCCCTGCCCGCGTGGTTCGTCCCCGGAGCGCGCAGCACCTGGGTGATCGCGGTGCACGGCCTGGCCACCACTCGCGAACTCGCCCTGAACGTCATGGAGTTCCTGCACCGCAACCGCTTCCCGGTCCTCGCCCCCTCCTACCGCGGCGACCTCGGCGCACCCCGCAACCCCGACGGCCTCGGCCACCTCGGCGAGACCGAGTGGCGCGACCTGGACGCCGCGATCCGCTACGCCGTGCGCTACGGCGCCGAGCACGTCGTCCTCTACGGCTGGTCCACCGGCGCCACCATGGCGCTGCGCGCCGCCGCCCACTCCGGGATGCGCGACCGCGTCTCCGGCCTGGTGCTTGACTCCCCGGTGCTGGACTGGGAGACGACGCTGCGCGCCCTCGCCACCGCCCGGCACACCCCGGGCGCGCTGCTGCCGCTCGCGGTCCGCGCCGCCCAGGGCCGCACCGGTCTGCACGGCGACCGCATCGCCGAGGCCGCCGACCCCGCCCGGCTCAAGGTCCCGACCCTGATCTTCCACGGCCCCGACGACACCGTCGCCCCCTGGTCCTTCTCCCGCCGCTTCGCCGCCCGGCGCCCCGACCTGATCACCCTCCAGCCGGTCGCCCGGGCCCCGCACGGCGCCATGTGGAACGCCGACCCGGCCGCCTACGAGGAGATCCTGCGCCGCTTCCTGACTCCGCTCATGTAGTCCCGGCCCACCCCCCTCCGACCTTCCGTTTAGCCCTGTACCACTGGCCTGAACCTGGTCCCCAGCAGCCAGCGGCACCCCCTGCCGTGGCCCTCCCCGTCGCCCGCGGTGACATTCCGTTTGGGTTTTCGGACCGTCAACCGGAAGACTGCACCCGTGACGTCCCGTATCCCGCGCGACTCCAGGCTTCGACTCGTCCGCCCGCGACCCCTGGCCGCCGCCCCCCGAGCGATGAACCAGCGGCGCTCGCGCCGCCCCGCACCCCGTCCTCCGGAGGGCACACCGGCCCCCGCGGAACTGGCCAGAATGGCACGCTCCGGCCTGGCCGGCGCGGCCCGCGTCGCCCACTGGGCCGACGCCGCACTACGCCCCGGCCGTGACGGCGCGAGCCCCGACGGCAAAGGCACCCTCTCCGAGGCGACCGCCGAACTCGCGGCCGAGGAGCTTGGCCTGACCCCGGCTCAGGTCCGCGCCGACTGGGACACCGCCCGCCTCGCCGGCCTGGTCGAAGTGCACGGTGACAGCGCCCGCCCCGGCTGGCGGCTGCGCGCCTGGGACCGTGACGACAGCGCCGTACTGCGCGGCTGGGTCGCGCTCTTCGACGCCTGGTCGCTCGCCCACCCGGAACCCCGGGAGTACGAGCCCTCCGCCATCGCCGAGGTCGTCTCGGCCATGCCTCAGGTGCTCTCCTTCCTCCAGCTGTCCGCCGGGCCCGTCCCCGTCGCCCAGCTCCTCGACCTCCTCGGCCAGCGCGTCACCGAACTGCGCACCGAACGCTGCGAGATCCCCTACGGCCCGCAGCCCGACCCGGTCCAGCAGCCCCCGGCCGACGGCGACACCCCTCTCGACGCCCTCCTCGACTGGGCCCTGCACGCCCTCGCCTCCGTCGGCGCTCTGACCTACGGCGACGGCCAGGCCACCCTCACCCCGCTCGGCAGCTGGGCGGTCTGGGTCAAGCTGGAGCAGATCTGCGTCGCCGCGCAGAGCCCCGCCGGGAACATCGAGCAGTCCGCCGAGGACATGCTCCGCGGCTGCTCCCAACTCCGCCCGAACGCCGCCCGCGCCGAATACCGCGCCTGGCTCGCCGCCCGCACCGTGGGCAGCGCGGTCGGCCAGCTCATCGACGCCGCCCGCGGCGAGGACGCCCTCCTCCGAGGCCTCGCCTTCGAGGCGCTCCGTGTAGTCGGCGCCCCCGCCGAGCCCGACGTCCGCGCGGCGGTGGAGGAGGCGACGCTGCGGCCGTACGCCCTGCTGTGGCTCGCGGAGCACGACGGGATCGACCCGGAGGACGCCCATGAGGTCCTCACCCGCGAGGAGGCCACCTGGATGTGGGTCGACACCGCCGCCGCGGTCGCCGACCACGGGGAGGCCCCGCTGCTCGTGCGCCACCTGGAGTCCGCAATCCAGCCGACCGTCCCCATGCTTCTCGACGAGGTCCGCGCCGTAGGACACCCGCGCACCGTGCAGGTCCTGGTCGCGCTCGCCGCCGCCCACCCCGACCCGGCGCTCGCCAAGGCCGTGCGCCGGGCCGCCTTCCAGGTGCACACAGGGGGCAGCTAGACGAGGTCAGGCACCTGCCGTCCCCGGTATCTCCGGGGCGTAGGTACCGAAGCTCCAGATGTTGCCCTCGATGTCCCGGGCCATGTAGTCCCGCGATCCGTACTCCTGGTCCGTCGGGGGCATCAGGATCTCCGCGCCGTGCTCCACGGCCCGTCGGTGGTGGGCGTCGACGTCGTCCACGACGACGTACACCCCGACGGGTCCCGCGCTCTTCATCGCCTCGTCGAAACGCCCGCCCCGGCCCTTGGAGCCGAGCATCACCGCGCCGTTTCCCTGCACCAGCTCGGCGTGCATCACCGAGCCGTCCTCGCCCTCGTACACCGCGAGTCCGGTGAAGCCGAAGGCCTCCGTGAGCTGCCGGATCGCGGCCTTCGCGTCCGTGTAGAGCAGGGACGGGTAGATGCTGGGACGCCCGCTGTCCTTGCCTGCCATGCCGATCACTCCCTTGTGCATCGGGTGTTGTCCGGTGCCGTGCGCTTTCGCTGTCTTTCCGCCGCTTCGATCGCTTTCGACGAGTCTTGCACCCGCCACTGACAACGCCCCCGCGAACCGGCGTCCCGGCCGTCAGCGGAAGGTGTCGCACTGCGCCATGTCCCCGGTCCGGTAGCCCTGGCGAAACCACTGCTGCCGCTGCGCCGCCGACCCGTGCGTCCAGGTCTCCGGCGTGACCCGGCCCTGGAACCGCTCCTGGATCCGGTCGTCGCCCACGGCCGCCGCCGCGTCCAGCCCGTCCCGGATGTCGGCCTCCGTGAGGCTGGTGATCAGCGGCCGCCCGGTCGACTCGTCCTTCGTGGTCGTCGCGTGATGCGCCCACACCCCCGCGTAGCAGTCCGCCTGCAGCTCCACCCGCACCGCGTTGCTGTTCGCACCGGTCCGCCCGTCCTGCGCCCGGCCGAGCGTGCCCATCAGGTCCTGCACGTGGTGCCCGTACTCGTGGGCCACGACGTACGCCTGCGCGAACGGTCCGCCGCTGGAGCCGAACTTCGTCCGCAGCTCGTCGAAGAACCCCAGGTCCAGATAGACCTTCCGGTCGCCGGGACAGTAGAACGGCCCCACCGCCGAGGTCGCCGTGCCGCACGCGGTGGCGACCTGCCCGCCGAAGAAGACCGTGGGGGAGCGGGTGTACGTCCCGCCGCGCCGCCGGAACTCCTGCGCCCAGAAGTCCTGCACGCTGTTGACCACGGCCACGATGCGGCAGTCCTCCTTGGTGTTCGCGTCCTGTCCGGTACGGCAGGACAACTGCACCTGGGCCAGTGAGGACGCGGTCGCCGCAGGTGAGTCGCTGCCCGACGACAACCCCAGGTTGTCGGGACCGACGCCGAAGAACAGCCCCAGGAGCAGTGCGATCAGCCCCGCGAGGCCACCGCCCACGGTCGCGCGCCCACCGGGAATCCGGCTGCCGCGCACGTCCTGCACCTCGGAGGTGTCCAGATCGGCGTCGTCGTCGAACTGCATGGGCCCCGCTCTCCGCGCGTGTGGACCCCCTGGCGCCATCCTCGCCCGCAGCCCCCGATGCGGCGCCGGGCAAGCGTCCGAACGGGCGACGCCCGCCACGCGCGCGTGCCGTTCGTCACGGCGCGGCGCCGCTCGCCGCCCGGCCGTGTCCGGGCACCGGGCCGGACCGCCCAGCTCATCGCCGTGGACCATGTGGGCCGGATCACCCGGGGCCGCGCGCCCCCGGGCAACGACCGGCCGTAGACCGAAAAAACGCTTGCACCCGCCCGTTAGACTTGGCCTATGGCCATTCTCCTCGCGCATTAGACGGCGGGAACGTCCTCAGCCGCCCCTTCCGCCTACGACCCCGCTCTGGAGTCTGACCGTGATCTCCGCCTCCGGTATCGAGCTGCGCGCCGGCGCCCGCGTCCTCATCGAGTCCGCGACCTTCCGCATCGCCAAGGGCGACCGCATCGGTCTCGTCGGCCGCAACGGCGCCGGCAAGACCACCCTGACCAAGGTCCTGGCCGGCGAGGGCCAGCCCGCCGGCGGCACCGTCACCCGCTCCGGCGAGGTCGGCTACCTCCCGCAGGACCCCCGCACCGGCGACCTCGACGTGCTCGCCAGCGACCGCATCCTCTCCGCGCGCGGCCTGGACACCCTGATCCGCAAGATGCGGGAGAACGAACAGCGCATCGCCAACGGCAGCGGCGCCACCCGCGACAAGGCCATGCGCCAGTACGAGCGCCAGGAGACCGAGTTCCTCACCAAGGGCGGCTACTCCGCCGAGGCCGAGGCCGCCACCATCGCCGCCGCGCTGAACCTGCCCGACCGCGTGCTCGGCCAGCCCCTGCACACGCTCTCCGGTGGTCAGCGCCGCCGTATCGAGCTGGCCCGCATCCTGTTCTCCGACGCGGACACGCTGCTCCTCGACGAGCCCACGAACCACCTCGACGCCGACTCGATCGTCTGGCTGCGCGACTACCTGAAGACGTACCGCGGCGGCTTCATCGTGATCTCCCACGACGCCGACCTCGTCGAGACCGTCGTCAACAAGGTGTTCTACCTGGACGCCAACCGTGCCCAGATCGACGTCTACAACATGGGCTGGAAGCTCTACCAGCAGCAGCGCGAGGCCGACGAGAAGCGCCGCAAGCGCGAGCGGCAGAACGCGGAGAAGAAGGCCGCCGCCCTGCACTCGCAGGCCGACAAGATGCGCGCCAAGGCCACCAAGACGGTCGCCGCGCAGAACATGGCCAAGCGCGCCGACCGGCTGCTCGCCGGGCTGGAAGCGGTGCGTGTCTCCGACAAGGTCGCCAAGCTGCGCTTCCCGGAGCCCGCGCCCTGCGGCAAGACCCCGCTCATGGCGGAGGGCCTGTCGAAGTCGTACGGCTCCCTGGAGATCTTCACCGACGTCGACCTGGCCATCGACAAGGGCTCGCGCGTCGTCATCCTCGGCCTGAACGGCGCCGGCAAGACGACCCTCCTGAAGCTCCTCGGCGGTGTCGAGGAGCCGGACACCGGCGAGGTCATCAAGGGGCACGGCCTCAAGCTCGGCTACTACGCGCAGGAGCACGAGACCCTCGACCCGGAGCGCACGGTCCTGGAGAACATGCGCTCCGCCGCTCCCGACCTGGACCTGGTCGAGGTCCGAAAGACGCTCGGCTCGTTCCTGTTCTCCGGAGACGACGTCGACAAGCCCGCCGGGGTCCTCTCCGGCGGCGAGAAGACCCGTCTCGCCCTCGCCACCCTGGTCGTGTCCGCGGCGAACGTGCTGCTCCTGGACGAGCCGACGAACAACCTCGACCTGGCCAGCCGCGCGGAGATCCTCGGGGCACTGAGCACCTACAAGGGCGCCGTCGTCCTCGTCACCCACGACGAGGGAGCCGTGGAGGCTCTACAGCCGGAGCGGATCATCCTGCTGCCGGACGGAGTCGAGGACCTGTGGGGCGCGGACTACGCGGATCTCGTCGCCCTGGCCTGATCGAACCGGCTTGATCGAATGCTTGATCAACGGCGTATGGATCATTCGGCCTACCGGTGATCCACCATCTGTGTGAGATCTCCTCGTACCGAGGTGTGTCCTACATCAATTTCCCGGCCGAGTCCTTTATCGACAAGGGCTCGGCCGTTCCGCGTCTCTGACCAGGTATTTCGCGCAGCAACTCGTTCGGCCGTACGGACGGGGCCGATAGGAATTCCACATTCCACTTGTGGGGACGCGCTCCTGTCGTCAAAACCTTGTCTTACGGACCTTGCCGAATGGGTGGCCATGAACGCTTGGAGGGGTGATCATGAGGAGACCAAGAGCGCACTTCCCATGAGGAGGCACGGGTGGCCGAGACTCTGAAGAAGGGCAGCCGGGTGACCGGCGCCGCGCGCGACAAGCTCGCGGCAGACCTGAAGAAGAAGTACGACTCCGGTGCGAGCATCCGGGCGCTGGCCGAGGAGACCGGCCGCTCGTATGGCTTCGTCCACCGGATGCTCAGTGAGTCGGGCGTCACGCTCCGTGGGCGTGGCGGGGCGACCCGGGGCAAGAAGGCTTCGGCCTGACCCCGAGCGGCTCAACGGCTTCGACGGTGGCCACCCGGTCGGACGACTGACCGGCCGGGTGGTTACTGTGCAGTCACTTAGCTCTGCTCTGTTGACCGCACACATCGGAGGCGCCCCATGGCTTCGCCCGAAAAGGACGACAAGGACCTCGGTCCCGTACTCGACAAGGACGGCGTACGGCTCACCGTCGACGACGCGATCGCCACGGTGACGCTGACCAACCCGGCCAAGCGCAACGCCCAAAGTCCCGCTCTGTGGCGGGCGTTGGCGGAGGCCGGGCGGTTGCTGCCGGGCTCCGTCCGTGTCGTGGTGCTGCGTGCCGAGGGCAAGTCCTTCTCGGCCGGACTCGACCGGCAGGCGTTCACGCCCGAGGGCTTCGACGGCGAACCGTCGTTCATCGACCTCGCGCACAGCAGCGACGCCGTGCTGGACGAGGCCATCGCCGGGTACCAGGCGGGATTCACCTGGTGGCGACGGAGCGACATCGTGTCCATCGCCGCCGTACAGGGGCATGCCATCGGGGCCGGCTTCCAACTCGCCCTCGCCTGTGACCTGCGCGTCGTCTCCGACGACGTGCAGTTCGCCATGCGCGAGACCAGCCTCGGACTGGTGCCCGACCTGACCGGCACTCACCCCCTGGTGGGACTCGTCGGCTACGCCCGCGCGCTGGAGATCTGCGCGACCGGGCGCTTCGTCGCGGCCGAGGAAGCGGTGAGCACCGGCCTGGCCAACATCGCCGTTCCCGCCGACCAGGTCGAGGACGCCGTACGCGACCTGGCGACGGCCCTGCTGGCCGCGCCGCGCGACGCCGTCATCGAGACCAAGGCGCTGCTCCAGGGCGTCCAGGGGCGTACGTACGACGACCAGCGCGCCGCCGAGCGCGCCGCCCAGGCCCGACGGCTGCGGGACCTCGCAGGCGTCGGCGAATAGGCGGCGGCAGATCGTGGTTGGACCGATCGTGGTTCGGCCGGTGGTCGTTCATTCGATCCTGGTGACGAGCACCGCCACGGTCGGGTGACCGGGCAGTACCTCGCCGACCCTCGCGCGGACCTCCCGGGCCACCTGCACGGCCCGGTGGTCCGCGCGCACGGCGACCTCCACGCGCGCGTGCAGCCGCGGCAGCGCACCTTCGTCCCGCCGTTCCTCGATGTGCACCGCCCGCCCCAGCCCGCCCAGCGCACCCGTCAGCCGGGCCACGCCCGGGACGCCCAGCGCGGCCGCGATGATCAGGGACTCGCCGCCGTCGTCAACATTGACCATCTGGCCAAGGTCATCAACATGGTCAACGTCGGCGGCGGGGTGATCCATATCGTCCACACGATCAACGTCGTCCATATGGTCCAGCAGGGCTGTCACCTGTAGATCAACCTCCGTCACCACCAGCCCGAGCCGCTCCACAGCGGCCGTCGCCAGGGCCGTGCGCAGCCGGGACGCGGTCGCCGGAAGGGGCTCGGTCGCCACGGCCGCGAAGTCGGCCGTGATTCGCAGCGGACCCGGCGGCAGGGCTCCCGGCGGTGGCGGTACGGCGGGCTCCTGAGCGTCCTCCGGATCGGCGAGCGCGATACGCAGCGCGCCCAGCCCCACGCCCTGGACGTGCCGCGCCACGCCCCGCAGTACGGCCTCGGCCGCCCGCTCCGCGATCCACGCGCCGTCCCGCCTGTCACCCAGGGGCAGCAGCCTGCCGAGCCCCAGTTGCTGCCGTACTGCTCGCGTCCATGAATCCGCCGTCATTGCTCCAGCCTGCCGCATCCCCGGCGCGGGAGAATGGAACCGCACTTACCGTGGTCGAAGGACGACGACCGAAAAGGACGTACGGCGATGACCGACATGACGGAGCGGAACCGGACGCAGGACCCCGACGGCGAGAGGGAGCCGCTGCAGACCCGTAAGACCCCCACCAAGCGCGGCGGCGGCGACCCGGCCTCCCGAGGGCGTACGACCATCGCCGACGGGGTCGTGGAGAAGATCGCCGGGCTGGCCGCCCGGGACGTCCTGGGCGTGCATGCCATGGGCAGCGGGCTGTCCCGCACCTTCGGGGCCGTGCGCGACCGGGTGCCCGGCGGTTCGAAATCGGTGTCCCGGGGCGTGAAGGCCGAGGTCGGCGAGCTGCAGACCGCTCTCGACCTGGAGATCGTCGTCGACTACGGCGTGTCGATCGCCGATGTCGCCCGGGCCGTACGGGAGAACGTCATCGCGGCCGTGGAGCGGATGACCGGACTCGAAGTCGTCGAGGTCAACATCGCGGTCAGCGACGTGAAGCTGCCCGACGAGGAGGACGAGGAACCGGAGCCCCGGCTCCAGTGACCGGGCCGACGGATGAACCCAAGGACAGCGGGCCGACGAACGAACTGAGGAGCGCAGGATGAGCAGGGCCGTGGTCGGCATGATCGCCGGAATGGCGCTGGGCTTCGCCGGATACTTCGGCGGGTTCGGCGCGTTCCTGCTGGTGGCCGCCCTGGGCGCCATCGGGTTCGTCGTCGGCCGGTTCCTCGAAGGGGACCTGGAACTCGGCGACTTCTTCCGCTCGCGCGACGACCGGCGGCGGTGACGTCCGTGAGCGGCGGGGCCGGCGCGGTCGACGAACGCGGCAGACCCCTGGTGACCGTCCCGCCAGGCGAGCGGGGCGCCACTCGGATCGCCGACCGGGTCGTGGCGAAGATCGCCGTGCAGGCCGCGCGTGAGGCGCTCGGACCGCCTCACCCGGACGCCGCACCGCCGCATGCCACCGTGGTCGTACACCACGACTCGGCACGCGTGCGCGTGCACCTCGAACTCGACTATCCCTGCGACATCGGCGACCGCTGTCTTCGGGTGCGTCGACAGGTGGTTCTGCGGGTACGCGCGTTGGTGGGCATGGAGGTGCCCGAGGTCGCCGTCCAGGTGGAACGGCTGCATCCGGCACCGGCAAACCGCGCGGCACAGGGGAGGACGCGATGAGCGAGCCCCAGGGCTCCGAAGGCACGACCCAACGACTACCGGTCATCGAGAAGGAGACCGACCCCGGACACGGGGGGTACGACCCGGCGGCGGACCGCGGTCCCGCCCCCCTGGTCGACGGCGGCGGCAAGGACGGCCGCTTCTGGTCGGTGCGCCGCGTCCCCGCAGGGATCGTCGCCGTCCTGCTGCTCGTCGGCGCGGGCGCCCTGCTCTACGACATCACCGCCGTGCGTGCCGAACGGCCCTCGGCGCACTGGCGCCGCGAACTGACCCGGCAACTCGCACAGCGGCCCCTGGACGACACCTGGGTCCTCGTCGGCGCCGGCATCGCCGCCGCCCTCGGTCTCTGGCTGATCGTGCTCGCGCTCACGCCCGGTCTGCGCCAGGTGCTGCCGATGCGCCGCACCCACGCCGACGTCCGGGCGGGCCTGCAACGCGCCGCCGCCGCGATGGTGCTGCGCGACCGGGCGATGGAGGTCTCGGGCGTGCAGTCGGTGCGGGTCCGCACGAGCCGGACGAAGGCCGATATCCGCGCGGTGTCCCATTTCCGTGAACTCGACGACGTACGGGCCGACTTGGACGCCGTGCTCACCGACGCGATCACCGGTCTCGGGCTGGCGAGGCCGCCCGCGCTGTCGCTGCACGTCGGTCGTTCCGGACGGAAGGGGTGAACGCGGTGCTGAGGATCGTCAACCGTGTGGTGATCGGTGTCGTGGGCCTGGTGCTGGTCGTGCTGGGCGGCTCCGTGCTGGCCGTGGGGCTCGGTGTGAAGCCACCGTCGTGGTGGATCTACGACGGGCGGCACGACGTCCTGCTGAGCGACGCCCGGCGGACCCGGTGGCAGTCCGACGGCTGGTGGTGGCCCACGGTCCTCGCCGTGCTCGCCGTCCTCGTCCTGCTGGCCCTGTGGTGGCTCGTCGCGGTGCTGCGGCGGCGCCGGCTCGCCGAGGTCGCCGTCCGCACCGGCGACGGCGAGGGCGCACTGCTGAGGGGCCGGGCCCTGGAGGGCGTCCTCGCCACCGACGCGGGCGACCTGGACGGCGTGGCCCACGCGCACGTGCGGCTCGCCGGCACCCGAACGGCGCCCAAGGCCCGCGTCCGGCTCAGCCTGGAACCCCACGTGGACCCCGGAGTCGCCCTCGATCACCTGACGGCCAACGCCCTGGTCCACGCCCGCGACTCGGCGGGCCTGGACGCACTCCCGACGGAGGTACAGCTGACGGGCGTCAAGCACCGCGCGGAGCGGGTGAGTTGAGCGCCTCATAGGGGCGCGGGGAACTGCGCGACCAGCCCCACGCGGCCCGCAGCCGGACGACTTCAGAACCCGTGCCGCATCCCGCCGTCCACAGGCAACATGATCCCCGTCAGATAGGACGCCGCCGGCGACAACAGGAACGCAGCCGCGCGCCCGAACTCGTCCGGCGTTCCGTACCGCCGCAGCGGAATCCGCGACTCGTTGGCCGCGCGGGTGGCCTCCGGGTCCGCGGAGAGGCCGTCCAGCTCGCGCACGCGGTCCGTGTCGATGCGGGCGGGCAGCAGTCCCACGACGCGGATGCCGCGCGGCCCCAGCTCGTCCGCGAGGGACTTGCCGAAACCGGCCAGGCCGGGCCGCAGCGCGTTCGAGATCGTCAGCCCGGGGATCGGCTCGTGCACCGAACCGGACAGCACGAAGCCGATGACCCCGCCGGCCTCCAGTTCCCCGGCCGCCGCGCGGGCGAGCCGTACCGCGCCCAGGAACACCGAGTCGAACGAGGCCTGCCACTGTTCGTCGGTGGTGTCCGCGACGAACCCGGGCGGCGGCCCGCCGACGCTCACGAGGATGCCGTCGAAGCGCCCGAAGCGGTCGCGCGCGGCGGTGATCAGCCGGGCCGGCGCCTCCGCGTCGGCGTTGTGGACGGCCACGCCCAGCGCGTTCGGCCCCAGTTCGGCCGCCGCGTCGGCGGCCCGCTGCTCGTCGCGCCCGGTGACGACGACCTTCGCACCGTCGGCCACCAGCTCGCGCGCGGCGGCGTTGCCCAGTCCACGGGTGGCCCCGGTGACGACGTACACCCGGTCCTTCAGTCCAAGATCCATGGCCCCTATCCTGCCTTCTCGTCCCCGAACAAGGTGAGGGCGGTGTTCACCAGGCCGATGTGGCTGAACGCCTGCGGGAAGTTGCCCAGCTGACGCCCGGCCACCGGGTCGTACTCCTCCGCGAGCAGCCCCACGTCGTTGGCGAGTCCCACCAGACGCTCGAACAGCACTCGGGCCTCCTTCGTACGGCCCGTCATGTGCAGCGCGTCCACGAGCCAGAACGAGCACGCCAGGAAGGTGCCCTCGTCGCCCGGCAGCCCGTCCACGGGGATGTCGGCGGCGGTGTCGTAGCGGCGTACGAAGCCGTCGTGGCCGAGCGCCGCCTGTACCGCGTCGACCGTGCCGACGACCCGGGGATCGTCGGGCGGCAGGAAACCGAAGCGGGGGATCAGCAGCAGGGCCGCGTCGAGTTCCTGCGAGCCGTAGTACTGCGTGAACGTGTTGCGTACCGGGTCGTAGCCCTTCTCGCACACGTCCTTGTGCACCGCGTCCCGCAGCTCGCGCCAGCCCGACAGGTCCCCGGGGAGGTCGGCGTACTCCTCCAGAGTGCGTACGGCCCGGTCGGCGGCCACCCACACCATGACCTTGGAGTGCACGAAGTGCCGCCGCCCGCCGCGCACCTCCCACAGGCCCTCGTCGGGCTGCTGCCACTGGGCGCGCAGCCACTCCAGGAGGATGCTCTGCAGCGACCACATGTGCGGCTTGGGCGACAGACCCGCGCGCCGGGCCAGCCACAGGGAGTCCATGACCTCCCCGTAGACGTCGAGTTGGAGTTGGTTGACGGCGCCGTTGCCGATTCTCACGGGCGCCGAGCCGCCGAAGCCGGAGAGGTGCGGGAGTTCGAACTCTGGCAGCCGCCGCTCGCCCGCCACGCCGTACATGATCTGCAGGTCCGCCGGATCGCCCGCGACCGCGCGCAGCAGCCAGTCGCGCCAGGCCTCGGCCTCCTTGTGGTAGCCCGCGGTGACGAGGGCGCCCAGGGTGAGGCTGGAGTCGCGCAGCCAGCAGTAGCGGTAGTCCCAGTTGCGTACGCCGCCCATCTCCTCGGGCAGCGAGGTGGTGGCCGCGGCGACGATCCCGCCGGTCGGGCGGTAGGTGAGGGCCTTGAGGGTGATCAGGGAACGCACGACCGCGTCCCTGTACGGGCCGTCGTAGCGGCAGCGGGCCGCCCAGCGTTCCCAGTCCGCGACGCTGGTCCGCAGTGACTTGTACGGGTCGACGCGCACCGGACGCGGCTCGTGCGAGGGATGCCAGGTGAGGACGAAGGCGACCTTCTCGCCGGCCTCGACGGTGAACTCCGAGAGCGTGCTGAAGTCCTCGCCCCAGGTGCGCACTTCCGGCTCGCTGCGCAGCCACACCGAGTCGGGGCCCGCGACGGCCACCCGGTGCCCGTCGGACCTGCGCACCCACGGCACGACGGCGCCGTAGTCGAAGCGCAGCCGGAGCGTGCTGCGGACGGTGACCTTGCCGCTCAGGCCCTCCACGATGCGTACGACATCGGGGGCGCGGTGGCGCTGGGGCATCAGGTCGGTGACGCGTACCGTGCCCTCGTCGGTCTCCCACTCCGTGTCCAGGACCAGGGTGTCGGGGCGGTAGGCGCGGCGGGTGCAGCGGTCGGCGCCCTTGGGGGCGATGCGCCAGTGGCCGTTGTCCTCGTCACCGAGCAGTCTCGCGAAGCAGGCCGCCGAGTCGAAGCGTGGCAGACACAGCCAGTCGACCGAGCCGTCCATGCCGACCAGAGCCGCGGTCTGTTCGTCGCCGATGAGGGCGTAGTCCTCGATACGTGGGTGCACGGGGTGCGGGTTCCCGGAGTATCGACCACGCAATCCCAGGTCGCGGCCGGGCGGGTGAAGCGCTGCCGGTCAGACCGTCGCCGGTTCCGCCGGCTCGGTCTCCTGCTCCTTGGCCGCCGCCTCCCGGCGGTCGCGGGCCTCGCGGCGGGCCAGGACGACATAGCCGACGGGTACGGCCGCGGCGAACAGCCACCACTGGATCATGTACGCGTAGTTCAGCGGGGCGTCTTCCTTGCCCGGGTCGGAGATCTGCTCCGGGGTGCCGCCCTTCGCCTCGGGCGCCGTCTGCTCGACATAGCCGCCGAGCACCTGGGCGTGCAACCGCTTCGCCTGTTCCTCACTGTTGATCAACATGATCTGGCGGTCGGGCAGGCCCTTGATGTCCTTGATGCCGCTCGCCGCGGTCGTCTCGTCGGCCATCAGGCGCCCGGTGATCGTGGTCCTGCCGCTCGGCGGCGCGGGGATCTTCGGGAAGGCGGTCTGCGCGCCGTTCGCCGGGATCCATCCACGGTTGATCAACACCACTTTGCCGTCCGTCAACACGAACGGGGTGAGTACATGGAAGCCGACCTCGTCGTCGTCGTTGGTGCGGCGCCGGACGACGACTTCCTTGGAGGTCTCGAAGGTGCCCGTCGCGGTGACGGTGCGGTACTTCTCGGTACGGGTGACCGCGTGCCCGGGGGTGCTGATCGTCTCCACGGGGACCGGCTTGGCGTGCAGCGCGTCGGCGACCAGCTGGTTGCGGGCGCTGCGCATCTCGTAGCGGTGCATCTGCCAGATGCCCAGCCTGATCATCGTGGGGATCAGGAGAAGGGTGATCAACGCGAGGATCACCCACTGCCGGGACATCAGGAAGCGGTACACCCCACGACCGTACAACTCGGTCGTGGGGCGCATTCAGCGGGGTGCCGGAAGGGCGCACTTCGGTACAGGGCGAATCCTTCTGCCCGGACGGAGCTGATCACATGGCCGTCAGGGGGGCGCGCCCGCCTGGCGCGGCACGGTGATCCGTTACCGGCACACCAGGCTGGAGGAGCTGGCCGAGCGTGCCGAGCAGGCCGAGCGGGAGACGCTGCTGATCGCCCGCCGGGTCCGGGCGGAGGAACGGGCCGCGCTGGCGCGCGAGATGCACGACGTGGTGGCCCACGAGGTCAGCCCGATCACGCTGCACGCGGGCGCGCTGAGCGTGGACCCGCAGGAGTCGGAACGAGCCCGCGAGACGGGCGAACTGATCAGGGTCACCGGCAGGCGCGCGCCGGCTCAGCTGCGCCAGATCCTCGATGTGCTGCGTGACCCGGAGACCGTCGCGAGCTCCTTCCGGCCCGGCCCCGCACTGCGGGACCTGCCCCGGTTGCTGGCCGACTCGGAGGCGGCGGGAGTGCCCGTGGACTGGGCGCCGTGGTCCGCGACGGTGGCCGAAGTCGGCGGCGGGGCAAGGCCGTTGCCGCAGGCGGTGGAGCACACGGTCTTCCGTATCGTCCAGGAGGCGCTGACGGACCACGTCCGGGCAGGAGACGCTGCTCCTACGACGGGAGCCGCGTCCCGGGCCCGCAGCCGCTCCATGAGCCGTCCCGCCCGCTCCGTGCGGTCCTGCCCCGGTCGGTGCGACGCCGTCGGCTTGCGAGGGCCCGCCACGCCCCTGACGATGTGGCGTATGACCCGTTGCGAAGTGTGTGGGAACGACTACGAGCTGGCGTTCACCGTCGAGACCAGGGACGGAGCACGCCACGTCTTCGACTCGTTCGCCTGTGCGATCCATCGCATGGCTCCCATCTGCGAGCACTGCCGCGTGCAGATCATCGGCCAGGGCGTCGAGGCCGAGGGCCACTGGTACTGCGGCGCCCACTGCGCCCGCGCGGAGGGCAGGGTCGGCATCGTGGACAAGGTCGGTTCCGCCGCATAGCCGACGACCTGTACGGCGGCGGAGTACGGAGGGCAATGCCGTGGGCGTCGCCCGGAGCATGGTGAACGTGCACCGGGCCGGGGTGGCGCCCGGGCCGTCTCGTTTCCGACGGGTTCGGGTGCCGTCACGGCCCGGGCGCGGGCGATCCTGCGGCGCCGACCGCCGAACACCCCACCGGGGTGCCGAAGGTCGGCAGTACTGCTAGTCCGCCTGCTCGACATCCCGGAGCAACTGTCCGAACGCCGCCTCGTCGACCACGGGTGTGCCGAACTGGCGGGCCTTGACCACCTTCGAGGTGCCCGAGTCCGGGTCGTTGGTGACGAGCAGGCTGGTCAGCCGGGACAGGCTCGTCGCGACATGCAGCCCGGCCTCCACGGCCCGGTCCTCCAGGAGCTCGCGCTCGATGGACGTGTCCCCGGAGAACGCGATCCGCATCCCCTGCTTGAGCGGCTTGCCGTCCTCGAACCGGCCCGGGTTCGGGTACGGGCACGCGGGCCGCTTGCGCGCGGGACGCCAACTGCCCGCCCCGTAGCCGCTGTAGCCGCCCCCCTGGTGTCCGATCCGGGGCGTCGGCCGGTCGGCGGTCCACTCGGTCAGTGGCCGGCACTCGTGCAGCGGCAGCCGTACGCCGCTGCTCGCCGCCGCCCGGAGGCTCGGCCGGAACGCCTCGGCGAGCACGCGCGCGTCGTCCAGCGCGTGGTGCGCGCGCTGCTGCACGACACCGAAGTGCGCCGCCAGGGACTCCAGCTTGTGGTTGGGCAGCGGGAGGGCCAGCTCCTTGGAGAGCGCGATGGTGCACAGCCGCTGACGGACCGGGGGATCGATCTGCACGCGCGCGTACTCCCGCGCGATCATCTGCCAGTCGAAGACCGCGTTGTGCGCGACCAGCACCCGGCCCTCCAGGCGGGTCGCGAACTCCTCGGCGATGTCCTTGAAGAGGGGCGCGCCCTCTAGTACGTCACTCGTCAGACCGTGGATCCACACGGGGCCCGGATCGCGCTCCGGGTTGACCATCGTGTACCAGTGGTCCTCGACCTCGCCGAGCGCGTCCAGCCGGTAGACAGCCGCGGAGATTATCCGGTCGTCCCGGGCCAGACCGGTGGTCTCCACGTCAACTACCGCATACCCCTGGGGATACGCGGCCGGCCACGGAGTGGCCGCGGACACTGCGGGCGAGTGGTCTTCGAGCATGGTCATTGAGGATACGGGCCGTCACTGACAGCCCTGTCCCTCAGGTGCCTTGTCCCGTCCGCCCGTTCGGGTCCGCCGAACGCACGCGCGCGTGGCTATGGACCTTTTGCCCGCCCGGTGCAAGCGTGCTGCCCGCCTGACGGATGACGGCCTACGAAGGGCGGTACGGCGTATGGCACGCGTACGGTACGGCGCACGGACCGAGGCGGAGATCGCCGCCGCACGCACGGCGAGCACGAAGCTCCCGGACATCTGGTCCACCGGTGTGGTGGCCGTCTGGGAGAGCGACCCGGACGCGGTCGCGGCGGTCCTGCCGCCGCCCCTCAAGCCCACCGGGCGGCCTCTGGTCCGGGTGAACATCAGCAAGGTCGAGCTGCCCGGATACCCCCTGGGCGCGGGCTCGTTCGCGGTCGCTGCCGCGCACGACGGCGTCGAGGGCTGGTACCCGCTGGTGATGCCGATGACCCACGAACGGGCCCTCACCGGCGGCCGTGAGGTCTTCGGGGAGCCCAAGAAACTCGGCGAGGTGACCGTCGAGCGCGTGGGCCTCGTCGTGCACGCCTCCCTGACCCGGCACGGCATCGCCTTCGTCGAGGTGCGCGGCGCGGTCAGCGAGGAGCTGCCGCTCCCCGGGCCGACGCAGAAGACCGACTTCTACTTCAAGTTCCTTCCCGCGGTGGACGGTTCGGGCTTCGACGCAGACCCGGTGCTCGTGCACTGCCTGCGCAACGAGAAGGTGCGCCGCCTGGAACGCGTCACCGGGGACGTCGTCCTGCGCGAGTCCATGCACGACCCGGTCGCCGACCTCCCCGTACGCACCCTCGTCGACATCACCATCGGCGAGAAGACCAGCGACCAGCGCGGCAAGGTCGTCGAACGGGTCGACGCGCGGGCCCTGTTGCCGTACATCCACCAGCGCTACGACGATCCGCAACAGGTGCATGACGGGCCTCCCGAAGGGAGTGTGTGATGGAGCTGAGGGAGGGGCAGGTCGCCGTCGTCACCGGGGCCGCGAGCGGGATCGGGCTCGCGATGGCACGGCGGTTCGCCGCCGACGGGCTCAAAGTGGTCCTCGCCGACGTCGAGGAGGGAGCTCTCGACAAGGTCGCGGCCGATCTGCGTGCCGACGGTGCCGACGTGCACGCGCGTGTGGTCGACGTGGGTGTACGCCAACAGGTCCTGGATCTGGCCGAGTCGGCGTACGACACGTACGGCGCCGTCCACGTCCTGTGCAACAACGCGGGCGTCGGCTCGGGCGCCGAGGGCCGCATGTGGGAGCACGAACCGAACGACTGGCAGTGGGCGTTCGCCGTCAACGTGTGGGGTGTCTTCCACGGCATCCAGGCGTTCGTGCCGAGGATGATCAAGTCGAATCAACCTGGTCATGTCGTCAACACGTCCTCCGGGGACGGCGGTATCGCCCCGCTGCCCACCGCCTCCGTGTACGCCGTCACCAAGGCGGCCGTCGTGACGATGACCGAGTCCCTGTACGCCCACTTGAGAGCGGAGCACGCACGCGTGGGTGCCTCGGTGCTCTTCCCGGGGCCGCACATGCTGCGCACGGGCCTTTGGGAGTCGCACCGCAACCGGCCCGCCCGGTACGCGAAAGAGCGCCCCCGTAGAACCCCTTACCGCAGCCTCGACCAGTGGGAGACCGCGATGAAGGCGGCGGGCAAGGAGGTCGCCTTCACGCCCGTCGAGGAGGTCGCCGACCTCGTCGTGGACGGCATCCGCGCGGACCGCTTCTGGCTGCTGCCCGAGAGCGAGCACAGCGACGCCCAGATCAGGGCCCGGGCGGCCTCGATGCTCGACCGGGCGAACCCGTCGTACCTCGAAAGCTTCATCCTGGACTGAGAGGGCTGTTGTGACCGACCAGGAGCCGTACCTGATCATCTCCTCCGACTGCCACGCCGGACTGCCCACCGAGGAGTACCGGCCCTACCTGGACGCCCGGTTCCACCGGGACTTCGACGAGTTCCTCGCCGGACGCGACCGGCGCCGCGAGGAGATGACCCGGCTCGGCATCCGCAACGAGGCCTTCGCCACCAAGTGGTTCCAGGACAACGAGGAGGGCCTGCGCGGGGGTTGGGACACCGCGCAGCGCCTCAAGGAGCTGGACGGCGACGGGGTCGCCGCCGAGGTGGTCTTCCCGGACGCCGACGCCGTGGACAGCCAGACGGCCGCGCCCTTCGGAGTCGGACTCGGCCTCTCCGGGGACCAGGACCCCGAGTTGGGTATGGCGGGCGCACAGGCCCACAACCGGTGGCTCGCCGACTTCGTCTCCGAGCACCCCGAACGGCACTGCGGAGTCGCCCTGCTGCCGGTGACGGCCCCCACGGAGAAGGTCGTCGCGGAGATACACCGCGCCAAGGAGTCCGGGCTCGGCGCCCTGATGATCCCCTCCATGTGGGTCGACAAGGAGCCCTACCACGACCGCCGTTACGACCCCGTGTGGGCGGCCGCCGCCGAGTGCGCGATGCCCGTACTGACCCACTCCGGGGCCGCGCCCCGCCACGAGTACGGCGACCACCTGGGCATCTACGTCAGCGAGGTGACCTGGTGGCCCGCCCGGCCGCTGTGGTTCCTGCTCTGGTCCGGGGTCTTCGAACGCCACCCGGGCCTCAAGTTCGGTGTCGCGGAGTCGGGTTGCTGGTGGCTGCCGAACCAGCTGTGGTTCATGGACCGCCTCTACCTGGGCGCCCACGGCGGCAAGAAGCTCTCCCCCTTCGCGGAGCTGAAACGGCCGCCGAGCGAGTACCTCGACCGGCAGGTCTTCATCTGCGCCACCAACACCAAACGCCGCGAACTGGCCCAGCGCTACGAGATCGGCGTCGACAACATCCTCTGGGGCAGCGACTTCCCGCACCCCGAGGGCACCTGGCCCGACACACGCGCGTGGCTGAAGCGCACCTTCCACGACATCCCGGTCGACGAGACCCGCCGCATGCTGGGCCTGGCGGCGGCCGACGCCTTCGGCTTCGACGTGGCGGCCCTGGAGCCGCTGGCCCGCCGGATCGGTCCCACCCCCGCCGAACTCGGCCAGCAGGACGACCAGGAGGCCGTGCGGGCGTCCTGGGCGCGCTCCCGCGAGGTCGGGCGGCACTGGCTGACCGACCACGACTTCCCGGTCCTGGGGGTGACAGCATGAACGCCACAGACCCCAGGAGGTCCGCGAGCGAGGACCGGTACACGGTCATCTCGGCGGACTGCCACGCGGGCGCCGATCTCCTCGACTACCGGCCCTACTTGGAGAAGCGGTACCACGACGAGTTCGACGCGTGGGCGGCCACCTACGTCAACCCGTACGAGGACCTGGTGGCCGACACGGCCGACAAGAACTGGAACTCCGCGCGGCGGATCGCGGAGCTGGAACAGGACGGGATCGTCGCCGAGGTCGTCTTCCCGAACACCGTCCCGCCGTTCTTCCCGTCCGGCTCCCTCATGGCGCCCGCGCCGACGGCCGAGGAGTTCGAGCTCCGCTGGGCCGGCCTGCGCGCCCACAACCGCTGGCTGGCGGACTTCTGCGCGGCCGCGCCGGGCCGGCGGGCGGGTGTCTTCCAGATCCTCCTGAACGACGTCCAGGAGGCCGTCCAGGAGATCCGGTGGGCCGTCGAAGCGGGCCTCAGGGGCGGCCTGTTGCTGCCCGGTACACCTCCGGGCTCGGGGCTGCCGGAGCTGTACTCGTCGACGTACGACCCGATCTGGGCCGTGTGCGCGGAGCTCGGCGTGCCCGTCAACCACCACGCGGGCTCGGCCGCCCCGCCGCTCGGTGACGAACCGGCCGCCCGCGCGGTGTTCATGGTCGAGACGACCTGGTTCTCGCACCGCGCCCTGTGGCACCTGATCTTCGGCGGTGCCTTCCGCCGCCACCCGGACCTGAGGCTGGTGCTGACCGAGCAGGGTTCCGGCTGGATACCCGGGGTGCTCGACATGCTGGACTACTACCACGGGCGCCTGGTCGCGGCGGCGTCGAAGGCGACCACCGCGGAGTCCAGGTTCGGCGCCGGACTCACCGCCTCGATGGGCAAGGGTCCGTCGGAGGTCTGGCGCGACAACTGCTTCGTAGGAGCCAGTTTCATGCGCCCCCACGAGGTGCCCCTGCGTGACCGCATCGGCATCGAGAAGATCATGTGGGGCAGCGACTACCCGCACGACGAGGGCACCTACCCGTACTCTAGGGAGGGCCTGCGCTTCGCCTACGCGCGCGTGCCGAGCGACGAGGTCGCCGCGATGCTCGGCGGCAACGCGGCCCGCGTGTACGGCTTCGACCTGGACCTCCTGGACCCGATCGCGGCGAAGGTGGGACCCACGGTGACCGAGATCGCCGAGCCGCTCGCCGAACCGCCGGCGGATGCCACGAGCCCGGTGTTCGCGCGAGGGGCGTCGGTACGGGTGTGGTGAGGCCGGGGGTGGGATCCTCCGGGGTATGACGGAACCGACCAAGGACGAGGCCCACGACGAGGCCCACAGCGGCACACTGGGCTCGCGGCTGAACTGGCTGCGGGCGGCGGTACTGGGAGCCAACGACGGCATCGTGTCCACGGCGGGGCTCGTCGTCGGCGTGGCCGGCGCCACGGACGACCGCTCGGCGCTGCTGACGGCAGGCCTCGCCGGTCTTCTCGCCGGGTCCATGTCGATGGCGGCGGGGGAGTACGTGTCCGTCTCCACCCAGCGCGACTCGGAGAAGGCCGCCCTGGCCATGGAGAAGCGCGAGCTGAAGGAGCAACCGGAGGCCGAACTGGAGGAGTTGACCGAACTTCTCCAGGACCGAGGTCTGTCCCGTGACGTGGCCAGGGAGGCGGCGACCCAGCTCACGGAACGCGACGCGCTGCGCGCCCACGCGCGCGTGGAGCTCAACATCGACCCCGACGACCTCACCAACCCCTGGCACGCGGCCTGGGCGAGCTTCCTGTCCTTCACGGTCGGCGCGCTGCTGCCGCTGCTGGCGATCGTCCTGCCGCCGGCGGACTGGCGCCTCGGCGTCACCGTGGTGTCCTCGCTGGCCGCACTGCTCCTGACGGGCTGGAGCAGCGCACGGCTCGGCGCGGCGGCCACGAGACCGGCGATGCTGCGGAACGTGATGGGCGGGGCACTCGCGATGGGGGTCACCTATGCGGCGGGGGCGCTGCTGGGGGCGGTGGGGGTGTAGCGGACCCACAGCCCGGGCGCCGCGGGCCCGTTGGTGGAGATCGCCAACAAGCAAGCGCGTACCCCAGGAAATACTTGTGGGTAACAACGTCTGGTCGTGACCGATTCGCGGTCCTACGGTTCACTCATGCCGAACCTGCCCGATGCCGTGCTCTGGTCGATACCCGCCTTCGTGCTGCTCACCGTGATCGAGATGATCAGTGTGCGCGTCCACCCCGACGAGGACGCGGCGGGCTACGAGGCGAAGGATGCCGCGACGAGCGTCGGCATGGGGCTCGGGAGCCTCGTCTTCGACTTCCTCTGGAAGATCCCGATCGTCGCGATCTACACCGCGATCTACGAACTCACCCCGCTGCGCGTGCCCGTGCTGTGGTGGACGATCCCGCTGATGCTGCTCGGGCAGGACTTCTTCTACTACTGGTCCCACAGGGGCCACCACGTGATCCGCATCCTCTGGGCCTGTCACGTCGTCCACCATTCCAGCCGCCGGTTCAACCTCACCACGGCCCTGCGCCAGCCCTGGACGACCCTCACGGTCTGGCCTTTCTACGTCCCGCTCGTCGCCCTGGGCGTGCATCCCGCCGCGCTGGCGTTCTGCTCCTCGGTGAACCTCGTCTACCAGTTCTGGATCCACACCGAGCGGATCGACAGGATGCCCCGATGGTTCGAGTTCGTCTTCAACACGCCGTCCCACCACCGGGTGCACCACGCCTCCCAGGGCGGCTATCTGGACCGCAACTTCGGCGGCATCCTCATCGTCTGGGACCGGCTCTTCGGGTCGTTCGTCCCGGAGGTTGAGCGGCCCGTCTACGGGTTGACGAAGAACATCAACACGTTCAACCCGATCAAGGTCGCCACCCACGAGTACGTCGCCATCGCCAAGGACCTGAAGGCGGCGACCAGTTGGCGCGAGCGCGCGGGGCGGGTGTTCCGGGGACCGGGCTGGACGCCGGTGGCCGCGGTGGAGCAGACCGGGGAGTCCGTGGCCGCGTGAGAGCGTCCCGGGCGCTGCCGGCTGCCTTCGTCCTCGTCACGGTCCTCGACCTCGTCTCCCTCGTCGTGGGCTTCCGCGCCGGCCATCTGATCACCAAGCCGCTGATCGTGCCGCTGCTCGCCGCGTTCGCCGCCCGCGCGGGAGGCCCCCGGCTCCTGGTCGCCGCCCTGCTGTGCGGCTGGGGCGGCGACGTCCTGCTGCTCTCCGACACCGACCCCGCCTTCATGGCCGGGATGGCCTCCTTCGCCGCCGGTCACGTCTGCTACCTCGTCCTGTTCCGGCGCCAGGGTCCGCCACGCGCGCGTGCGGGTCTGCTCGCCGTCGGCTACGCCGTCGTCCTCGGCGCCCTGGTCGTCCTGCTGTGGCCCGACCTGCCGGCCGGCCTCCGTGTCCCCGTCGCCGGCTACAGCACTCTCCTGACCGCCATGGCGTACACCGCGGCCACCCGGCTCGGCCCGGTCGCCGGGCTCGGCGGGGCGCTCTTCATGCTCTCCGACACCCTCATCGCGACCGGTGTCGCCGACTGGCCGCAACTGCCCGGGCCCGACTTCTGGATCATGCTCACCTATGCGGCGGCACAGTTCCTGCTGGTCCGGGGCGCCCTCGATGCGCGGCCCGCACCGGCGGCGGCGTACCGTGAAGTGCGCTCGACCACCCCCTGAGCGCACCGCACCAGCAGACCAGCGACGAGAAGGACCCTCGCCATGCGCGCCACCACCATCCACGCCCCGTTCGACATGCGCGTGGAGGACGTGCCCGAGCCGATGGTGCAGCTGCCCACCGACGCCGTGGTCCGGGTGCTGCGCGCCTGCATCTGCGGCAGCGACCTGTGGGCGTATCGCGGCGAGGCGGCCCGGCAGCCGGGGCAGCGGATCGGACACGAGTTCCTCGGGATCGTGGAGGAGACCGGCTCCGAGGTGAACGGCGTCAGGACCGGCGACCTCGTGGTCGCGCCCTTCATGTGGTCCGACGGCGTCTGTGCGTACTGCCGTGAGGGCCTCACCACCTCCTGCGTGCACGGTGGCTTCTGGGGCGCCGTGGGCTATGACGGCGGCCAGGGGGAGGCGGTACGCGTGCCCTTCGCCGACGGCACGCTCGTAGGCCTCCCCAAGGAGGCGGCCTCCGACGACCATCTGCTGTCCGCCCTGCTGACCCTGTCGGACGTCATGGGCACCGGCCACCACGCGGCCCTCGGCGCGGGCGCCCGCAAGGGGTCCACCGTCGCCGTCGTGGGCGACGGAGCGGTCGGCCTGTGCGCCGTGCTCGCCGCCAAGCGCCTCGGCGCCGAGCGGATCATCGCCCTCGGCCGCCACGAGACCCGCACGGACATCGCGCGCGACTTCGGCGCCACCGATGTCGTCGCCGAACGCGGCGAGGCCGCCGTCGAGGCCGTCCGCGAACTCACCCGCGGCCAGGGCGCGCACTCCGTCGTCGAGGCCGTCGGCACCGAGCAGTCCATGCGTACGGCCGTCAACATCACGCGCGACGGCGGCGCCATCGGCTTCGTCGGCGTGCCGCACGGCAGCGGCACCGGCCTCGACCTCGGCGTCATGTTCGACCGGAACATCGCGCTGCGCGGCGGAGTCGCGCCGGTCCGCGCGTACATCCCGGAACTGCTGCCCGACATCCTCGACGGCACCATCGACCCCTCGCCCGTCTTCGACCTGACGGTCGGCCTGGAGGGCGTACCCGACGGCTACAAGGCGATGGACGAGCGCACGGCCCTGAAGGTCCTGGTCGTCAACAGTTGATCGATGTCGAGTTGATCAATGGCGGAGCCGGTCAACACTGGAGTCGGTCAATGCCAGCGGATCGGCACCGGCAATGCGGTCAACAGTCCGGAGACCACGACCACCACCCCCAGGACGACGACCTCGGCCCGCGCGGGTGAGTAGGCAGCCAGCGGATCGGTGGCCCGCCGCAGCCGGTGGCGCGCCCACAGCGCGAGTACGGCGACAGTGGCGACGAGCAGCACCTTCGCGAGCAGGGTGCGCCCGTACGCCGTCGTCGTCAGCTGGTCCAGGATCGTGCCGGCCGGCATCCTGCGCAGCGAACTCCACACCCCCGTGGCGGTGATCGCGGCGAGCAGCACGGCGGCCACGCGCGCGTAGAGACCCAACAGCGCGGCGCCCGCCTCGGAATCCCGCCACTGCCGCAGCGTCCGCAGCGCGTGCAGCAGCCCGCCGACCCACAGCGCCGCGCACGTCAGATGCACCAGGGTCAGCTCCGAGCCCACCAACGGGCTGTGCTCGCCCACCGGGTGCGCGCGCAACGCCTCCGCGAGGATCACGGCGGCAAGGGGCCACACCTGCACGACGGGCCGGCGCGACCGCGCGCACAGGGCCGCCACGGCGAACGCGTTGACCTCAAGCAGCGCCAGCTTGCCGTCGCGCGACTGGTAGAGGCCGCCGACGTCGATCTCGGCGAGGCTGTGCGGCACCAGATTGCCCGTCGCCACGACCGACGCGAGTCCCAGCGCGGCGACGAAACCGGCACCGGCCGCGTACAGGGCCCAACTCCCGGGGCCGTTCGGGGGAGCGCCGGGCACGGTGCGCGCCAGCCGGTTCACGAACAACTCGCCGAGCGGCACGCACAGCGCGCCGAACAGCACCGCCCGCAGCAGCGCGATGCCGCCGACACCGGGCGCGGCGGCCTCCCCGGTGTCGTGCAGCGCGGCGGACGGGCCGAGCAGCGGGATCAGCGCGGCGAGCAGCACCAGGGCCAGTACGGCGACGGCCCGGCGCGTACCGGGGCGCCGCCCGGGGCCACTGGTGTCGGCCGCTTCGACAGTCGGTCGTATCAAGGTCACCCCAAGATCTTCACCAGCCGTCACAGAACCGGGCAAGTGCAACAAAACAACTGGCGGAACCGGATTCCGCTCATAGGTACGTTTCCGCCCCGCCCCCGGATCAAGCCCAACGAGCCGGGTCCGTGCCCCAACGGCCCGGCGGGCGCGCCCAGTTCACGGGCCCGCCGACGAACGAGACCGGTGACAGCGCGTGCCGCAGCCGCCCGATACCGCTGTCAGTCTCGACCAGCCAGGCATCCGGCTGGTTGTACGCCGTCCCGCTCTGCTCGCTCCTGCTCTGCTCGCTCCCGCTCACCGATGCGCCCGCTCCGCCGCCCGTCAGCCAGGCCGCGGTCCGTGCCAGCGCCAGCCGCAGTACGAGCCCGCAGCCCTGCTCCGACTGGTCCGTCAGCGCCCGCAGCACCGAGGCCGCCAGCAGATACCCGGTCCCGTGGTCGAGGGCTTGCGCGGGCAGCGTGCCGGGCCGCTCGGGTGACGCCTCGATGGCCGCGATGCCGGTGGCGACCTGCACCAGGCTGTCGAACCCGCGCCGGTCGCCCCAGGGCCCGTACGCGCCCCACGCCGACAACTGGGCCACGATCAGCCCGGGCCGGCGGACGGCCAGCGCCTCGGGGGAGAGTCCGAACCGGTCCAGTGCGCCCGACCGGTACCCGGTGACGACCACGTCGGCTCGTTCGAGCAGTTCGTCGAAGGCCCGCCGGTCGGCCGCCCGACCGAGATCCAGCCGCGTCGACCGCTTCCCGAAACCGGTGTCCGCGTGCGCGTCGGGATCCTCGGGCAACTGCGGGGCGTCCACGCGCAGTACGTCCGCGCCCAGCAGCGCGAGCGTGCGGGTGGCGACCGGGCCCGCGATCACCCGGGTCAGATCGAGCACACGCACCCCGGCCGCAGGCGGCAACGGATCGCCGTCGAGCGGCGGCAGCGCACGCGCGCGTGCCGTGTCGAGCCGCTCACGCTCGACGAGGGGCCGCCCGGCCACCGCGACTCCCTGCGGGTGCACGGCCCACTCCGCCGCCGTCCGCAGCGCGACCGCGAGGCCTCCGGCGCCGTACACGGTCTCCTCCACCTCCGACGCGGACCGTTCGGCGAGCATGTCGGCCACGTCCTTTGCGGAGGCGTCACCCGGCAGCCGCAACGCGCCCAGCAGTCGCGCCCGGTGGTGCGGATAGTTCGCATGGGTGCGGACCCAGCCGTCGGCCGTCCGCCAGAACCGCGACAGCGGCGCGAAGGAGACCGGCGCCCGCCCGTCGATCAGCAGATGCCGCTCACTGACGAACGCCGTGGCGACGGCCCCGTCGTCCACCCGCACCCCGGGCACCTCCGTGCGCCCGGCCCGCCGCGCCCCCAGCTCCGCGGCGGCCAGCGCGCACGCCCCCACGCAGGCCCGGGCCAACTCCCGTACGGGAAGCCGCGCTTCGAGTGCTCCTCGGCGCTCGACGGTCGAGATACGCGGGACCAGGGCGGGATCGCCACCCAGCGCGGCCCATGGCACCTTGATGTCAGTCATGACTGCACTATGCAGTATTGATTCAATCAATATATCTGGGGTGGTGATGCAGATGGCGATACAGACATGAACGGGCCGGGCGGAGATCATCGAGATCCCGCCCGGCCCGCATGAACTACATCAACAGAGAGGACATGTACGAGCTACTTGACCGCCCGCAGCGCGTTGACGATGCCGAACCCGTAGAAGCCGTTGACGCGCTTGCCGCCGACGCAGGTCGCGTCCGCGATGCCGTCGCCGTTGGTGTCGTACACGTCGGTCGGGCAGCCCGGGTTGTCCGCCTCGGCCTTCAGCAGCGCCTGCAGCTGGGCCGGAGAGGCGTGCGGGTGCGTGGACTTCAGCAGCGCGGCCACGGCGGCGACGTGCGGGGTCGCCATCGACGTGCCCTGGAGGTAGCCGTACGTGTTGTTCGGCAGCGTGGACAGGATGCGGCCGTTCTTCGACGGGGTGTCCGGGATCTGTCGGGCGTCCCCGCCCGGCGCCGCCACGTCGATCACGCCCTTGCCGTAGCTGGAGAAGTACGACTTGGCCTTCGTGACGCCGACCGAACTCACCGTTACGACACCCGGCAGCTGGGTCGGCACGTCGAAGCACTCGTGCGGGTCGACCGTACGGGTCGTCGCGGTGGAGTCGTCGGGGCTGGAGTCGTCGACCAGGGCGTGGGAGTCGAGGTCGTCGTTGGAGTTGCCGGCCGCGGCGACATTGAGCGTGCCCTTGCTCTGGGCGTACAGCTGGGCCCTGTTGACCGCGTCGACGATGGCACGTTGATCGGGGTCGTCCATGCAGTTGTACAGCCAAGGGTCAACGTAGTAGCTGTTGTTGGTGATCTCCACGCCGTGGTCCGCGGCGAACACGAACGCGCAGACCACGCTCTCCGGGTAGAACAGCTGGCTGGAGTCCGGCTCGGCGACCGTGATACCGGCGACCTTCACGCCCGGCGCGACCCCCGCCACACCGATGCCGTTGCGGGCGGCGGCGATCTCGCCCGCGACATGCGTGCCGTGGTAATGGCCGGAGTCCACGGGACGCCAGGAGCCGTACGTCGTGTCCGCCTTGCCGCCCACGCAGTTCGCGGACTGCGAGGGGGAGAAGTTCGGGGCGATGTCCGGGTGGGTGTCGTCGACGCCGACGTCGATGACGGCGACCGTCACGCTCTTGCTGCCCGGGTTGATCTTCGCGGCCTTGTCGGCACCGATCGCGGGCAGGTCCCACTGGTCGGCCTCAAGGGGCTCGCTGTCACCGGCCACGGCGGAGGCCTTCGCCGTCTTCGCGGCCTGCTCCTTGGACAGGTACTGCACCGCGCCCTCGTCCGTCGTCGAGGCGAGGCTCAGCGGCGCGGTCCGCGTGGCACCGGCCGACTGCACCCCGGGCACCTTGCGGATGATCAGCCCGAAGTCGGGGTTCGCCGAGTGCACGACGATCACGCCGATCTGCTCGTACGTCTCCACGATGCTGCCGCCGGCCGCATTGATCGCCTTCTTGACCGTGTTGATCGTCCGGTGGTCCAGTCGAGTGTTGACCACGTACGAGAGGTTGGGCGCGTCGGCGGTCTGCGCGGTGGTCTCCGTGATCGGGACCGCCGAAGCCGCCGACGGGAGGAAACCGAGCGAGGCGGTCAGCGACAGCACGACCGGCACGGCGAGGGCGAGCCGGTGTCTGGGGCGCAGATGAGCCATGGGATCTCCACATCATCCGGAAACGAAATGGCCCGAGACGTGATGGCGTTCGGGCAGGTACATGACGAGTGGTGCCAGCTGAAGTTATCTCCCGCGAGGGCTGGCCAGCAATGACTTCCCAAAGGCGAGTCCTGAAAGAAGTCAAAGGAGTTGAACCGGTCCACGCGTGGCGCCGTGACCTTGGGCAGGAAGCGCCAGCAGGATCGGGGACCCCTCGATATCGCGCAGGGAAGTCGCCCGATCACTCCTGGTGGCGTGATCCGTAGGTCTGTGAGGTCGCAACCAGCATGTCCGCAACGCGAGGAGACACCGTGGCCACCGAGACACCACCGCCCTCGAAAGCCGAACACAAACTCCCCAGTACTGAGGAGTTCGAACAGGTCCAGGAGAGCGCGGAGTTCGCCGAACTGCGCCGCGCCCACCGCTCCTTCGCCTTCCCGCTGACCGTCGCCTTCATCGCCTGGTATCTCCTGTACGTCCTGCTGTGCAACTACGCGGACGACTTCATGGACACCAAGGTCGTCGGCAACATCAACGTCGCCCTCGTCCTGGGCATCGGCCAGTTCGTCACCACGTTCCTCATCGCCTGGTGGTACTCGCGGTACTCCGCCGCGAAGCTCGACCCCAAGGGCGAGGCCATCAAGTCCCGGATGGAGGGCGGCGCATGAGCCCCGCGATCACCCTGGCCGCCGGTGAGGCGAGCCAGCACCGGCCGCTGATCATCACCCTGTTCGCGGTCTTCGTCGCCGCGACACTCGTCATCACTGTATGGGCGGGCCGCCAGACCAAGAACGCCGCCGACTTCTACGCGGGCGGCCGGCAGTTCACCGCCTTCCAGAACGGCCTGGCCGTCTCCGGCGACTACATGTCCGCCGCGTCCTTCCTCGGCATCGCGGGCGCCATCGCCCTCTTCGGGTACGACGGTTTCCTGTACTCGATCGGCTTTTTGGTCGCATGGCTGGTCGCCCTGCTCCTGGTGGCCGAACCGCTGCGCAACTCCGGCCGCTACACCATGGGCGACGTCCTCGCCTACCGCATGCGCCAGCGCCCGGTCCGTACGGCGGCCGGCACCTCCACCATCGTGGTGTCGATCTTCTACCTGCTGGCCCAGATGGCCGGCGCGGGCGTCCTGGTCTCCCTGCTTCTGGGCATCACCAGCGACGCGGGCAAGATCGGCATCGTCGCCCTGGTCGGCGTCCTGATGATCGTGTACGTCACCATCGGCGGAATGAAGGGCACCACCTGGGTCCAGATGGTCAAGGCCTGCCTGCTCATCGCCGGCGCCCTGCTGCTGACCTTCCTGGTGCTGCTGAAGTTCAACTTCAACGTCTCCGACCTGCTCGGCAAGGCCGCCGACAACAGCGGCAAGGGCTCAGCCTTCCTGGACCCCGGCCTCAAGTACGGCGCCACCGGCACCACCAAGCTGGACTTCATCTCCCTGGGTATCGCCCTGGTCCTCGGCACCGCCGGTCTGCCGCACATCCTGATCCGCTTCTACACGGTGCCCACCGCCAAGGCCGCCCGTAAGTCGGTCAACTGGGCCATCGGCCTCATCGGCGCCTTCTACCTGATGACGCTGGCCCTCGGCTTCGGCGCCGCGGCACTGATCAAACCGGACGAGATCATCGCCTCCAACAAGGCGGGCAACACGGCGGCGCCCCTCCTGGCCCTCCATCTGGGCGGGGTCGACTCCAACTGGGGCGCCATCCTCCTGGCCAGCATCTCGGCCGTCGCCTTCGCCACGATCCTCGCGGTCGTCGCCGGCCTCACCCTGGCCTCGTCCTCCTCCTTCGCCCACGACATCTACGCCAACGTCATCAAGCGGGGACAGGCGACGGAGAAACAGGAGATGGCCGCCGCCCGGTACGCCACGGTCGGCATCGGCGCCGTCTCCATCCTCCTCGGCGCCCTCGCCCGCGACCTGAACGTCGCCGGCCTGGTCGCCCTCGCCTTCGCGGTCGCCGCCTCCGCCAACCTCCCGACGATCCTCTACAGCCTCTTCTGGAAGCGCTTCACCACCTCAGGAGCCCTCTGGTCGATCTACGGCGGCCTGGTCACCGCGGTCGGCCTGGTCCTGTTCTCGCCGGTCGTCTCCGGGAAGCCCGCCTCGATGTTCCCGGACGTCGACTTCCACTGGTTCCCCCTGGAGAACCCCGGCATCATCTCCATCCCGGTCGGCTTCCTGCTGGGCTGGCTCGGCACGATCCTCTCCAAGGAGGAGCCCGACACGGCCAAGTACGCGGAGCTGGAGGTACGGTCCCTGACCGGCACCGGAGCCCACTGAGTCCCTCCGAGTTGCCCTACGCCGACGGCCGCGTCGTAGATCCCTACGACGCGGCCTCGTCGTACCTCGTGGGATCGGGCCGCTCTCGTTGTCAGAGGTGTCGCGTAGGCTCGCAGGTGTCGGCAACATGCGATCCGCATCAAGGGAGGAGGCCCACGTGCTCATCGACACCTATGGCCGAGTGGCCACCGACCTGAGGGTTTCGCTGACCGACCGGTGCAACCTCCGGTGTACGTACTGCATGCCGGAGGAGGGCCTGCAGTGGCTGGCGAAGCCCGACCTCCTCACGGACGACGAGATCGTCCGCCTGATAGACATCGCGGTCACCTCCCTCGGTATCGAGGAGGTCCGTTTCACCGGTGGCGAGCCCCTGCTGCGCCCCGGTCTGGTCGGCATCGTCGAGCGGGTCGCGGCCCTGGAGTCCCGCCCCCAGATGTCCCTCACCACCAATGGCATCGGTCTCAAGCGCACCGCGACCGCCCTGAAGAAGGCGGGCCTGGACCGGGTCAACGTCTCCCTGGACACGCTGCGCCAAGACGTCTTCAAGGCCCTCACCCGCCGCGACCGACTCAAGGACGTCCTCGCGGGCCTGGAAGCCGCCCACGACGCGGGCCTGACCCCGGTGAAGATCAACTCGGTGCTGATGCCGGGCCTCAACGCCGACGAGGCCCCGGACCTGCTGTCCTGGGCCGTGGCACACGACTACGAACTGCGCTTCATCGAGCAGATGCCCCTGGACGCCCAGCACGGCTGGAAGCGCGAGGGCATGGTCACCGCCGGCGACATCCTCGCCTCCCTCCGCACCCGCTTCGAGCTGACCCCCGAAGGCACGGACGAGCGCGGCTCGGCCCCGGCCGAGCGCTGGATCGTGGACGGCGGCCCGCACCGCGTGGGCGTCATCGCCTCGGTCACGCGTCCGTTCTGCGGAGCCTGCGACCGCACCCGCCTCACCGCCGACGGCCAGATACGCAACTGCCTGTTCGCCCGCGAGGAGACCAGCCTCCGCACCGCCCTGCGCACCGGCGCCCCGGACGAGGAGATAGCCCGCATCTGGCGCCTGGCGATGTGGGGCAAGAAGGCGGGCTCGGGCCTGGACGACCCGTCGTTCCTCCAGCCGGACCGACCGATGTCGGCGATCGGCGGCTGAGCAGCGGTCGTAGGCGAATGCGCGCCAGGGAATCCCGGGTGGGCCTCACGGTCCTACGGCGCTACGGGATCTCGGGCGCTTCCCAGTCCTCGAACTTGACGACGTCCTTCAGGAAGCCCCGCACACCGAGGAACTGGGACAGATGCTCGCGATGCTCCTCGCACGCGAGCCATGTCTTGCGCCGCTCAGGCGTGTGGACCTTCGGGTTGTTCCACACAAGGACCCACACGGCGTCGGCGCGGCAGCCCTTCGCGGAGCAGATGGGTGTCTCGTCACTCACGGGAACTCACGGAATTCGTCTCACAGATGCGCTGAAAAGGCGACGCCGAGCAGCCACGGGGGGAGCTGCCCGGCGTCGGTCTGTCGCTCCGACGGGGGATGCGGAGCGCGTACGAAGTATGTCACGGGTAACCGGTCGCTCGGCACCGGAACAACATGATTGATCTGAGCTTTTCTTGAGCTTGGTGCGGAGCCGACTTCCGTTTATGACACGTTCGCCATGGCCACGACCGGCCCTACGGTTCGCCCCGCACGCCGGGCGCAGGCTCGGGTACGACCTCTTCCGGGACGGGTTCCGCGACCCCCTCGTCCGACCGCGGCGGCATGATCATCGGCCGCAGCGGCGCGGTGACGAACGTCGACGGCAGGCCGGGCGCGTTCTCCCGCCCGGCGTTCGCGATCACCACGGCGACATAGGGGAGGAGCACACCGAGCACCAACGCGACGATCGCGACGTGCCGTTCGACGTTCCACAGCGAGACGGCGAGGATCACCGACGCCGTACGGATCGACATCGAGATGACGTACCGGCGCTGCCGACCGCGGACATCCTCCGCGAGTCCCGTCCGGGCTCCGGTGATCCGGAACACCTGGGCGTTGCCTTCGCCGTGCAGCTTCCGCATCACATTCCACCATCCGCCCGCATCGGACTCTCCCCGGCCCGCACCCCGGTTCGCACCCGATCCGGGAACCGGGCCCCGATACGTCCCACGTTACGCCGCGCCTGCGCAGCCTTCGAGACCGGGGCACCCCGGGCCCGGGCGGGGAACCTGCGCCGTACCACGTACGGCCGTACCCGACATGCGGCGTACGGCGACCGGGCCCACACTTGGCGTAATGCTCACGTCGAGCCGTACAAGGAGGCAGCCATGGGCTGGTTGTGGGCGATCATCGTGGGATTCGTGCTGGGCCTGATCGCGAAGGCGATCATCCCGGGCAAGCAGCACAGTCCGCTCTGGCTGACCACCATCTGCGGCATTCTCGGCGCCATCGTCGGCAACGCCGTCGCCCGGGCGTTCGGCGTCGAAGCGACCAGGGGCATCGACTGGAGCCGCCACGCGTTCCAGCTCATCGCCGCGATCATCATCGTCTTTGTGGTCGACATGGCCTACATGGCGACCATCGGCAAGAACAAACAACGAGCCTGACTGCAGCGTGCCCCGAAGGGGCGCGGGTGCACTACCGATACAGCCCCGCGCCCCTCAGGCGCTTACGCTCCGGTCACTTCAACGGCGGCAAGATTCTTCTTCCCCCGCCGCAGCACCAGCCACCGCCCATGAAGGAGATCCTCCGTGCCCGGCACGGCATCCTCCGCGGTGACCTTCACGTTGTTCACGTAGGCCCCGCCCTCCTTCACGGTCCGCCGTGCGGCGGACTTGCTCGCCACCAGGCCGACCTCGGTGAACAGGTCGACGACGAGACGGAGTTCGGCGACCTGGACGTGCGGCAGCTCGGAGAGGGACGCGGCCAGCGTCTTCTCGTCGAGCTCCGCCAGCTCACCCTGCCCGAAGAGGGCCTTGGACGCGGCGGTCACCGCGGCCGTCTGCTCGGCGCCGTGCACCAGCGTCGTCAGCTCCTCGGCCAGCGCGCGCTGCGCGGCACGGGCCTGCGGGCGCTCCTCGGTCTGCCGCTCCAGCTCCTCGATCTCCTCGTGGGACCTGAAGCTGAAGATGCGCAGGAACTTGGAGACGTCCCGGTCGTCCGCGTTCAGCCAGAACTGGTAGAAGGCGTACGGCGTGGTCATCTCGGGGTCGAGCCAGACCGTGCCGGACTCCGTCTTGCCGAACTTGGTGCCGTCGGCCTTGGTGATCAGCGGGGTGCCCAGCGCGTGCACCTCGGCCTCCGGGTCGACCCGGTGGATCAGGTCGGTGCCCGAGGTGAGGTTGCCCCACTGGTCGCTGCCGCCGGTCTGGAGCGTGCAGCCGTGCCTGCGGTACAGCTCCAGGAAGTCCATGCCCTGGAGGATCTGGTAGCTGAACTCGGTGTAGCTGATGCCCGCGTCGGAGTTGAGCCGCCGGGAGACGGCCTCCTTCGCGATCATCTTGTTGACCCGGAAGTGCTTGCCGATGTCCCGCAGGAACTCGATGGCCGACAGGCCCTGGGTCCAGTCCAGGTTGTTGACCATGATCGCGGCATGCGGGCCCTCGAAGTCCAGCAGCGGGGCGATCTGCGCGCGCAGCCGCTCGACCCACTGGGCCACGACGTCCGGCGAGTTGAGCGTCCGCTCCGCGTTCGGCTTGGGGTCGCCGATCAGCCCCGTGGCACCGCCGACCAGGCCCAGCGGACGGTTGCCCGCCTGCTGGATCCGGCGCATCGTCAGGATCTGCACGAGGTTGCCGAGGTGCAGGCTGGGCGCGGTCGGGTCGAAACCGCAATAGAACGTGACGGGACCGTCCGCGAACGCCTTGCGCAATGCGTCCTCGTCAGTGGAGAGGGCGATGAGCCCCCGCCACTGCAGTTCGTCGACGATGTCCGTCACGGTTCTCGTATCTCCTTGGGATGGTCTCGTGAATCAGGTACGAGGTTATACGCCCTGACTGACAGAGCTCATATTGAAGTCCGGCACCCGCAGCGCGGGCATCGCAGCCCTAGTGAACCAGTCGCTCCATTCCCTCGGCAGCGTCTTTTCCGTCCGCCCCGCCTCGGTCGCCCGCCCCAGCAGGTCCACCGGCGACTCGTTGAACCGGAAGTTGTTCACCTCGCCCGCCACCTCGCCGTTCTCGACGAGGTAGACGCCGTCCCGGGTGAGCCCGGTGAGCAGCAGCGTCGCCGGGTCGACCTCGCGGATGTACCAGAGGCAGGTCAGCAGCAGCCCGCGCTCGGTGCTCGCGACCATCTCCTCCAGGGACCGGTCCTCGCCCCCGCTGAGGATGAGGTTGTCGATCGACGGTGCCACCGGCAGCCCGGTCAGTCCCGCGCTGTGCCGGCTGGTCAGCAGGTGCCGCAGTTCGCCCTCGCGCACCCAGTCGGTGGCCGTCAGCGGCAGCCCGTTGTCGAACACCGACTGGTCGCCCCCGGAGGTGTGGGCGAGCACGAACGGGGCGGATTCCAGACCCGGTTCGTTCGGGTCGCTGCGCAGCGTCAGCGGCAGCTCGGTGAGCTTCTCGCCGACGCGGGTGCCGCCGCCCGGCTTGGAGAACACCGTGCGGCCCTCGACCGCGTCCCGCCCCGACGCCGACCACATCTGGTAGATCAACAGGTCCGCGACCGCGGTCGGCGGCAGCAGCGTCTCGTACCGGCCCGCGGGCAGCCCGATCTTCCGCTCCGCCCAGCCCAGTCGTACGGCCAACTCGGCGTCCATCGCCGCCGGGTCCACGTCCTTGAAGTCCCGGGTCGAGCGGCCGGCCCAGGCCGAGCGCGTACGGTCCGGGGACTTGGCGTTCAGCTCCAGCGTCCCGTTGGGCTGGTCGTGGCGCAGGCGCAGGCCCGTCGACGTACCGAGGTAGCTGGTCACCAGCTCGTGGTTGGCGAAGCCGTACAGCTCGCGACCGCCCGCACGCGCGCGTGCGAACGATTCGCCGAGCGCCGGGGCGAAGTCGGTGAACACGGAGGACGAGGTCTCCGCGGGCGCATCCGTGAAGTCGGGCGAGGCGGCCACGCCCGTGACCAGCGGCTGTGCGTCCTCGGCGGGCTCGGCCCCGCGCGCGGCGGCCTCGGCGGCGCGTACGAGCGGCTCCAGCTCCTCCGGGGTGACGGCGGACCGGGACACGACCCCCGAGGCGGTGCCCTCCTTGCCGTCGACGGTCGCGATGACTGTGAGTGTGCGTCCGCGCGTGACACCGTTCGTGGTCAGCGCGTTGCCCGCCCAGCGGAGGTTCGCCGTCGACTGCTCGTCGGCGATGACGACACAGCCGTCGGCCCGGGACAGTTCGAGGGCGCGCTCGACGATCTCGTGCGGCTTGTTCGTACGAGGACTCATCGACCGGCCTCCTGAGTGGTGTTGAGGATGTTGACGCCCGTGAAGAGGGCCGACGGGCAGCCGTGCGAGACCGCCGCGACCTGACCCGGCTGGGCCTTGCCGCAGTTGAAGGCGCCGCCCAGGACGTACGTCTGCGGACCGCCGACGGCCGCCATGGACCCCCAGAAGTCGGTGGTCGTCGCCTGGTACGCGACGTCCCGCAGCTGCCCGGTGATCCGCCCGTTCTCGATCCTGAAGAAGCGCTGCCCGGTGAACTGGAAGTTGTACCTCTGCATGTCGATCGACCACGACCGGTCCCCGACCACGTAGATCCCCCGGTCGACCCCGCCGATCAGGTCCTCCGTGGACAGCCCGGCGGGGTCCGGCTGCAACGACACGTTGGCCATGCGCTGCACCGGGACGTGGCCGGGGGAGTCGGCGTAGGCGCAGCCGTTGGAGCGGTCGAAGCCGGTCAACTTGGCGATGCGGCGGTCGAGTTGGTAGCCGACCAGGGTGCCGTCCTTGACGAGGTCCCAGGACTGGCCCTCGACGCCCTCGTCGTCGTAGCCGATGGTCGCGAGGCCGTGTTCGGCGGTGCGGTCGCCGGTGACGTTCATTCGCTCGGAGCCGTACTTGAGCTTGCCGAGCTTGTCGAAGGTGGCGAAGGAGGTGCCGGCGTAGGCGGCCTCGTAGCCGAGCGCGCGGTCCAGTTCGGTGGCGTGGCCGATGGACTCGTGGATCGTCAGCCAGAGGTTCGAAGGGTCTACGACGAGGTCGTAGAGGCCCGCCTCGACGCTCGGCGCCCGCATCTTCTCCGCGAGCAGCTCGGGGATCCGCGCCAGCTCCTCGTCCCAGTCCCAGCCGGTACCCGTCAAGTACTCCCAACCACGGCCCACGGGCGGCGCGATCGTGCGCATCGAGTCGAACTCGCCGCTCGACTCGTCGACCGACACCGCGTTCAGCTGCGGGTGCAGCCGGACGCGCTGCTGGGTGGTCACGGTCCCGGCGGTGTCGGCGTAGAACTTGTTCTCGTGCACGGTGAGCAGCGACGCGTCCACGTGGTTGACGCCGTCCGCCGCGAGCAGCCGGGCGCTCCAGTCCGCCAGCAGTCCCGCCTTCTCCTCGTCGGGCACGGTGAACGGATCGATCTCGTACGACGAGATCCACGTCCGCTCCTCGTGCACGGGCTCGGCGGCCAGCTCGACGCGCTCGTCCGACCCGGCCGCCTTGATCACCTGGGCGGAGAGCTTCGCCATCGCCACCGCCTGGGAGGCGACCTTGGCGGCGGCGTCCAGGCTCAGGTCCACGCCCGAAGCGAAGCCCCAGGTGCCGCCGTGCACGACCCGTACCGCGTACCCGAGGTCGGTGGTGTCCGACGTACCGGCCGGGCGCGCGTCCCGCAGCCGCCAGGACGCGCTGCGCACCCGCTCGAACCGGAAGTCCGCGTGCTCGGCCCCCAGCGCACGCGCGCGTGCCAGCGCGGCGTCGGCCAGGGCGCGTAGCGGAAGCGCCGTGAAGGCTTCGTCGATGGAATGAGGCACGGAGGTCTCCCTGCTGTCGTGGCCTGTGGAGTCCGATCATGTCGCGCGGACAGGTGCGGGGACCACACGTTTCCGCTTGGAGTCGGCTCTTTCTGTAGAGACCCGACAGCGAGTCCCCCAAGCCACTGTCGGTGCCCGATTGTCCCGTGGCGCGGGCCGACCGATAGGTTTTCGGCAAGGCCGTCTGTCAACCAGGGTGTACCGGGCAGGCGCGCAGGACCGCTATCGAAAGGGTGATCCGTTGAGCCGCTCGGTTCTCGTCACCGGAGGCAACCGGGGCATCGGCCTCGCCATCGCCCGTGCGTTCGCCGACGCCGGCGACAAGGTCGCCATCACCTACCGCTCGGGAGAGCCGCCGGCCGGCTTCCTCGCGGTGAAGTGCGACATCACCGACACCGAGCAGGTGGAGCAGGCCTACAAGGAGATCGAGGCCGAGCACGGCCCCGTCGAGGTCCTGATCGCCAACGCGGGCGTCACCAAGGACCAGCTCCTGATGCGCATGTCCGAGGAGGACTTCACCTCGGTCATCGACACCAACCTCACCGGCACCTTCCGCGTCGTCAAGCGCGCCAACCGCGCCATGCTGCGCGCCAAGAAGGGCCGCGTCATCCTGATCTCGTCGGTCGTCGGCCTCATGGGCGGACCCGGCCAGGCCAACTACGCCGCCTCCAAGGCCGCCCTGGTCGGCTTCGCGCGCTCCCTCGCCCGTGAGCTGGGTTCGCGCAACATCACCTTCAACGTCGTCGCGCCCGGTTTCGTCGACACCGACATGACCAAGGCGCTCAGCGACGAGCAGCGCGAGAACATCGTCAAGCAGGTGCCGCTCGGCCGTTACGCGCAGCCCGAGGAGGTCGCCGCGACGGTGCGGTTCCTCGCCTCGGACGACGCCTCGTACATCACTGGAGCCGTCATCCCTGTTGACGGCGGACTGGGAATGGGTCACTGATCACCATGAGCGGAATTCTTGAGGGCAAGCGTGTCCTGATCTCCGGTGTGCTGCTGGAGTCCTCCATCGCCTTCCACGCCGCCAAGCAGGCCCAGGAGCAGGGCGCGGAGATCATCCTGACCGCGTTCCCGCGGCCCACGCTGACCGAGCGCATCGCCAAGAAGCTCCCCAAGCCCACCAAGGTCATCGAGCTGGACGTCACCAACGACGAGCACCTGGCGCGCCTCGCCGACGTCGTGGGCGAGGAACTGGGCGGCCTGGACGGTGTCGTGCACTCCATCGGGTTCGCGCCCGCGGACGCGCTCGGCGGCAACTTCCTGAACACGCCGTTCGAGTCGGTCGCCACGGCGATGCACGTCTCGGCGTTCTCCCTGAAGTCGCTGACCATGGCCTGCCTGCCGCTGATGCAGAACGGCGGCTCGGTCGTAGGCCTCACCTTCGACGCGTCCTTCGCGTGGCCGCAGTACGACTGGATGGGCCCGGCCAAGGCCGCCCTGGAGGCCACGAGCCGCTACCTCGCCCGCGACCTGGGCAAGCAGAACATCCGCTGCAACCTCGTCTCCGCGGGTCCGCTCGGCTCGATGGCCGCCAAGTCCATCCCGGGCTTCGACGAGCTGGCCTCCGTGTGGGACAACCGCTCCCCCCTGGAGTGGGACCTCAACGACCCGGAGCCGGCCGGCAAGGCCATCGTCGCCCTGCTGAGCGACTGGTTCCCGAAGACCACCGGCGAGATCGTCCACGTCGACGGCGGCCTGCACGCCATCGGCGCCTGACCTCCCGGCCTGACTTCTCCTACGGCGTCGACGCCCCGTTTTCCGCACCGCGCGGGCAGCGGGGCGTCACCCGTTCGGCCCTGTAGACCGGGCGGGGAAGGGCCACAACTGCGCACTCTGGATTACGCGTTCACCACGCGATTTCCTCCCCAGCACCACCGAGGAGGTTCCCCTTGTGCGCCTGTCCCGCAGCCTGGCCTCAGTGACCGCCGCCGTCGCGCTCGTCATCTCCCTGGCGTACGAGGCGATGCCCCACGCGCGCGTGGAGGCCCGGAAACCGGCCGCCGCCCCCCAGCTGTTCGGCGCCGCGTGCCGTACCGCCGTCCACGGCTCGCACGTGATCGCGTACTGCCACAATCCGTACCCCCAGACCGACCGCGTCGCCCTGCACATCGAGTGCGACCGCTGGTGGGACATCGACAGCGACGGCACCGGGATCGACGCGGGTCCGGCGCAGACCGTACGGCTGGCCGGCCGCTGCTGGGAGGACGTCCGCGCGGTGTGGGTCAGCCACCAGAAGCGGGCCCGCTGAGACGCCCCGGGCGGCACAGGAACGGATAGCCCGCGGCCTCCGCCGCGGCCCCCTGCGCGTCACCCGCGCGGATCGCGTCCACGAGCCGCGTGTGGTCCATGTACGACTCCGGAGTCAGCTCCTCGCCGACGTCCGCGCGCAGCCAGTCCCGCAGCACCTCGCCCAGGTCGGCGTACATCGCCGTCATGACGTCGTTGTGCGAGGCGGCCACCACGGCCATGTGCAGGGTCGCGTCGGCCGTCACGAAGGCCTCCGCGTCCCCCGACGCCCACGCCTCCTCACGCCGTACGAGCAGGGCGTCCAGCTGCTTGAGGTCCTTCTCGGTGCGCCGCTCGGCCGCCAGCTGTGCCGCCGCCGACTCCAGGGTGGAACGCAGTTCGGCGATGTGCCGGGGGTCGGCGTCCGCGAAGCGGCGGTGCATCACGCCGGCCAGCTCGCTGGTCGCGACGACGTAGGTGCCGGAGCCCTGGCGGATGTTCAGCAGACCGTTGTGCGCGAGCGCGCGGACGGCCTCGCGGACCGTGTTGCGGGCGACCCCGAGCTGTTCGACCAGCTCCGGCTCGGTCGGGATCCGGGAGCCGACCGGCCACTCGCCCGAGGTGATCTCGTTCCGCAGCGCGGCGATGACCTGCTCGGACAGCGCCGACCGACGGGGGTGGCTCAGAGGCATGGCACACCTTCGCATGTGCGGGGCGGGAGAGGGCCACCCGGGGATGGACAACCAATCATCCCATGATTCTATGATGGTCGGCATGGCGAGCGAGGAAACCCGGACACTGAAGTCCACGACGACGAACATCGGCGGCCCGGCCGCGAGCGACTCCGCGGTACCGAGCACAGGACCGTCCACGCGCGCGTGGACGACGCGTCTGGTCGTCGTCGGCATCGTGCTCGCCGCGCTGAACCTCCGCCCCGCCATCACCAGCCTGGGCGCCCTCCTCGAAGACGTCCGCGACGGCCTCGGCATGAGCGGCAGCGTGGCCGGACTGCTCACGTCCGTGCCCCCGCTGTGCTTCGCCGCCTTCGGCGTCATGGCCCCGCGCCTCGCCCGCCGCTTCGGCCCCGGCACGGTGGTCTGCGCCGGCATGCTCGCCATCACCGCGGGCCTGCTCATACGGCCCTACGTCGGCGGTACGGCGGGCTTCCTGGCCGGCAGCGCGCTCGCGCTCATGGGCATCGCGGTCAGCAACGTCCTGATGCCGGTGATCGTCAAGCGCTGGTTCCCCGACCGGGTCGGCTCCATGACCGGCCTGTACTCGATGGCCCTCGCCCTGGGCACCGCCGCCGCGGCCGCGGTCACCGTGCCCATGACCGAGTCCCTGGGCGGTAGTTGGCGCTCCGGCCTCGCCGTATGGGCGGGGCTGGCCGCAGCCGCCGTACTCCCGTGGACCGCTCTCGTACGGCACCGGGAGGCGCCCGCGGATCCGCCCTCCCGCGCGCGGGAGACCGAACAGCGGGAGACCGGGCGGGCACGGCCCGAACTGCGGATCACCCGCAGCCGTACCGCCTGGGCGCTCGCCGTGTTCTTCGGGCTCCAGGCCACCGCCGCCTACATCACCATGGGTTGGATGGCGCAGATCTTCCGGGACGCCGGGGTCTCCGCGGGCACGGCCGGACTGCTGCTGGCCGTCACGATGGCGATGGGCGTGCCGCTGGCCTTCGTCATCCCGCGCGTGGCCACTCGGCTGCCCCACCAGGGGCCGATCGTCGTCGTGCTCGGCCTCTGCGGTCTGGCGGGCTACGCGGGCCTGTACCTCGCGCCGGCCGCCGGTGCCTGGGCCTGGGCCCTGCTGCTCGGTGTCGCCAACTGCGCCTTCCCGCTGGCCCTGACGATGGTCGGCATGCGGGCCAGGACCGGCGCGGGCGTCGCCCAGCTGTCCGCCTTCGCGCAGAGCGCCGGGTATCTCATCTCCGTCCCGGGGCCGCTCCTGGTCGGCGTGCTCTACCAGCACAGCGGCGGCTGGGGACTGCCGATCGCCCTCATGGCCGGCCTGATGGTCCCGCAGATGGCCATGGGCGTCCTCGCGGGACGCGACCGCACGGTGGAGGACGAGGCGGCCCGCTGAACCCGCCCCGGCGGACGCCGCGCGGACGGGGGGTGCGAGACTGGGCACATGCCAGTGCTCGACCCGAACCCCCAGAACGGCCAGCGGAAGATGCTGCTCGTCTTCGGCTCGTTCTTCGCCATCTTCATCGTCATCGCCATCATCGCGACGATCGCGTCCCCGTGACCCCACGCGCCCGAGTCGATGGTGGGGTTCCCCCCACCATCCCCTAGGGGGTGAGGCTCAGGGTCAAGTGGGTGGATCTCCGGATGGGTTGAGGGCCGCGCGTTCCGTAACTTCGAAGTGTGACCGCGAGAAGCGGATCGCGGACCACTCGGAGACCAGCGGAGGCACCCATGTCGGCCCCAACGCACACCCGGCCCCACCCGGCGAACCGGGGCGGCGTCGACATCAGGCTGCCGTGGTGGGCCCTCGCCCTGCCGGCGCTCGCCTTCGGCGTGCTGCTCGTGATGATGCTCAACCCGACGGACGCGCAAGCGGCGGCCTCGGACCCGATGATCACCCACCTCTTCGAGCGAGTCCAGCAGCTCATAGCCCGCTGAGCACGGGCGAAGCCGCCCGTCAACTCCCTGCGCCCCGTGGCCTGTTTCATGCGAAGCTGGATCCCATGAGCGTCGCAGAACCCCGCAGGATCGTCCTCTTCCGGCATGCGAAGGCCGACTGGCCCGAGGTGACCGACCACGAGCGGCCGCTCGCCGAGCGGGGCCGCCTGGACGCGGCCACCGCAGGAAGCAGGCTGGCCGACACCGGCATCCCCTTCGATCTGGCCCTCTGCTCCACCGCGACCCGCACCCGGGAGACCTGGAAGCTGGCCGTCCACGAACTCGCGCACCGGCCGAAAACCGTCTACGAGGAGAGGCTCTACGAGGCCTCGCCCGGCGAGCTGATCGCCGTACTGAACGAGACGCCCGACGACTCGCGGAACCTGATCCTCATCGGCCACAACCCGGGCGTCCAGGGCCTGACCGAGATCCTCACCGGACCGGACACCGGCGAAGCCCGCGAGCGGCTGACCCGCCGCGGCTTCTCGACCGCCGCCTTCGCCGTGCTGACCTTCGACGGCTCCTGGAAGTCACTGGAGCCGGGCGTGGCGACACTGACCGACTACTGGGCGCCGTCCGAGTAGACCCGAGGATCCGCAGTCCCGCAGTCCCGCACGACAAAGGGCCCGGCGCCGAGCGGTGCCGGGCCCCTGAAGGTCCTGGTCCTGAAGCGTCCGGGGTCAGTCCTCGTCGTGCGTGTCCGCCGCCTCGACCTCTTCGCGGGTGACGCCCAGCAGGTACAGCACGGTGTCGAGGAACGGCACGTTCACCGCCGTGTGCGCGGCCTCCCGTACGACCGGCTTCGCGTTGAAGGCGACGCCGAGACCGGCCGCATTGAGCATGTCCAGGTCGTTGGCGCCGTCGCCGATCGCCACGGTCTGCGCGAGCGGTACGCCCGCCTCGGCGGCGAACCGGCGCAGCAGCCGGGCCTTGCCCGCGCGGTCGACGATCTCACCGGTGACCTTGCCGGTCAGCTTCCCGTCGACGATCTCCAGCGTGTTGGCCTGGGCGAAGTCGAGCCCGAGCCGGTCCTTGAGGTCGTCGGTGACCTGGGTGAACCCGCCCGACACGACGCCGACTTGGTATCCGAGCCGCTTGAGCGTGCGGATCAGGGTGCGGGCGCCGGGCGTCAGCCGCACCTCGCTGCGCACCTTGTCCACGACCGAGGCGTCCAGCCCCGCCAGCAGCGCCACGCGCGCGTGCAGCGACTGCTCGAAGTCCAGCTCCCCGCGCATCGCGGCGGCGGTCACCTCGGCGACCTCGTCCTCGCAGCCGGCGTGCGCGGCGAAGAGCTCGATGACCTCGTCCTGGATGAGCGTGGAGTCGACGTCCATGACGACGAGCCGCTGGGCCCGCCGGTGCAGCCCCGCCGCCACGACGGCGACATCGACGCCGAGCGCCGCCGCGTGGGTGGCGAGGGCGGTGCGCAGGGGCTCGGTCTCCACCCCGGACACCGCGAACTCGACCGCTGTCACGGGGTACTTGGCGAGCCGGAAGATACGGTCGATGTTGCCGCCGGCCTTGGTGATGCGGGCGGCGATCGCCGCGGTGGACTCCGCGGTGAGGGGGTGGCCGAGCACGGTCACGAGCGAACGCCCGAGCCCGCGCGGCCGGTTGTCGCCGAGGCCGGAGATGATCTCCGCCTGCATCTTCATCGACTCGGCCCAGCTGTGCACGGTGGCCCGCAGATCCCCTTCGAGGCCGGCGGGCGGCGGCGTCACCAGCGCGCACAGCACCATCCGGCCACGGGTGACGACCTGCTCGATGTCGACCACGTCGACGGAGTAGGCGGCGAGGGTGTCGAAGAGTCCGGCCGTGATGCCCGGCCTGTCCTTGCCGAAGATCTTGACGAGGAGAGTGGGGACGTCAGAGGTCTGCGAAGCGCTCATGGTGTACCCACCGTATCCGGCACGGAGTGCCTGATGCCGCAGAGGTCCGCCTAGCGGACACGGAACAGTGGGTGTCGGATCGGTGGCGGGAATCTTAAGGGGCGATCACGAAGGTGCCGGTGGGTGGTCACGAGCCGGTTCGGGGACGATCAGGAGACGCGCCGAGGCGGTCGCGGTGGGGTGCGGTGCCGATCAGGAGTTGGCGGGGCGTCGGGCAGGGGGCGCGGCCGGTACGGCGCCGGACGCCGGGGATACGGCCGGACGGGTGGGGCGCGACGGCTCGGGTGACACCGAAGCGGATCACCGGCGCCCCTTGGGCCCTCTCGGGGGCAGTGGTGGCGGGGGCGGCGGAGGAGGAGGCTGCTGCCCGTCGTCGGAGTCGTCCCCGGGCCGGTCCCGCGAAGGCGTCCCGGGCCGACGCCGGGGCGACCGGGGCGGCGGCTCGTAGGACTGGGCCATGGTCGGAGCGCCGTACATGTCGGCGGGCGGCGAAGGTGCGCCGGGCGGCTGCGGGTCGCCGTAGGGTTGCGGATCGCCGTAGGGGCGAGTGGCGTCGTCCGCAGGGCCGGCCCCGGGCCGCCCCGCGCCGCCCGGCGCACCGGACGACCACGGCTCACCGGCGCGCGGCCGACCGTCTCCCCGCGGCGACCGCGCACCCGGCGGCCACGCACCCTCCTGGGGCGGAGCCGAGTCCGGCGGCCACCCCGGTCCCGGCGGCCGGGCACCGGTGCCGGACCGTGCGCCGCCGGTCCCCGCACCCCCCGGCGGCCCATCGACCTCCGACTGCCGTAGTTCATCGGGCAGTTGGAGATACGGGTTGGTGGCGGGATTGGGCGCGCGGTACGGCGTGGTCGGCACGTAGGGGCCCGTATGCCCCGTGCTCCCCACAGGCTGCGCGTGTTCCGGACGCCCTTCGTACCCCGGCGCCCCGGCATCCCGCCCCGCCACCCCCAAGTCACCCAGTGCCAGCCGCGAGGCACGCCGTCCCGCCGCTCCCGTCGCGTACGCGAGCAGCCCCCCGACGCCTCCCGCCCCCGCGCCCCACACCGCGCCCAGCAGCAGCGCCATGCCCAGATGCCCGTGCAACTCGATCCCGGCGCCGAACGCGTCGAAGCCCAGCACCGACAGCGACGCGTCCACCGACACATCCGTCAGCCAGGCCAGCAGCGGCAACGTCAGGGCGGTCGCGATCCCGAGTCGCACTGCGCACCGCCCGGCGAAACCGAGCGCCCCCGGACCGCCGACGCCCTTCGCGCCCACAGGCGTCCGTGCCGCGGTGAGCACGCCCGCCAGCAGCATCATCAGGGCCGCGGCGACTCCCAACAGCCATACGCGGTTGTCCAGTTCGGCCAGTCGCCCCAGCGTCACCGGCTGGTTGGACTTTACACTCAGAAGCTGGTCCAGGGGATGGGGGAGGAGCTTGGCGAGTTCACCGGTCGCCTTGCCGTCCCAGGGGACGAAGAGGCCGATCGGGATGCCGAGCCAGACCCCGTTGGGCGCGCCCAACAGCGCGGCGCCCGCGATCCGTTTCGGGTGGTCGTCGCCGATCGCCGCGTACGCCGCCGCCGCGAGCCCGGCCGCCACCGCGACCAGCAGCACCGTGACGAGCGCGGACGCGGCCGGCCGTACGACACGGTGGACGGCCTCCCAGCCGCGGGGGAGGGGCGTACGACGGGACGCCAGCAGGGCGATCAGCAGGATGCCGGCCGACCAGGCCAGGCCGCCCAGCAGGGTCGGTGCCGTGTCGACGGTGAAGCCGACCGCGGCCTTCGCCTTGACCAGGTCGCTGATCTTGCCGGGCAACAGACCGCCGATGTCACCGATGCCGGGGATGTTCAGGCCGCCGCCGCTACCGCCGCCCCCCGTGATGCTGTCGAGGCCCAGTTTGCTGCCGTCGATCGTGATGACGTCGTGCCCGGCCCAGGCCAGCCCGCCGAGCATCGCCACGAAGAGCGCGACCACCGAGCCCGCGCGCGCGAGGAGTTCGGCCGGTGCGATCACGACTGCCCCCGCCCGCAGGGACCGTAGGAAGAAGTACGACAGAAGCAGTGCCCCTGCCAGGCTCACGCCCAAGGGTGTGATCGTCACCGCCGTGGTCGCCTGGGCGCCGGTCAGGCCGAAGGCGGAGACGTCGCCGGTCGGGGTGACCGAACCGCCCGCGCCGAGCGCCACCACCGCCGCGGTCATCGGGCCGAGCGAGCTCGCCGCGTCGGCGCCGAGCAGGTGCAGGCCGAGCGCGGCCGTGCCCGCCATGCCGATCAACGCCCAACTCACCGCGGCGATCGCGGACAACAGGACGTCACCCCAGGGCACCCTCGTGTCGTAGTGCGCCGTCCTGACACTCGTCGCTGAGTTCATGGCAGACCCCCCGATCCGCGGCACGGCGTGGTGCGGACACCACGCATGTCCCCCTCGCGTCGATTACCACTCTCCGGGTCGGTTTCCACCCCGTCAACGGAACCGCCGAACGCGTGACGGCGTGCTCTTCACAAGGCCCGACTTTCGGTCAGGGGGTGCAGCCTGAAATAGTTCCCGACGATGTTCGACATCCCTAGACTCCCTGTGATGGGGAGACTCCCTGTGATGGGGGTAACTCGGGGGACTACTCAGTGGGGCATGGAGTGCCGGAACTCGTACTGGAATTGAATGGACGGACCTGGACGCTCGACGCGTCCAGGACCTACACCCTCGGACGTGATCCGCAGGGGGACGTCGTGGTCGACGACGCCAGGGTCTCCTGGCGGCACGCCACGATCAGCTGGAGCGGCCGGAGTTGGGTCATCGACGACCACGGCAGCACCAACGGCACGTTCGTGCAGGGCCAGCGCATCCATCAGATGGAGATCGGCCCCGGCTCGTCCGTGCACCTGGGCAACGCGACCGACGGCCCGCGGCTGAGCCTGTCCGGCGCCGCGGCCTCCGTGGCGAGCCCGCAGGCCCAGCCGCAGCAACAGCCGTACGCGGCACAGGGCGCTGGCCCCGGCTGGGCCCAGCAGGCGCCGCCGCAGCAAACGCCTGAGCAGCAGCGTTTCCAGCCGTCGCCCGCCGCGCAGATTCCGCAGCAGCCGGGAGCCGGTGTCGGCGCGGGGGCGCCGCCGGTCTACGGCGACCGCAGCCCGACCACGTTCCACCAGTTCTCGCTGGACCGCGTGATGCGCATCGGCCGTGCGCTGGAGAACGAGCTGGTGGTCTCCGACCTCCAGGTCTCGCGCCACCACGCCGAGTTCCACGCGACGCTCGACGGCCGCTTCGAGATCCGCGACCTGGGCTCGCACAACGGGACGTACGTCAACGGCCAGCCGATCACCAAGGGCGGCTCGGCGCTGCTCGGCCCGAACGACATCGTCGGCGTCGGCCACTCGACGTTCCGCCTGGTCGGGGACCGGCTCGAAGAGTTCGTCGACACCGGTGAAGTCTCCTTCTCGGCACGGCACTTGACCGTCGAGGTCGACGGCGGCAAGCAGATCCTCAAGGACGTCTCCTTCGGCGTACCGGAGAAGTCGCTGATCGCGGTCATCGGCCCGTCGGGCTCCGGCAAGTCGACCCTGCTCAAGGCGCTCACCGGCTACCGGCCCGCCAACCAGGGCGACGTCCTCTACGACAACCGAAACCTGTACAAGCAGTTCGCCGAACTGCGCCAGCGCATCGGTCTGGTCCCGCAGGACGACATCCTGCACAAGGAACTGACCGTCAAGAAGGCCCTCAAGTACGCGGCCAAGCTGCGCTTCCCGGCCGACACCAGCACCCAGGAGCGCGACCAGCGCATCGACGAGGTGCTGCGCGAACTGAAGCTGGACATCCACAAGGAGAAGAAGGTCACCTCCCTCTCCGGCGGCCAGCGCAAGCGCGTCTCGGTGGCCCTGGAACTCCTCACCAAGCCCTCGCTGATCTTCCTGGACGAGCCCACTTCGGGCCTCGACCCGGGCATGGACCGCGATGTCATGCAGCTGCTGCGCGGCCTCGCCGACGACGGCCGCACGGTCCTCGTCGTCACCCACTCCGTGGCCGAACTGGCGATCTGCGACAAGCTGTTGGTGATGGCTCCGGGCGGTGCCGTCGCCTACTTCGGCCCGCCCGAGGAGGCGCTGAACTTCTTCGGCTACGACACCTGGGCCGATGTCTTCTCCGCCTTCGAGAACTACCGCGACTACGACTGGGCCGGCCGCTGGAAGGGCTCGCAGCACTACCAGATGTACGCCGCCGACATCGACGCGATTGCTCCGCAGTCCGTACAGATGCCGCCGATGCAGGCCATGAAACCGCCGAAGCCACAGGGCTGGATGTCGCAGTTCGTCACGCTGGTCCGCCGCTACGTCACGGTGATCGCCTCCGACAAGGGCTTCCTGGCCCTGATGGTCATCCTGCCGGGCGTACTGGGCGCGGTCAGCCTGCTCATCGACTCGGGCAACAGCCTGCTGCCCAACCCGGCCAGGGCGAACGGCCAGATCATCCCCAACGGCACGGCCACCACGGTCCTATTGATCCTCGCGGTCGGCGCCTGCTTCGCCGGCGCGGCCAACTCCGTCCGTGAGCTGATCAAGGAACGGGTCATCTACGAACGGGAGCGCGCGACGGGGCTGTCCCGTTCCGCGTACCTGATGTCCAAGGTGTTCGTGCTCGGTGTGATCACCGCGCTGCAGGGCCTGATGGTCGGTGTCATCGGCTTCTCCAGCCGGGAGATCCCGAAGCAGGGCCTGGTCCTCGGCAGCCAGACCATGTTCGAGCTCTGCATCCCGATCATGGGCCTCGGCTTCACCGCGATGATGTTCGGCCTGATCATCTCCTCGCTGGTGAAGACGGCCGAGAAGACCATGCCGCTGCTGGTGATGTTCGCGATCATCCAGGTCGTGTTCACCGGCTGTCTGTTCACGCTGAACGGCGCGATCGGCGTCAACCAGTTCTCGTACCTGATGCCCTCGCGCTGGGCGGTCGGCGCGGCGGGTGCCACGCTCGACTTCAACAAGATCAGCCCGCCCAAGCCCGGCGACAGCACGGACCCGCTGTGGGAGCACACCGTCGGCGCCTGGGGCATGGACATGGCCGCCCTGATCGCCCTCGGCATCATCTGCGGCATCTTCGTGGCCCGCTTCCTGCGCCGCCACGAGCCCGAGGTCATGCGGAAGTGAGCCATGCGGAAGTGAGCCATGCGGAAGTGAGCCATGCGGAAGTGAGCCATGCGGAAGT
>NZ_JBSFKO010000048.1:63258-75826 GCF_053598575.1 Streptomyces sp. NPDC001100
GTGAGTCTGGAAAGCAAACTCATGCGAGTTTGAAAAGCGGACGCCGAAGGGCGGCACCCCTCACACGGGTGCCGCCCTTCGGCGTCGATACCGAGGCCCAGAGGTCCGCCGGAGGCCTCAGTACGCGCTGTTGACGTTGTCGATCGAGCCGTACCGCGCGGCGGCGTAGTTGGCCGCGGCGGTGATGTTGGCGACCGGGTCGTAGATGTTCGTCGAGGTACCGGAGACGTGGTACGCGTTGAACGTCGGCTGGATGACCTGGAGCAGACCGATCGACGGCGTGCCGTTGACCGCGTTGACGTCCCAGCCGTTGACGGCGCTCGGGTTGCCCGAGGACTCCCGCATGATGTTCTTGTACAGGCCGTAGTACGAGCCCGGGATGCCCTTCTGCTTCATGATCGCCAGGGCGTGGTTGATCCAGCCGTTGAGGTTGTTGGCGTAGGTCGTCGCGGCGACGGGCTGGAGCTTGACGCGCTGGCTGGAGCGGCTCGCGGCCTTCTTGGCCTTCCGTGCGGCCTCCGCCTTCTTCTTGGCGGCGGCTTCGGCGGCCTTCTTCCTCGCGGCGGCGTCCGCCTTGGCCTTCGCGGCGTCCGCCCTGGCCTTCTCTGCCTTCGCCTTCGCGTCGGCCTTCGCCTGGATCGCCTCGGTCTTGAGGCTGGCGCCGGCGAGCTGGTCGGTGACGCTGGCCTTGACGCCCTTGATGGGCTCCGTGCTGTACGCCACCTTCGCCGAGGGCGCGGCGTCGCTGACGGTCGTCCCCGCGTCGCCGGGCACCGCCGAGAAGGCGAGGGCGGCGGCGCCGAGCGTGGCGACACCGGCGAGCGCGAGCCTGTGCTGCTTCGTCAGCTTGTTCAGCTTGGTCAGGCGACTATGACCAGGAGTGTTCATGTTCTTGGGCATGGCGGATGGACCTCTTCGAATGGCGCGGAGGTCGCTCTTCGTCCGGCGGGGACGCGGGTGCTTCCGGCACAAACGCCGCGGACGGGATCCGCGGCGCTGAGCGACGGCTGCAATTCTTAGCGGTCGCAAAAACCTGTGGCAAAGGTGTGACGTACGATCCTCGATAGTGGACCAGGGAAGGGCAAAACGGGACAGACGGGACCGTCTGTCCCGCTCAGGCGGGTCGGGTTTATCTCCTATGTGTCCTAGTACGTGATCTGCGCCCTATGTGCGGGCTCACACCGGCGACGCGGCAACCTCACTCGCAGTTGCTCTCGCAACGCACTGTGTGAGGATCCTCCTCCGGGAGGATGAGGTGCACGTCCCCGAACTCGTGCCACAGGTAGAGCCCGCGCAGCGCCTCTTCATAACTGCGGTCGACAGCGGCCCGCCCGGCGACCGCCTCCAGCATCAGCAGATGCGAGGCCTCCGGCTCGTGCAGCCCCGTCAGCAGCCCGTCCACCACCCGCACCCCCCGCCCCGGGGTGACGACGAGATCCGTCCACCCCGCACGCGCGCGTACGACCCCGTCACCGCCGGCGGCGGACTCGACGGCCCGCACCGCGGTGGTCCCCACCGCGATCACCCGCCCATCTCCCGCCCTGACCGCGTTGATCAACCGGGCTGACGCCTCCGACACCGCGAACCGCTCCGGATACGGCGGCTCGTGCACCTCGGCCGACGCCACCCCCGTGTGCAAAGTGATCGGCGCGAACTGCACGCCCCGGCTCACCAGCTCCGCCACCATCCGCGCGGTGAAGGGCCGCGCGGCACTCGGCATCTCCGCACTGCCCGTCCCGTCCTCGGCCGGCAAGGAGAACACCGTCTGGTAGACGGACAACGGCTGATCCCGCTCCGTGTAGGAGTAGCGAATGGGCCGCCCGTGCTCACGCAACAGCCCGACCACCCCCGAACCCGACACCCGCGCCCACCACAACCGCTCGCCCCGCGCGCTCAGCGGCTCCTCCAGGGTCAGCCGCGTGTCCCCGGGCAGCCGCACCGCCGTCCCTGCCGGGCCGCCCGCACGCGCGCGTGAGGTGCCCTTCCCGTCCGGCTCCCGCAGCTCGACCGCCCACCGCCCGTCGTCGCCCCGCGTCGAGAAATGCACCACCACGCGCGCGTGCCCGATCCACCCGTCCACCGCGGCGGCCAGCGTCGGCGACGTGTTCACGACCAGCAGATCCCCGGCCCGCAGCAGCCGCGGCAACTCCCCGAACCCGTGATGCGACACCTCGGTACCCCGCGACACCAGCAGCCGTACGGCATCCCGGTCGAGCCCGGGCCCGCGTTGCTCGGCCGGCACGCGCGCGGACAGCTCCTCCGGCACCCGGACCGCCACCGTCATCGTTCCTCCAGCAGGGCCGGGGCTCCGTAGCGTCCGCTCGCCGGACGCTCGTCCAGCAGCCGCAGGAAGGCCGGCACCACAGAAGCCGGCTCCGGCCGTGGATCGACGTCGTCCGGTACGGCCGCCGCGTACAGGTCCGTGCCCATGTCCCCGGGGTCGACCGCCCACACCCGCAGCCCGGGCTCCTCCGCGCCGAGCACCGCCGCGAGCTGGTCGAGGGCCGCCTTGGACGCCCCGTAGCCGCCCCACGTCTCGTACGCCTCGGCCGCCGCGTCCGAACTGACCGCGACCACCGCACCGGCCCGAGAGGCCCGCAGCAGCGGCAGCGCCTCCTGGACCAGCCCGAGGGCAGCCACCACGTTGACCTCCAGCGCCCGCCGCAGCCCGTGCAGGGGCAGCTCGTCGAGCCGTACGAGCGGTTCGGCACCCAGCGCGCTCGCGTTGCTCACCACCAGATCGACGCCGCCCAGCTTGCCCGCCGCGGCCACCAGCTCCGCGCGGTGCCCGGCGTCCGTGACATCCCCCGCGACGGCCTCCACGCGCGTGCCGTACGCGGCGACGGCCACCGCCGCCTCCCCGAGCACCGCCTCGCTCCTGGCGTCGAGCACCAGGTCCCAGCCCCGCGCGGCCAGCGCCTCGGCGAGCGCCCGCCCCAGCCCCTTCGACGCCCCCGTGATGATCGCTACCGACATGACACACGTCCCCTCGTCCACTACGCCTCCGTCGGCGTGCCCCCAACGTAGGAACGGGACCGCCTCCACCGCGTCGGACGCCGGCCGCAGTCCACCGGGGCCCTTCGCCCTAGGCCTTCCGGACCAGACGAGGGCCGTCACCAGCCCGATCCGCGGTGTCACACCCCGCCGGTACCGTGAGGGCATGAGTCAAGGTCCACGGTCCGGCCTCGCGGCGGTGAGCTCCGCACTGCTGGCCATGAGCAGGCACCTGGAGGTGCGCGACGTCCTCAAGACGATCGTCGCCTCGGCCCGCGAGCTGCTCGACGCCCAGTACGCCGCCCTCGGCGTCCCCGACGACCACGGAGGCTTCGCCCAGTTCGTGGTCGACGGCGTCAGCGACGCCCAGTGGAAGGCCATCGGCCCGCTCCCGCGCCAGCACGGCATCCTCGCCGCGATGCTGCACGAGGCGAAGGCCGAACGCCTCGCGGACGTGCGCAAGGACCCGCGCTTCGAGGGCTGGCCCGCGGCCCACCCCGACATGTCCGACTTCCTGGGCCTGCCCATCCGCGACGACGACGAGGTCATCGGCGCCCTCTTCCTGGCCAACAAGAACTGCCCCAAGAGGGACGGCGGTTGCGGCTTCACCGAGGAGGACGAGGAACTGCTCTCGATCCTCGCCCAGCACGCGGCCATCGCCCTCACCAATGCCCGCCTCTACGAGCGCAGCCGCGAGCTGACCATCGCCGAGGAGCGCTCCCGGCTCGCCCACGAACTGCACGACGCGGTGGCCCAGAAGCTGTTCTCCCTCCGCCTCACCGCACAGGCCGCCGCCACCCTCGTGGACCGAGACCCCTCCCGCGCCAAGGGCGAACTCCAGCAGGTGGCCGCGCTCGCCGCCGAGGCCGCCGACGAACTGCGCGCCGCGGTCGTCGAGTTGCGCCCCGCAGCCCTCGACGAGGACGGACTGAGCGCCACCCTGCGCACCCAGATCCAGGTCCTCGACCGCGCCCACACCGCACGCGTGACCTTCACCGGCCGCGGCTTCCGCGCCCTGCCCGCCGCCCAGGAGGAGGCCATGCTGCGCGTCGCCCAGGAGGCCCTGCACAACGCGCTGCGGCACTCCGGCGCGGAGCACGTCGCCGTGACCCTGGAGCGGCACGGCTGCGGCGCGGTCCTGCGGATCACCGACGACGGCAGCGGCTTCGAACCCCAGTCGATCCGCCGCGCGGGACGCCATCTCGGCCTGGTCTCCATGCGGGACCGGACCAACGGCGTCGGCGGCACGCTCACCGTGGAATCGGCGCCCGGAAAGGGCACCACGATCGAGATGGAGGTCCCCGGTGGCTGACGCAATCAAGGTGCTGATCGTCGACGACCACCAGGTCGTCCGCCGGGGCCTGCGCACGTTCCTGGAGGTGCAGGACGACATCGAGGTCGTCGGCGAGGCGGCCGACGGCGCCGAAGGGGTCGCCCGCACCGAGGAGTTGAAGCCCGACGTCGTCCTCATGGACGTCAAGATGCCGGGCATGGACGGCATCGACGCGCTGCGCAGACTCCGCGAACTCGACCACCCCACGCGCGTGCTGATCGTCACCAGCTTCACCGAGCAGCGCACGGTGATCCCGGCCCTGCGCGCGGGCGCCGCCGGTTACGTCTACAAGGACGTGGACCCGGACGCCCTGGCCGGCGCCATCCGCTCCGTCCACGCCGGCCACATCCTGCTCCAACCCGAGGTCGCCGGCGTCCTGTTGTCCCAGGAGGAGTCCAACTCCGGGCAGGGGAGAGGAGGTTCGCTCACGGAGCGGGAGCGCGAGGTGCTCGGCCTGATCGCGGACGGCCGCTCCAACCGCGAGATAGCCCGCGCCCTGGTGCTCTCCGAGAAGACGGTCAAGACCCACGTCTCGAACATCCTGATGAAGCTCGACCTGGCGGACCGCACCCAGGCAGCCCTGTTCGCGGTACGCCACGGACTGACGAGGTAGGTCCGGCGAGGTGGGCGGGGCGTGACGGCAACACGGAACGTCCCCTTCCGGACCGAGATTCATACCGTCGTGGGAATGTCCCCCGGATGGCGCATCCTTCGTGGATCTCCGCCGTTCTCCAATGCGTGCCGCGGCGCCTGCCGCGGTGATCGCTAGGAGGGCTCAGAAGTGAAGAACCTGAAGAAGGCAGCGGCCGTGACGATGGTGGCCGGCGGGCTGGTAGCCGCCGGTGCCGGGCTGGCCTCCGCCGACGGCCTGGCGAACGGCCAGGCCGTCGGTTCGCCCGGCGTCGGCTCGGGCAACGTCGTCCAGGTCCCGGTGCACGTCCCGGTGAACGCGGTCGGCAACAGCGTCAACGTCATCGGCGTCCTGAACCCCGCCTTCGGCAACCTGGGCGTCAACCACTGACGCACGTCGCTCCGCGACAGTGACCTCCGGCCTCCCAGGGCGCTCCCTGGGAGGCCGGTCTGCTCGTCACCTGGTCATCAGGTCGGCTTGTCGCGCCAATGATCCGAACGGGCAGTCAAACGCGCATTCCCGTGCCGTTTCCGGTACTCCCTGCGTTGATCAGCGCACGACCCGCGGCCGGGTCGGTCACGCAATCGCAGGAGGAACGCTTCCCATGAACATCGCCAAGAAGGCCGCCGTGGCCCTCACCGTCGCCGGTATCGCCGCTGGCGCCTCCGCCGGTGCCGCTGTCGCCGACGCGGGTGCCGACGGCGCGGCCGTGAAGTCGCCGGGTGTCGGTTCCGGCAACGTCGTCCAGGTCCCGGTCCACGTCCCCGTCAACGTCGTCGGCGACAGCGTCAACGTCATCGGCCTGCTGAACCCCACGTTCGGCAACAAGGGCATCAACGGCTGACGCCCACAGCTGTAAGGAAGGGCCCCGAGAGTCAACGACGACTCACGGGGCCTTTTCTGTCAGCATGGTTCAGCACCGATCAGCGCGTCCGGCGCCTTTCAACGCAGGCCCGCACAATCAGCCCGTCCGGCGTCTGAGGACGAGGCCCCTTCAGGGCCGACCGGGGGCCTGGGGGCGTCAGCCCCCGGAGACGCCCACATCAACACCGGTCACCAAACAGACCGACGCTCACCGCACCCCCTTCTCCCGCTCCTCCACAACGGAGTTGTACGCCGCGACCTGCGCCCGCCGAGCCGTCCGCTCCACCGGCCGCAACGCCTCCGCCCGCACCGCCATCTCGGACGCGCTCACCGCACCTCCGTGCCCGCTCTCCGCGGCCAGGGACACCAGCAGCCCCACCCGCTGCGCCAGCTCCAACACCCGCACCGCGCGCGGCGGATACCCCGGCGCCAGCACCTCCCGCCCCCGCTCGGCCCGCGCGCGATACGCGTCGAGCGCCGCCTCCGCGACCGGCCCCGACCCGGCCACGTCAAGCCGCGACAACACCGCCGTCGCATCCCGCAGCGCCTCCGCGAGCTCCCGCTCGGCCTCCCCGAGGGAAGGCACGTCGGCGGGCGGTGCCTCCCGCACCGGCAGGCAGTGCCAGACGACCTCGACATGGACATCGCCGGCGGGACCGGCCTCGTACACCTCGGGAACGAGGCCGAGCGCGGCGCCGTAGCAGATCACCGCCTCCTCGGCCTCCAGGGCCCGCGCGTTGAACGCGGGCGGGCCGCTCAGCCCCAGCGGGTGTCCCGAGGTGGGCAGCGCCAGGCGCAGCCCGGTCACCCCGAGGGTGCGCAGCCGTCCCAGCGCGAGTGTGAGTCCGACGGGCGCCGACTCGCCCGGCAGCCCTTCCACCCGGTGCACGGCGTCCTCGCCCACGATGGCGAGTACGGCGTCGTCCGGTGAGACAAGCCCGGCCAAAAGGGCGTTTCCCCAGGCGGCGAGGCGTCCTGATCGTGGTTCCGAAAGCATGCCCCCCACCCTAAGGACCGGACCGATGGGATGGACCGCCCGGCCGGTGGCGTAGATTTCTTCGAGGGCTGCGCCTACCGGCGCACGCGACAGCCGAGACAGGCCGACGATGCAATGGGAGACAGCGCGCTCATGAGCGATGTTCTGGAGCTGGAGGACGTAACCGTGGTCCGGGAGGGCCGGGCTCTGGTGGACCAGGTCTCCTGGTCGGTCAAGGAGGGCGAGCGCTGGGTCATCCTCGGCCCGAACGGCGCCGGCAAGACCACTCTCCTGAACGTCGCGTCCAGCTACCTGTTCCCCAGCAGCGGCACCGCCACCATCCTCGGCGAGACCCTCGGCAAGGTCGACGTCTTCGAACTGCGCCCCCGCATCGGCGTCGCCGGTATCGCCATGGCCGAGAAGCTCCCCAAGCGCCAGACCGTCCTGCAGACCGTGCTGACCGCCGCCTACGGCATGACCGCCGGCTGGCACGAGGACTACGAGGACGTCGACGAGCAGCGCGCCCGCGCCTTCCTCGACCGCCTCGGCATGAGCGACTACCTGGACCGCCGCTTCGGCACCCTCTCCGAGGGCGAGCGCAAGCGCACCCTCATCGCCCGCGCCCTGATGACCGACCCCGAGCTGCTCCTCCTCGACGAGCCCGCCGCCGGCCTCGACCTCGGTGGTCGCGAGGACCTCGTACGCCGGCTCGGCCGCCTCGCCCGCGACCCGATCGCCCCCTCCATGATCATGGTCACCCATCACGTCGAGGAGATCGCCCCCGGCTTCACCCACGTCCTGATGATCCGTCAGGGCAAGGTCCTCGCCGCGGGCCCGCTGGAGCTCGAACTCACCGCGCGCAACCTCTCCCTCTGCTTCGGCCTCCCGCTGATCGTCGAGCAGGTCGGCGACCGCTGGACGGCACACGGTCTCCCCATGTCCTGACCGAACTCCCCTGAAAATTACGGGTCGTACGGGCATATGCGCCCTGTCCGCGACCCGGCCCGCCGCCATACCATGACCTTGTGAACGACATCGGCGCATGGGTGTGGTGGCTCGTCGGCGCGGCGGCACTCGGAATCCCGCTCGTGGTGACCGCGATGCCCGAGTTCGGCATGTTCGCCATGGGCGCCGTCGCCGCAGCGGTCACCGCCGGGATCGGCGGGGACGTGGTCGTGCAGGTCCTCGTCTTCGTGGCCGTCTCGGTCGCCCTCATCGCGGTCGTACGGCCCATCGCGAACCGGCACCGCTCGACCCGGCCCCAACTGGCCACGGGCGTGGACGCGTTGAAGGGCAAACAGGCCGTCGTCCTGGAGCGCGTGGACGGCTCGGGCGGCGGCCGGATCAAGCTGGCCGGCGAGATCTGGTCGGCCCGCGCTCTCGACACCGACCGTGCCTACGAACCGGGCCAGGAGGTGGACGTCGTGGAGATCGAGGGAGCCACCGCGATCGTCATCTGACCTCGCAGGACTCAACTGAACCGAACAGCACACGAGTTGCGTGACGGTCTGACAGACTCGACCAGCAAGATCTTCAACAACCATAAGATCTTCCGAAAGCGCCGAGGCGGAGAAGGGTACGGGGAGCACGATGGAACCGGTCATCATCGTCTTGATCATCCTGGTGGTGTTGGTCTTCATCGCTTTGATCAAGACGATCCAGGTCATCCCGCAGGCAAGTGCCGCGATCGTGGAGCGGTTCGGCCGCTACACACGGACACTCAACGCGGGACTCAACATCGTCGTCCCGTTCATAGACACGATCCGTAACCGCATCGACCTGCGCGAACAGGTCGTACCGTTCCCGCCGCAGCCGGTGATCACCCAGGACAACCTGGTCGTCAACATCGACACGGTCATCTACTACCAGGTGACGGACGCGCGGGCCGCGACCTACGAAGTGGCCAGCTACATCCAGGCAATCGAGCAGCTCACGGTCACCACGCTCCGCAACATCATCGGCGGCATGGACCTGGAGCGGACCCTGACCTCCCGCGAGGAGATCAACGCGGCCCTGCGTGGAGTCCTCGACGAGGCGACGGGCAAGTGGGGCATCCGGGTAAACCGCGTCGAACTCAAGGCGATTGAGCCCCCCACCTCCATCCAGGACTCGATGGAGAAGCAGATGCGCGCCGACCGTGACAAGCGCGCCGCGATCCTCACCGCGGAAGGCACGCGCCAGGCGGCCATCCTCACCGCGGAGGGCGAGAAGCAGTCCCAGATCCTGCGCGCCGAAGGTGAGGCCAAGGCAGCCGCCCTGCGCGCCGAGGGCGAGGCCCAGGCCGTCCGTACGGTCTTCGAGGCCATCCATGCCGGAGACGCCGACCAGAAGCTCCTCAGCTACCAGTACCTCCAGATGCTCCCGAAGATCGCCGAAGGCGACGCCAACAAGCTCTGGATCGTCCCCAGCGAGATCGGCGACGCCCTCAAGGGCCTCTCCGGCGCGATGGGCAACATGGGCCCGTTCGGCGGCGGTTCGGGAGGCGGCGGAGGCAACTCCGGCAACTCGGACGGGAATTCGGAACGCCGAGAGAAGCCGTCCATCGACTGACGGGCTTTCTCCTCCACGACACTGGGGCCCACCTCCCGCAGGAGATGGGCCCCAGTTCTGTTCACGTGCCCTACGCGGCCGGCTGCACCAGCCACTGCGGCAGGGCATCGAAGTTCTCGGTTCCCAGCGCCAGCAGCATCGCGTCCGCCGGCGTCGGCTCGAACGGCCGCCGCAGCAGCGGCATCCCCGCCTGCTCCGGAGTCCGGGCCGCCTTGCGGTGGTTGTCCTCCGCGCACGAGGCCACCGTGTTCAGCCAGGAGTCCTGACCACCCTGCGCCCTCGGCACCACGTGGTCCACCGTCGTCGCCCGCCTGCCGCAGTACGCGCACCGGTGCCGGTCCCGGACCAGCACACCCCGCCTCGACCACGGGGCTTGTCTTCGGAACGGCACCCTGACGTACCTGCACAGTCGGATCACCCGGGGCGCCGGTATGTCGACCTCGGCTCCGCGCATACGCAGTTCGGGGTGGGCCTGCTCGACGACAGCCTTGTCCTGCAGCACCAGAACGACGGCTCGATTCAACGACACCGTCGACAGCGGCTCGAAGCTCGCGTTCAGCACCAGCGTGTCCCGCATCCAGCCCACCTCCCATGTGCAACCGGCCCACCGGGTGGCGGGCTTGGATCAACTCTGGCCGGGCACGCCGAGATGGACAACGCAATAAAAAATGCCCGCCTCTGATCAATTCCAAGACCAGAGGCGGGCAAACGTTCAATGAACGTCAGTCTTCCGTCGGCGCTTCGTACTCACCGATCAGCTGGGCACGTGCCAGCGCGTGAAACCGCAGGTTGAAACCGACGACCGCCGGAGAAACGTCCGAGTCCGGACCCAGCTTCTCCGAGTCCACGGCGTACACCGTGAACACATAACGGTGCGACCCGTCCCCGGGCGGAGGCGCGGCGCCACCGAAGTCCTTCGACCCGTAGTCGTTCCGCACCTGTACGGCGCCCTCCGGCAGCCCCTCGAACTTGCCGCTGCCCGCACCCGCAGGCAGCTCGGTCACCGAGGCCGGGATGTCGAACAGCACCCAGTGCCAGAACCCGCTTCCCGTAGGGGCGTCCGGGTCGTAGCAGGTCACGGCGAAACTCTTGGTCTCGGGCGGGAAGCCCTCCCACCGCAGCTGCGGCGAGGTGTTGCCGGCCGCGTAGACCTGAGCGTCCTTGAGCGTCGCCCCCGGCTCGACGTCCTCACTCGTCACCGTGAACGACGGCACGGGCGGGTGGAAGTCATGGGGGAGGGGTCGCCGCTTGAGCTCGGTCACCTCGGTACCTCCTGATCGGTTTCTTCAGTGGACACCGAGCCTAGAACCAGTTGCGCTTGCTGCCGACCTCGGACAGCCACTGATTGAGGTACGCCGCCCAGTCCGTCCCGTGGAAGTCGTGCTGGCCGACCTGGAAGGAGCGGAAGGTGTCACTGCCCTCGCTGAACAGTCCCGGCTTCTTGTCCATCTCCAGGATGACGTCCATCGCGTTCTCATCGGCGACGAAACTCAACTCGACCTGGTTCAGACCCCGGTACTGCGACGGCGGGTAGAACTCGATCTCCTGGTAGAACGGCAGCTTCTGCCGCGTCCCCCGGATGTGACCGCGCTCCATGTCCGCGTTCTTGAAACGGAAGCCCAGCTGGATGAAGGCGTCCAGAATCGCCTTCTGCGCGGGCAACGGGTGCACGTTGACCGGGTCCAGGTCGCTGGAGTCCACGGCCCGCGCGATCGCCAGCTCGGTGCTCACCCCGATGTGCATCCCGCGCAGCGCCTGACCGTCGATCATCGTGACCGGCGTCTCCCAGGGGATCTCAAGCCCGAACGGCACGTTGTGCGCGGTCCCCGCCTGCAGCTCGAAGGCACCGCCGAGGCGCACCTTCGTGAACTCGATGTCCTGCTTGTACTCCTGGTCGCCGCTCTCGACCTCGACCTTGGCCTGCAGCCCGACCGAGAGCCCCTGGATCTCCTGGTTGACGGACCCGCCCTGGATCCGCACCTCGCCCTGGACCACACCACCAGGAACGACGTTGACCTCGGTCAGCACCGTCTCCACCGAAGCCCCGCCGGCCCCCAGGCTCGCGAGCAGCTTCTTGAACGCCATGACTCTCCCTTTACGAATGGACCCTTGATCCCTACAAACGCGATCCGACCGCGACCGGTTCCGCGCCACACCCTGGCAAGCGGACCGAACCTTGACCACCCCTTGGCACAAGCGCGTCTGGACTACGCTCGGACGCCATGATCGCGCCCCCGGACCGTAAGCCACTCCCCAGAGAGTTCTTCGACCGCCCTGTACTGGAGGTCGCCCCCGACCTCCTGGGCCGCCTCCTCGTCCGTACGACCCCTGATGGTCCGATAACCCTGCGCATCACAGAGGTCGAGGCCTACGACGGCGGAAACGACCCCGGCTCCCACGCCTATCGCGGCCCGACCGCGCGCAACGGCGTGATGTTCGGTCCACCCGGGTACGTGTACGTCTACTTCACCTACGGCATGTGGCACTGCATGAACCTGGTGTGCGGCCCCGAGGGCACGGCGAGGGCCGTCCTGCTCCGCGCCGGCGAGATCGTCGAGGGTGCCGAACTGGCCCGCAAACGTCGACTCTCGGCCCGAAATGACAAAGAACTGGCCAAAGGCCCCGCACGCCTGGCCACCGCCCTGGACGTCGACCGCTCCCTGGACGGCACGGACGCGTGCACCACGGGCGACACCCCCCTGAGGATGCTGGCCGGTACATCCGTGGCTTCCCATCAGGTAAGCAACGGTCCGCGCACCGGAGTCTCGGGCGACGGGGCGGTTCACCCCTGGCGATTCTGGATCACCAACGACCCTACGGTGAGCCCCTATCGGGCCCATACGCCAAGGCGTCGGTCAAGTTGACGCGCCGTGGCGGGGTGCGTAATGTAGCCCGAGCCGCTTGACCCGGGTACGGCATTCGCCTGCAGCCGGAAGCGGCCAACCCACTACCTACGACTCCCTCTCAGCAGGGGCGCGTTCAGCATGCCCGCATGCCTGAATTCGAACTTGCGGAACTCGATTATGAGCTGGCGAGGGAATCGGCTAACGTAGTGAATGTCGAAAGGCCGACAGGCGAAAGCCCAAAGCGTTTGACAATCCCAACCGACAGGGAATCGGGACCGGAAACGGTCTGATAGAGTCGGAAACGCAAGACCGAAGGGAAAAGCCCGGAGGAAAGCCCGAGAGGGTGAGTACAAAGGAAGCGTCCGTTCCTTGAG
>NZ_JBSFKO010000049.1:0-74144 GCF_053598575.1 Streptomyces sp. NPDC001100
AGATGCATTCAACCCCGGCGTGAACGCCGGGGCTTTCTGCAAGAAACCCGGTAAGGAGTGAGGGTCGTCAACCTCGACCCAGTCGCCTGGGACGACTTCCAGCACCGGCTCGGGATCGACCGCAAGGCAGTGCACGGCATCGACGGCGGACACCGCCTCGTCCGCCGAGCCGACGGCAGGCAAGCCGAGATCCTCTCAGCTCGGTACCGCTGCACCGACCAGGCCGGTTCACGCGAACCGGCCAGTCCTTCTTGCCTCGCCCCTGCAGCGGCACACGCTTGCCGGCCCCCCTGCCGACCGGCGCCGCGGCCGACGAAGTACGGATGACTACGCAGGCGGCGAGAGCCTCTCCGGTGTAACCCTGCGCGATGATCAGGCCACGATTGCCGCAGCGGGGTGTCCGTCGGGGAGAATGCCCGAACGATGACGTCGACGCCTTCCGGAGCGGCACGGGCCGGGTACACGCCCTTCGCTCATCTCACCGTGCCCAATGCAGCCCTCTACCGCCGGGTGATGGGAGCGTTCCTGGCCGCCAAGGAGCGCTTCGCCGTTCACCTGCGGCCCGAGGACGTCGTCGCGGCGCTGCCGCCGGAGCACCGGCCCGCCGACGTGGACACGGTGGTCAAGGCGCTGGACAGCCTTGTCGACTGGGGCAACCTGCGGGCGGATCCGGACACTTCCCGGGTCACCGCGGTCGAGGACTTCTACCGCAAACGCTTCATCTACCAACTCACCCAGGCCGGCGAGGCAGCCGAGCAGGCACTGTCCGCCTACGACGAGGCGCTGGGGCGGCGCGGTGCGCTGCAGGCGGTGGCCCTGCACGACATCGTCACCCAGCTGCGGGCCCTGCTGGTCCTCACCTCCGAGCAGGAGGAAGGCGAGCCGGACCCGGCCAAGACCCATCTGGCGCTGTCCGCTCTGACCAGCCGGTTCGAGGCGCTGGCGGAGAACGCGCGGGCCTTCATGGGTTCCCTGCAGCGCACGATCGACCTGCACGGTGTGGAGGTCGAGGTGTTCCTCGCCTACAAGGACAGCCTGATCCAGTACCTGGAGCGGTTCATCCAGGACCTGATCACGCTGGGCGGGCGGATCGCCCTGCTCATCGGCGAGTTGGAGGAGCAAGGCCGGGTCGGCGTGCTGTTGCGGCTGGCGGCGGCCCGGGAGGCGGCCGACGCCGCCCCGGGCGAGGCCGAGAGCGCAGAGGCGCGCGCGTACGAGCGGTGGGCGGGCAGGTGGTCGGGGCTCGCCGCCTGGTTCGTGTCGGCGGAGGGCCGTGAGTCGCAGGCCCGTCTGCTGCGCGGCCGCGCTCTGGGCGCCATCCCCCAACTGTTGGCAGTCGTACGGCAGTTGAACGAGCGGCGGGCCGGGCGCTCGGACCGCTCGGCGGACTTCCGCACCCTGGCCCGCTGGTTCGCCGAGGCGCCCGACGACGCGGCGCGGCACCGGCTGTGGCGTGCCGCGTTCGGGCTGTATCCCGCACGTCACCTCACCGTCGACGCCGACACCCTCGACCGGCGCGCCGCCCACCCGGTGGCCGCCTCCACCCCGTGGGCCGAGGCCGAGCCCCTGCGGATCAGCCCGCAGCTGCGCCGCACCGGAAGCTACGAGCGGCGCGGCAGGACCCGCCGGGTGCAGGACCGGTCCGAGCAGCGCAAGCGCCTCGCCGAGATCGCCGCCCAGCAGGCCCAGGAGATCACGGCCGCCCGCGCCGGCCTCGCGACGGACGGCACCACGAGGCTGTCCGCACTCGGCGAGCTAGACCCGCTCGCCTTCGGCCTGTTCCTGCAGCTGCTCGGCGATGCCCTGGCCACCTGGCGGCCCGGCATGACAGCCACTGTCGCGACCAGCAACGACGGCACGATGGAGATCCGGCTCACGGCCTTGACGGACGGTACGAGGGCCAGGATCCGCACTCCTGGCGGCACCTTCCGCGGCCCCGACCACCTGGTCGAGATCACCGATCTCACCCGAACCGGTCAGGCGCGCGCCGCCGGCCCTTCTGGCGCGGAGGAGTCATGACCACACCCCTGGGCGAGGTGCTGGACGGCCGGCGCACCGCCGAGTTCCACAAGGCCGCCCGGGCGCTGCTGAAGGAGCCGCTGCTGCTCGCGCACGGCCCGCACGCAGAGGAGTTCCGGCTGGTGCGCCGGCACGCCGGCGACCTGCGCGACTGGTTCGACCGCAACACCGGCTGGCCGCTGCGCGTGGACGCGGACGCGGCGCGGCTGGCCAGGGCACCCGGCACCCTGGCCGATCCCACCCATCCGGCCCGCGAGGCCTCCCGCGCCCGCGCGCCGTTCACCCGCCGCCGCTATGTGCTGCTGTGCCTGGCGCTGGCCGCACTGGAGCGCGGCGAGGCGCAGATCGCGCTCGGCCGGCTCGCCGAGCAGGTGGTCCTGGACGCGGCCGATCCCCATCTGGCCGCCGCCGGGATCGAGTTCACGCTGGAGCGGCGCGAGGAGCGGCTGGATCTGGCGTCGGTGGTACGGCTGCTCATGCACTACGGCGTGCTGCGGCGGGTGGCCGGGGACGAGGACGCCTACGTGAGCGGGGCGGGCGATGTGCTCTACGACGTCCAGCGTCGGGTCCTGGCCGGACTGCTCGCCGCCCGCCGCGGCCCGTCGATGATCACCGCGGACGGTTTCGAGGACCGCCTGTCCGAGCTGACCTCCGAGAGCGCGCTGGACAGCGACGAACTGCGTTTCCGCGCCATCCGTCAACGGTTGACCCGGCGCCTGCTGGACGACCCGGTGCTGTACTACGCCGAGTTGGCCGACGACGAGCTCGCCTATCTCACCCGTCAGCGCGCCTTCATCACCGCCCGGATCACCGAACTGACCGGTCTGGTAGCGGAGGTGCGTGCCGAGGGCATCGCCATGATCGACCCCCTGGACGACCTGACCGACGTACGGATGCCCGAGCAGGGCACCCACGGACACGTCACCCTGTTGCTCGCCGAGTACCTCGCGACCGCCGACGGGGCGGTCAGCCGCGGCGAACTGGAGCGCCGGGTACGCGAGTTGACCACCGAACACGGCGGCTTCTGGTCCAAGAGCGCCAAACAGCCGGGCGCGGAAGCGGAGTTGGTCGACCAGGCCCTGGCCAAGCTGACCTCGCTCGGCCTGGTCACCGTCGCACAAGGCGGCGTCGCCCCGCTGCCGGCGCTGGCCCGGTACGCGGTCGGTGACACCGTCGTACGGGATCCGGGAGTCCCCGCCCCTCGTACCTCTCAGCGAAAGGCGTGACCGCCGTGACCGCCCTGCCCACCCCCGCGCCCGGCCGGTGGCGTCCGCTGCGGATCGGCCTGGTCGATCTCTTCTACTACGACACCGAGGAGTTCTGGTTCCGGGACGGACGGCTGCTGTTGCGTGGCAACAACGGCACCGGCAAGTCCAAGGTCCTCGCCCTCACCCTGCCCTTCCTCCTGGACGGCGACCTGTCCGCGCGCCGCGTGGAGCCCGACGCCGACCCCGGCAAGCGCATGGAGTGGAACCTGCTGCTGGGCGGGCAGCATCCGTACCCCGAGCGGCTCGGCTACACCTGGATCGAGTTCGGCCGCCACGACGAGGCCACCGGACAGGACCGCTTCCTCACCCTGGCCTGCGGATTGAAAGCGGTGGCGGGGCGCGGTATCGCCCGTCACTGGTACGCCGTCACCGACCAGCGGATCGGACCGGAGCTCAGTCTGCTCGACGCCACCGGCACCGCGCTGTCGCGCGACCGGCTCGCGGAGGCTCTCGCCGGGCGCGGCATGGTGTACGACACGGCCACGGCGTACCGCAGGGCGGTGGACGAGGCGCTGTTCGGGCTGGGTGAGCGGCGGTATGCGGCCCTGGTGGACCTGCTCGTCCAGCTGCGCCAGCCCCAGCTGTCGAAGCGGCCCAATGAGACGGCTCTCTCGCGTGCGCTGACCGAGGCGCTGCCGCCCATGGACCAGGCGGTGATCGCCGATGTGGCCGAGGCGTTCCGGTCCTTGGACGAGGAGAAGGAGGAGCTGCGGGCGGCCACCGAGGCCGAGCGCGCCGCCTCCGCCTTCCTGGACCACTACCGCCGTTACGCCCGCGTCGCCACCCGCCGCCGTGCCCGGCTCCCCCGCCACGAGCACGCCCGCTACGAACAGCTGAACCGCGACCTCGTGCAGGCCCAGACCGAGCGGTCGCAGGCCGAGGAGGACAGGGAGCAAATCGCCGTGCGGCTCGCGCAGTTGGAGGAGAGTGCCGCACGGCTGAAGGCGCAGGAGGCCGCGCTGCGCGAGGGCCCCGAGATGCGCAGCGCCCGGGAGTTGGAGCAGGCGGCGGCGGACGCGCGCCGCACCGCCGGGGAGCTTTCCCGCACCGAGGTGGACCGGGAGCAGGCCGCCCAGGCGCACACCCGCGCCCTGGGCCGCCTGGAGAGTGCGGGCAGACGGTTCGCGGCGGCCGAGGAGCAGGTCGCGGACACGCTCGCGCGCGAGCGGGAGGCGGCCTCGGCCGCCCGCCTCGACGGTGGCCTGCGCATCGAGGGCGCGCCGGAGGCCGAACTGCGGCGGGCGGCCGAGGAGTCGGTGGCGCGCAGGCGGCGCACGGTCGACCACGTGGAGGAGATGGCGTTGCGCGCCGAGGAGGCCGCCGCCGAGCGGCGCGTCGCCGCCCGCCGGCTGGACGAGGCGCAGACCGAGGCCGGGCACACCGCCGAGCGGCAGGCCCAGGCGGAGGCCGCCGCAGTCCGGGCGGGCCGGGAGCTGGTCGCCGCCGTACGCGAACACCTGGACGTGTGCGAGGAGTTGACCCCGCAGGACCCGGTGGGTCTGCTGGACGGTCTGCAGGACTGGGTCACGCATCTGCGGGGTCCCTCTCCCGCGCGGGTGCATACCGCCGACGCCCATCGTGCGCGAGCCGCGTACCTGGCCGACCGAGCGGCGGCTCTCGGCCAACGGCTGACGGAGCTGACCACCCGGCGCGCCGAGAGCGAGCGGGAGCTGGCCGACCTGGAGGCGGGCGGCCAGCGCGGTCCCACGGCACCGCACACACGTGCACCCGGCGCGCGTGAAGAGACGCCAGGGGCGCCCCTGTGGCGGTTGGTGGACTTCCACGATCACGTCACCGCCGGTGAACGCGCGGGTCTGGAGGCGGCGTTGGAGGCGTCGGGCATCCTGGATGCCTGGGTGTGTCCGGACGGCACCGTCCTGCACACAGACCTGCATGACGTCCTGCTGTCACCGGGCGCCCCGCTCACCGGGCCGGTGCTCGGCGACGTGCTGCGCCCGGCCGTCGACCACGGCGATCCGCGCGCCGTGGCGGTGGGCGAGCAGACGGTGGCACGCCTTCTGGCTGCCGTGGGGCTCGGCGCCGGTGGCGACACGTGGGTGGCGGCGGACGGCCGTTTCCGCGTCGGAGCGCTGACCGGCAGCTGGTCGAAGCAGGCCGCCGTGTACGTGGGCGAGGGCGCCCGTGAAGAGGCGCGCCGGGCCCGGATCGCCGCTCTGCGCGGCGAACTGGACGCTCTGGCAGGCCAGTTGAACGAGGTGGAGGCCGAGCGGGCAACGGTGGCCCGACGTCGCCGTACTCTGGATGCCGAACTGGCCGCCGTTCCCGACGACGCCGCCCTGCGCCACGCACATGCCCTGGCCTCGGCCGCCGCAGACGCCGCCCACCGGGCCCGCGCCCGCCAGGACGAACGCTCCGCGGAACTGGCCGCGGCGGCCGGGCAAGAGGCCGAGATCGCCACCGAACTCACCGACACGGCAGCAGCCGTGAACCTGCCCGCCGACCGTCCGCAGCTGCTCGTCGTCCGCCAGGCACTGGCCGACTACGCCGCCGTCCTGGCCGCTCTGTGGCCCGCCCTGCGCGAGCGGGCAGATGCCGGACGCACGGTGGTCGACGAGCGCGCGGAAGCCGAGGCTGCGGGCGCGCGGGTTGCGGAACTGGCTCTGCGTGCCGAGGAGTCGGCCCGCCTGGCGGCCGCCGCCGACGAACGGCACACCACCTTGCGTTCCACCGTCGGTGCCGCCGTCGCGGAGCTGGAGCGGCGCCTGGCCGCCACCGCCGAGGCCCTGGTCGCGTGCGACCTCGATCAGCGCCGCTCCCGCGACGAGCACACTGCTGCCGGACGGCGCGTCGGCCATGCGGAGGGCCGTATCGAGCAGTTGGAGAAAGACGTGGACGAGGCCGCCGCCTCCCGCGCCGAGGCGATCGCCGCGCTCCAGCGGTTCGCGGCCACCGGACTGCTGGCCGTGGCGCTGCCCGAGGTGGCCCTGCCCCCACCGGACGGCGGGCCGTGGGCGGCCACCCCGGCCGTCGCGCTCGCCCGTGCCATCGAGGCGCAGCTGTCGGGCCCGTCCGGCACCGACGACTCCGACGGCGCCTGGGAACGCGTCCAGAAACGGCTCAGCGAGGAGTACAAGAAACTCCAGGACGCCCTCTCCCGCGGCGGCCACACCGCCACCGCCCGCATGGTCGAGGACGGCATGGTCGTCGACATCGTCTACCAGGGCCGCCGACGCACCGTGCCCGACCTGGCCGCGGCCCTCTCCGCCGAGGTGACCGAACTGGCGCACATCCTGTCCGCGCACGAACGCGAGATCCTCGAAACCCACCTGCTCACCGAGGTCGCAGGCACCCTGCAAGAGCTGATCGCCGCCGCCGAGCGGCAGGTGCGGGCCATGAACGCCGAACTGCTGGAGCGGCCCACGTCCACCGGCATGAAGCTGCGTCTGGTGTGGCGCTCTTCGCGCAAGGCGCCGACCGGGCTGGCCCAGGCTCGGGAGCGCCTGCGCCAGTCCGCGGACGCCTGGGCGCCCGAGGACCGGGCTGCGGTCGGGGAGTTCCTGCAGGCCGAGATCGCCCGCCGGCAGTCCGACGACGCGGCGGGCAGCTGGCTAGAGGTGCTCACCGCGGCGCTGGACTACCGGTCCTGGCACGAGTTCGGCATCGAGCGCCATCAGCACGGCGCCTGGGTTCCGGCCACCGGCCCCGCCTCCGGCGGCGAACGCGTCCTGGCCGTGTCCGTACCGCTGTTCGCCGCCGCCTCCTCGCACTACGCCACGGCCGCCCCCGACGCCCCGCGCCTGGTGACCCTGGACGAGGCGTTCGCGGGTGTGGACGACGACTCGCGGGCCAAGTGCCTGGGCCTGCTGCACGCCTTCGACCTGGACGTGGTGATGACCAGCGAACGCGAGTGGGCCTGCTACCCCCAGGTCCCCGGCATCGCCATTGCCCAGCTCTCCCGCGTCGACGAGATCGCCGCGGTCCTGGTCACCCGCTGGGAATGGGACGGCACGGATCGCGTACGGGGCAATGAACCGGACCACCGCCTGACGACCCTCCCCATCCAGGCGGCTCCCCCGGCCGCCGGGTTCGACGCGGAGGCACCCGTACCCAGCGACGGCACCGACTCCGGCCGGGACCCGCTGTGGGCATGAACAGGACCGGGCTGCCCGGCTCCTCCGACGAACCCGGCCCGCGCATCGACCTCGACCGCCTCGGCCGGCTGCTCGGCGATCCCGGCCTGGCCTGGCTGATCGAGCGCGTCCGGCGCCGCATGGAGCGGGACGAACCCCTCACCGGCCCGCTCACCCTGACCAGCCCCACCAGCGCCGAACGCGCCGCCGCCGAACGCCTGTTGGGCCGCGCCCCACGCGCCGGACGCTCACTGACCGTGCGCCTGGACGCGGTGGATACCGTGGTGCGGCGCTCCGGCATCAGCCCCGACGGCCTCGCCGCGGCCGTCACCGCCCTCACGGGCCCCGTCACCCGGCTCGCCGACGTACGCGAACAGGAGACGAACGCCTGGCAGGAGGCATACGCCCCGCTGACCGTGCTACCGCCCGAACTGGCCGAGTGGGCCCACCAGTTGCGCAAGGACGGTCTCGTACGCCGTCTCGCCCGCACCCCGCACGCAGCGAAAGTCCTGCTCACCGACGCCACGACGGCCCTACAGCCACTCCCCGCCGACCCGGCGGTGTCCCTGCCCGCCTTCGCCGCCACCGCTCTCGGCGACGCTCACGCGCTCGACGACGGAACACCGCTCGCCACGATCGTCCTCTCCGGCATCCGTGCCCTGACCGGCTTCCCCGACGGCAACGGAGCCGAATGGCGCCGCGAGGCCTGGGCCTCGGCCGGCCTGCTCAGAGACGCCCTCTCCTCCACCGTCCTCACCCTGGGCCTGCGCGGCACCCCCGCTCTCGACTGGATGACCGACGCGGGCGAACCGGCCGTCCTGACACTGCGCCAACTCACCCACAACCCGCCGAGGACGACGCCCGAGGTCGTCTACGTGTGCGAGAACCCGACCGTCGTGGCCACCGCCGCAGACACCCACGGCCCCACCTGCCCGCCCCTGGTCTGCCTCCAGGGCCAGCCCTCGGCCGCCGCCCTCACCCTGCTGCGCCACCTCCACTCCCACGGATCCATGCTCCGCTACCACGGCGACTTCGACTGGGGCGGCCTGCGCATCGCCGACGCGCTACTGCGCCGCGTCCCCTGGCAGCCCTGGCACTACACCGCCGCCGACTACCGCACCGCGGCCGCCACCACACCATTGGCCCCACCCCTGACCGGCACACCGGCCACCGCGGCATGGGATCCCGACCTGACCGCGGCGCTGACCGAACTCGGCGTGCGCATAGAGGAAGAGACGGTCCTGGACGTCCTTCTGGCCGATCTCGAGCCCTGAGGTCGCCGCGCCGGACGACCGTGGCCATCACCGTCAACCGCCCGAGCCTTCCGGGCGGCGCTGGGCTCCTGTTCCGTGCCTTGGAGCGACGCGCTCGTTAAGGCATCGCTACATCACGGCCTCAAAGCTGGTCGTCGACTGCGGGGCCACCCTCCTGGGCGCCTTCGGCTGAGAGGACCACAGCCCGGCCGCCACGCTCTCGGCCATACGCACGAAAGCGTCACGCGTCGCGACCGGGACGTCCTGGCGCCCGGATGGTGTCCGGCCGAGTGGTGTGGGCGGTCAGGGCCCTGGAACGCGCGGGTGTCTGCCCGGGGCGTGCACCCGCTGTCGGTGACTACTCCCTGAACAAGAGGCAGGCCACCGCGTAAGTCTCCCTAGTGAACGGGCACTTCAACCGGAGGAGCACGCGATGGCCTTGTCCCAGTCTGACCTGATCCAGCTGCAGGGCCCGTCCTCGCTGTCAGTCGGCGAGTACCAGGCGCCCAGTCTCCCCCGACTGGAGGCAGACCGCGCGGCCGGGCAGACGCACATCGATCGGAGAAGCCTCCGAAGCCGCAACGGCGATCGCCGGCCGCCCCCGTGCAACCCGCGCGCCCTTCCGGGGGTGTTACTTACGGAAGTTCGCGCTCACCGACCGGGGCGCCGAGCACGACATGAAGGAAACGGGGAAGTCGGGGTGTGCGTATGACCAGCCCTTGTACGCCTGCCGCCTCTGGGCGAGAGGCTGCGAACAGAGCGGACCGGGAAGCCGCCGACAGGATGAGAACGGGCCGGAAGGAGAACCCGCCCGAGGCGGACCTCGATGTGGGGGACTTCGAGACGTACGCGACCGCCCGCTGGTCGTGGATGCTTCGCTTCGCCTATCTGTTGACCTACGGCGACCACCACGAGGCGGAGGATCTCGTCCAGACCACACTCGCCAAGGTGTACCTGCGCTGGGATCACATACGCACCCTCGGAGCACCCGACCGTTACGTCCGGCGCGCGCTGATCAACAACAACACCACGCGACAGCGCAAACGACGGGTCGTCCACTTCCTCACCCCGCACCTGACCGAGCCGGGCACACCTGCCGGCCATGTCAGCGACCACGACAGCTACGACATGCGCACCGAACTCCTCGCCGCTCTCGCCACCCTCCCGCCCCGCCAACGCGCCGTCGTCGTGCTGCGCTACTGGGAGTGCCTGGGAGAGCAGGAGACCGCGGACATCCTCGGTTGCTCGGCCGGCACCGTGAAGAGCCAGGCGAGCCGAGCCCTGAAGAAGCTGCGCGACTGCGCGGTCCTGTCCGACTACGCCGCGACAGCGGCACAAAGCTGAGGGGAAAGGGCCCACACGATGACGACTGACATGTCACCGCAGCCACCGGTACCCGAACTGTGGCAGGCACTCGACGACGCCGCGCACGGCTGCACCCCACCGTCGTTCCCGCACGAACGGATCATGCGGCAAAGCCGGACCATCGCACGACGACGCCGGTGGGCGGCGGCCACCCTTGGCGCGGCCCTGCTGGTGCCCATGGGTATCGAGATCGCGGCCCTGTCCGAGCCGACGGCCTCGCACAGCGTCACCAGTACCGACCCCACACCCGCGCACTCCCCCACCCGGCCCGCGTCGCCGAGCCCCCGAACTCAGGTGCGGATCGTAAGCCCCGGGGAGAAGGTCCAGGCCGGACTCGGCGTCTGGTACCTGCTCAAGCCCAGGGAGTTCTGCGACGCGGCACCCGGTCACACAAAACCCGTCTGTGTGGGCTACCTCGACGTCAACCAACCGGGCGCAGTGCCGATGACCATGAACGTGCACCCGCTCGCCCAAGGAACCGTATACATCCTGGCCTATACCGGTAAGACCCCGGCCGCCAGGATCACCATGGCCCTCAAGGGCCGGATGACCGAACTCCCCATCGTGCGGCTGGACGGCCGACCCGCCTACGTGAGCACCTACGCGGTCGGGCCCCCCGAGAACATCCCGCAGGAACAGAGGAGCGGGCAGCGCGCCAACCGTCCCGTCTTCCGGGCGTACGGCGCCGACGGCAAGGTGCTGGCCGAGATGTCGTCATTCTGAGCAGAGTCCGCCCCGGCCAGACATGCCCGTGTGGCCCCGGGCGGGCCTGGCCGGGGCCACACGGGCGGGCCTCTCACAAATGCCCACCATCCCGGGTTTCTCGCACACCGGTTCGTCCACTGGTGGGGCGGGACGTGCCCGAGCCGAACGGTCCGCGGCACACCCCGTACTCCCTGCACACCCGCTTCCCCCCACTGGGCCATGCATCACCCTCGAGCGGATCCACCGTGCCGTCCAGACACAGGCGGACACGACGCGCGACACCGCCTGGCCGACGCGGTCGACTCCGCCGGCGCGCAGACCCGCAGGCACACCGCCCAAGCCCGCAAAGACGACTCCGCCCCGCGCCGCCCAGATCTCCCACGGTTGTCGGCGGCGTGCCCGGTGTGCCGTCAGGGCCGAGACCGAGCACAAGTCCCAGCAGCGTCGTCGCGAACGCAACATGCCATCACGCTGTTGACGCTCTTTGAAAGTCCCCAACCCCCGCTCAGGCAGGGGACAGACGTGCTCGCGCGATTCCCCCACTGCTGATGCCGGGGCACGGCCGGAAGGCGGCTCTTCGGATACGAGCTCGCGGCGATCGGTCTGCTCAGTGGCGAGCCGTTCCTGCACCACCAGAACCTCCGCGCAGATCAAGCCGTTGATCGGCAGCCAGGACATGGGGCACGGAGTCCAGGAGGCGCGCTGGATGAGACGTTGAAACGGGCATGGCGTTGATCAAGATCCGTGGTGCGTGGTGAGCAGCCGCGTCTGTGCGGTCGCTCGTTCTCTCTGCCGCCAGATGCCGGGCGGTTCTCCGTGGTGGCGGCGGAAGGCGGCGGCGAAAGCGAAGGGGGAACCGTAGCCGACGGCGTCGGCGATCTGGGGCAGGGTGAGATCGTCGGCGCGCAGGTGGTCGCGGGCGATGGTCATGCGCCATTCGGTCAGGTACTGCATCGGGGCCTGACCAAGTGCCTCCCTGAACACCCGCGCGAAGGCGGCCCGGGACAGGCCGCTGATCTCGGCGAGTTCGGGGACCGTCCACGGGTGGGCGGCGTTGTCGTGGATGGCTTGCAGCGCGGGGCCCAGCCGTGGGTCCGCGGCGGCCCGGTACCAGCGTGGTGCGGTCGTGCTGCGGCGGAAGTCGCTGCGGATGGCCAGGACGAGGAGCAGGTCCAGGAGGCGGTCCAGGACGATCTGCTGGGCGAGTTCGTTGCGTACCAGTTCGCGGGACAGCAAGGTGATCACGTCCCGCAAGGGGTCGTCGTCGGCCGCTGAGAGGGTCATGACCTGGGGCAGCGCGTCCAGGAGCCCGCTGCCGACGTCGCCGGAGAACTGGTAGGCGCCGCACAGGAAAACGGTGGCCTGCGGGTTGTCCCCCGGGTGCGTCTGGGCGTGGCGTGCCCGGAACTCCTCCGGCTCCAGGCAGGCGGCGCCCGGCTCATGCCCGATGTAGTGGTCCGGTCCGCCGCGAACCAGCGTGACGCTTCCTGGGATGAGCTCCACAGTGCTGCCGGGGGTGTCCAGCCAGAGGTAGCCGCGGCCGCGGACGACCGTGTGCACCGACAGCTGTATCGAACCGCCCAGCCGCAGGCCCCACGGCGGTTCGGCGACCGTCCGCGCGAACACCGCGCCGGTGGCGCGTGCCCGCACCAAGTGGTCAGTCAGCAGGTCCATGGGGTCAGCGTGCCCAGAACGAACATCCAGGGTCAAGGTGTGAGAGCCTCACGTAAAAGATCGAGCGAATCGCACATGGATTATCTCGCTCCGGGCTTCGAGCATGGAGCCATGAACAACGAAGCACCCATCGCACTCATCCTCGGCGGCACCGGCCGGTCCGGTTCACTGCTGGCCGACGCACTCGCCCAGCGAGGAATCACCCCCCGTACCGCAGCGCGTAGCGGGGCTGACGTCCGGTTCGACTGGGACGACCCGGCCACCCACCAGGCCGCCCTGGACGGCGTCGACCGTCTCTATCTGGTGACACCCACCGCGCGTATCAGCTACGCCGGCCAGGTCAGGGCCTTCCTGGACCTCGCCGAGGCGGCCGGCGTGCGCCATGTCACCTACCTGAGCGTGTACGACGCCGATCAGGCGCCGCCGGAGGTCGACATCGCGGCCGTCGAGGCCGATCTGGCGTCCCGGCAGGGCATCACGCACTCGGTCCTGCGCACGTCGTGGGTGATGCAGAACTTTGCCGACGGCCACCTCCCCATCATCGACGGAGTGATGATGGTCCCGAGCGGCGGCGGAGGGGAGGCGTTCGTCGACGCGGCCGACATCGCGGCGGTCGCGGCCCAGACACTGCTGGACCCCGAGACCCACGCCGGTGCCGTCTACTCGCTCACCGGCCCGCAGGCCCTCACCTTCCAGCAGGTCGCGGACATCCTCGCTTCCGTGAGCGGCCGTCCCGTCGCGTACCACGACCTCGACCAGGAGATGTGGATTGCCGGTGCGCTCGCCGCGGGTGTCCCCGCCGACTACGCGGTGATGATGCGCTGGCTCACCGGCGCCATCATCGCCGGCAACGGTGCCACGCCCACCGGTGACGTCGAGAAAGTCACCGGCCGTCCGGCGACCGGCTTCCGCGCGTTCGCCGAGCGCAGCGCCCACGCCTGGACCTCGGAGGCGAAGTGAGCAAGACCGTTGACGACAACGCTTCCTTCGGGGCGAACAGCCCGTTCTTCCGCATCATCAAGAAGGGGCTGGACGGCCTGGTCGACGGGGAGGACTACTACGCCCTGCTGGCCGAGGACGTGGTCTTCGAGTACGTGATCACCGTGCCGGGCTACCCCCGCCGGGTCGAGGGACGCCAGGGGATCATCGACCTGTACAGCGACTACGGCAACTACATCAAGCTGCACAGCGCGGACAACCTCCGCGTTCACCGGGACCCCGAGACCTCGGTGGTCGTCCTGGAGTACGAAGTCCACGGCACTTCGGCAGTGACGGAACGGCCATACGACAACCGCTTCGTCTCCGTCGTGACCGTCAAAGACCGCAAGGTGACGCACTGGCGCGACTACCTGGACCCCATCGCCGTATTCGACGCACAAGGATGGCCGCAAGACCCCCGCTCGTAACGCCGGCGTACCCGCCGAGACCAGCATCAGTCGAGCGATTGACTTCCTCGCCAGGACGCCCAATGGCTGAGCCCGTCGCACGCCCGCGTCTTCTGTAAGTCGACGCGGGCGTGATGTCTGCCGAGGAGCCTCCTGCTGACGAGCAGCAGCCCTGACGATCTCCACATGGCCGGCTCAGGCCCACTGGCGATCAATAAACGAAGTGAGGAACGAAGAGCGGGACCGGGGATTTTCACGAAGCCTCATCAACGCCCGGAACACGCGACTGGGGCCAGACCCCGGCACCACGGCCAGCGGTACCGGTTGCGGAATCCATCCCACCTCCTGTCGCGGGCAAGCCGCACTCACACAGTGACGACTGCCATGGACAGGTGCGTTGCGGTCAGGAACGAGGCACCCGCGATCACCGTCCCTTCACGGGATGGGCGACACCGATGACGGAATCGCCCACCTGCGCCGCAGCAGCCGCGCACATGATGAACGACCTGGCGGGACCCGACCACGCGAGGGGCGCGACCAAGACCGCCCCCTGGGGTACTCCTCTGGTCGTGAAGATCCGGGTGAGGATCATCAGAGAGTGTCTTCCGGCGGCCGAGTCTGTCCCTCGCGCAGCCGCCTGTCACTGACCCGCTCCGGACCCTGCGGGCCGCATTAGTAAGCACCTGTGCCTGCTGCGGCCCGGACGGACGACCCTGCCGACGGTGGCGCCGTGGCATGCTTCGCATCACCGGACCGAAGTCCAGCGAACGGCTGCGCCACGGTCGGCGCCCAGCAGCAACCGCAGCCATTCCCTCGGAGCGCTCACTAACGCCCGCACCCCGACCTCCGTCAAGCGTGCGTTACCTGCGTGCCCAGGCAGACCGTCCGGCGGTCCAAGCCCGCACCCGACGCAGAGGCCCTCCAGCTGGGCCCGGCGCCGTGCCGCTGCGGGATGCCCCGTCGCTTCCACGAACGCCGACACGGCGACTTCTCCCCTTCCGCATTCCGCCACGGCGCAGCCGCCGCCACTGCCAAGCCCCACTCTCCGGGGAAACGGGGTACTTCAGTCCGCGGACGTCTCCAGCGGTGTCGGCGGGGCCGTCACCCTCTTGGCGAGGAACTCGCGCATGAGGTCCTCAACTTCTTCGAACTCCCGGCCCGGGGCCGCGAAGCCACGGAAGAGGGTTTTGCAGTACTCACGGGAAAGGGACTCCGCATCCCACTCACCGTCGAGTCTGACCCATTGGTAGGTGTGGTTGTGCATGTTGAGGAACTGGAGCGTGGCCAGCCTCGGGTCCAGCTCGCGGAACGAACCATCCTCCATCGCGAGCACGAGAAGCCCCTGCACGATGTCCTCGAACTCCCGGCGCTGGCCCAGCAGCCGGGCCAAGTTGGCGCCGTCCAGGTTGCGGTAGTCATGCTCGTAGACCCAGACGTGATCGAGCCTGGCCAGGATGTTCTCCACCAGTGTCTGCGACAGCATCCGCAGCTTCAGGACCGGGTCGGCTTCCACGTCCGCGATTCGGCGCGCGGAGGCCAGCAGGGGTCTCATGACCCGGTCCTGGATCTCGACAAGAAGGTTCTCCTTCGAGCCGATGTAGTAGTACAAGGCACCCTTCGCCAGTCCGACCACGGTGCCCAGCTCAACAATGCCGGTCGCCGCGTACCCCTTCCGCGCGAACAGCGCCGCCGCCTTATCGATGATGTCCTGTCGCCTGACCTCATAGTCCGGACCGTGTCCTGGTGGTCTCCCCATAACGCGCCACCCTAAGCCGTCCCGCCAACGGCCGCCCCCGCCGACATGATCATGGGCCCAGCCCCTCGAACTCACCAGACACCAGACCCACCGGACCCGACAACGTACATCCCGTGGCCACAAAGGATCAGCCCGACGACAGCCCGTACTCCCCCTCTCCCCAAACTGTCAGACATCAACAGCGCCACAGACCCACTGCCCCGCGCCAGCCTCATCACGACCCTCGCCAAGACGGGCATCACGGTGCGCGCCGCCAGCTGCATCGTCCTTAAGCTGCAAGCCGCAGGTGGGGTGGGGCGCAAGCGGCCCAGGCGGCGGTGAGGATCTTCTGTCCGTCCCGGCCGTACTCCTCGGCCCGGGCGGTCACGGCCGCCTTCCCGCCCGGCAGTTTGCCAATCTCCACCCGGCGCCCGTATCGCTTGGCCCACTCGGGCTCGATCTGCGGCGCCAGCCAGGCGGGGGCGACCTCGGCCAGTTCCTCCAGGGCTGCTCGCAGCGACTCTCCGACCAACTCCAGGCGGCTGAGGGTCCGCACCGCGGCCAGTACATGGGTGGCGTCGGTACGCTGCCGGCCCCCGGCCTTGAGGAGGCCTGCCGCCACCAGGCGCTCCAGCATCAGCTCCAGTAACTGGTCGGCGGCGCCGTCCTGTTCGGCCAGCCGGGCCCTGAACTCGCACAGGACCGAGTGATCGAATCCAGGATCTTCCAGCTCAAGGCCGAGCGCGTATTTCCAGTCGATCCTGGTGCGGACCGCGTCCGCCGCCGCCCGGTCGGACAGGTTCTCCGCGAACTGCAGCACCGACACCAGCGCGAGCTGCCCCGGCGACAGTCCCGGCCTGCCGTCATCCGGATACAGACTGGCGAACTCCTCGTCCGCGAACAGGACATCCAACCGGTCCCGGATGAGCATGGCCGGGGTGCCCTTCGGACACGCCGCCCGCGCCGTTTGCACCGTCCGTACCGGAATTCGCTGGTGATCCTCCGGCCGCAGCGACACCGCGACCACCTCCACCGACGACACCACCCCGCGCACTCCCAGCCAAGCACCGAGCACAGCCAGCCGTCAGCGGCTTACCAACATCACCAGCAGAGTCACGGCATTGGGCCTAGCCCGGGGTGGTCATGTCTACGCTGAAGGCGTGACATTGGTGTGGGTTACGGGCAATTCAGGGACTGGTAAGTCCACGGTCTGCGGGGGGGGTTGCGAGCGCGTGGCTACTTTGCACTCGACGCCGACGAGGACGGGTTCAGTCGCTGGATCGACCGGGCCAAGGGCAAGGTTGTGGTGGATTCTCCGTATCCGGTTCCTGGGGGCTCGCTCGACCGATACGGGTGGGCGATCGTCCGTGAGCGCGTTGAGACCCTCGTCGAGGAGTCTCGTTCCCGAATCGCGTTCTTGTGCGGGTCGGCGGAGAACGAGGCAGACGTCCGCGATCTTTTCGACCTCGTCGTGTGCCTGGTGATCGACGAGGAGACCCTCCGCCACCGGCTCGCGACCCGCACTACGAACGCGTTCGGGCAACATCCCGAAGAGCTCACAGCGGCCCTGAAGTGGAACCCTCGGATGCGAGCGATCTACGAAAGCCGTGGCGCTACGATCATCGATGCATCCAAGCCGGTGACCGAGGTGGTGGGCAGGGTGGTCGACGCAGTTCAGGGGCTGACAGGGTCCACCCGATAAGCAGAAGTAGTACTTCACCGCATCGCTCATCGGCAGCCCAACCGCCACGCCCCCGGACCCGGCGAACCCCTACGGTCACAGCACTAGCGTCAACAAACTCGGCACCTACCTGCGGCCGAGCGTCCTCGTGGTCGACGAGGTGGGCTACCAGCCCCTCGAACATTCCGAGGCCAACCTGGTCTTCCAGGTGATCTCCAAGCGTTACGAGAAGGGCTCGATCATCCTGAGCTTGACTCTGTCGGGGATCTTGGAGTTTCCCGGTGAGCCGATCGATGCTGCTGTCGCGGTGCCCGTTGTCCCTTCGCCCGCGTTCCGGTGAGCAAGGCCCGCCTCTGACTGCGCAGGTTGCGCGGGCGAGCAACCCGGGTGGTACGACGGCGATATGGGTGCGTGACCGGCTCGATGGGCTGTGGCGCGACGAGGACTTCGCCGACTGGTTCGCGCGGGACGAGCGTCCGGGTCTCTCGCCTGCTCAACTGGCCACCGTCTGTGTGCTGCAGTTCCTGCTGGGTCTGTCGGACCGGCAGGTGGCCGAGGCGGTCCGCTGCCGCATCGACTTCACACGCGATGGCCATGGAACTGGACGAGCCCGGCTTGCATCACAGCGTGCTGGCCGACTTCCGCGACCGTCCCGCTGAAGGCGACCGTGCTGACCGCCTCTTCGACCTCGCGCTGGCCCGCCTCAAGGAGGCCGGCCTGGTGCGCGAGCCCACCACGCAGCGCACCGACTCCACCCACGTCCTGGCCGCAGTCCGGGACGTGACCCGCCTGGAGCTGATCACCGAGGCGGTCGGTGTCGGCGTACGCGTGAACGTGCTCAACCCCGTACAGGTGAACGTGCTCAGTTGGTGATGGCTGACCACGGGCTCTCTTCAGTCCGCTATAGATGGTCGACGGCACCGGGCGGCCAGGCCACTTCTCATGCCACCTTGATGACAACCTTGCCCGCGGCGTGGCCGTTCTCGACGGAGGCGAGTGCGGCCAGGGCGTCGGAGAGCGGATGGACCGCAGTGATCACGGGTGTGAGAACTCCGTCGAGGGCCAGCCGGGCGGACCGCTCCAGACTCTCCCGGTCGAGGCGCCGCTCGACGAAACGCCCACCGAGATCGGGCACAGACATATCACCCACGGCGATGACGTTGCGGGGATCCCGGGCCAGCGGAGCGACCGTCCGCAGCGAGGCGCCCCCGACCAGGTCGACGATCCCGTCGAAGCCTTCCGGAACCAGCTCGCGTGCCGCGGCGACGACGTCCCCGGTGGTGTAGTCGATGAACCGCACCCCGATGGCCTCGGCCTGCTCGCGCTTGGCAGTACTCCCGGTGCCGATCACACGCAACTCGCGCCCGATGGCCAGCCGGGAGACGACGAGGCCGACCCCACCCCCGACCCCGTTGACCAGGACCGTGGCACCGGGCGGGAGGCCAAGCTGGTCGAGGACGTCCACCGCGGTCGTCCCGGTCACGGGCAGTGTTGCCGCCACGGTCGCGGACAGGCCCGCCGGGATGCGCGCGGTGTTCGGCGCGGACAGCACCGTCGTCTCGGCATAGGTGCCGCCACCAGTGAGTGCGAAGCCGAAGACCGCGTCACCCACCTCGAGCCCGTCGACGTCCTCGCCCCGGGCGAGAACGGTTCCCGCTGCCTCCATCCCCAGCACAAGGGGAAACGGACGCCCGCCGTCGAGCCCGGGGACCAGACCCGAGCGCAGCATGTGGTCGAGGGGATTCACGCCAGCCACGTCGACCCGGATCAGCACCTCGCCGCGACCGGGGACGGGATCGGGACGATCGAAGAACTCCTGCACCTCGGGCCCGCCATACCTGCCGAAACCCCACGCCTGCCCCATCTTCTGCCGCCTCCCATGTGACCGACCCGGTGATTCCGGGCCCTGCAGCCATCCTCACCTCTCACATCGATGTCAGGGGCAAGCGACTGAGACGCAGGTCACAGGATCAGGCCAACGGTGCCGCCGGCTCCGGCGACGTGGACAGCTCCGCCCGGTGTCGGCTGTTGGCCCTGATCAGCACGTCGAGCGCATCCCGGGTCTCGATCAAGTGCGCGATGTCGGCGTCGATCCGGTCGCGCTCACGCATCATCGCCGTGAACGTCTCCTCGGCGACGCCCAGGTCACCCGGGACGTCCACACACGGCAGCACTGTCGCGATCACCCGGCTGGACATACCCGCGTCGAACAGCTGCCGGATGAGCGAGACGCGCTGGACCGCCGCAGCGGAATAGTGACGCTGCCCGGTATCGGAGCGTGAGCTGGTCAGCAGGCCCTGCTCTTCGTAGTACCGCAATGAGCGCGGACTCACGCCCGTGCGCGTGGACAACTCGCCGATCCGCATTCCTGAGAGCCTACGCTCGCGTGCTCCAGGCGCAGACCGCCGGCGAGTCATGGACACCCACGGACGCCGCCCCAACCGCAGGGTTGTCGTCCCGGTCCCACAACTGAGCACGTTCGTCTGTACGCTCCTGAGCACTTTTCTCAGTACGCCGACAGTCGGCGCCGCGCTGGAAGAAGTCGCCGGGACCTCCCCTCACCTGCTGGACGAGTTGGTCGACGAGGACTGGGGGCGCCGCTACGGCCGGCCGGTCCGCCTGGGCAAGAACCCCACCAAGCCCAAGACCAGGATCCTTGCCACCGAGAACGACGCCGTCCGGCTCCTGGAACACCTCTACCGGCGCGGAGCACAATCTACGTCCGGCCCTCGCATCCGGGCCCTGCGGCAGATCATGACCGTGGGATTTCCCCCACGAGAACTCCGCGACCTGCGACTTCGCGTCCGCACCGAGCAGCAGACGCCCGAGTGGAAGATCCGCTATGCGGTGCGTTCCGGGGTGGAGGGCACGGTCAACGAATTCGCCCACGGACATGGGATGCGGCGTTGCCGCCGCCGAGGACAGGGAAAGGCCCACATCCAGCACGTCCTGACGGCCATCGCCGTCAACATCGAGCGCCTCAGCGGACTGACACCAACCGAAGAAGCCCCCGCACCTCGCCGGCCGACTGCTTTCCAGAACTCCCTCGACGAGCGCGACATGTCCCGGCCGAAGTCCTGGCGAACCCTGGGCACCTGACCTCGACGGCTCCAAGATCCCCGACAGAGTCAAGCTCAGGTGATTGCATCGATGTCCACCGGAGTGGACGTGGCGCTCGGAGGAGGGGTGAGGACCACCATTGGCTGACCGAGGGTCGGAGGCGGTGGGGTCAGATCGGGCGACGGCAGATCAGGCGGAGTGGTCTGGCGCAAGAGGGTCTGGTCGAAGTTGACCAGACCCGTCCTTTCCATAACCGTAATGTGATCCAGTACGGTGTCGTTGGCCTGATCGGCCAAAGCCCGAACGAGCGTATTCTTCGTGGTGGACCGGATTTTCGCCACCGTGTTGAAAATCGACCCGTGTGTCATTCGCAGGATGTTGGCAAAGTCCGTATCAAACTGCTCACGGGTGTCTGCCGTCAGTGCGGAAACAAAGCCCTGCTGCTGAGGGCTCGCGACATTGGGCAGCATAATATTCAATAGCGGTGCTATCTTTCGGCAGGTGGTGTCCAGCGCGGAATGTCCGTCGATGAGGTGCCGACTCGCAGTGACAACGGCCTCCGTATTGCCTTTCTGCAACCCGAGCTGGCCAACGGGATATTCCCACAGCCCAGCCGCACGGACCTTCACAACAAAGTCCCGGTCCGACTCGGTCAAAGGCCCCCACTGCGTCACGGCAATCACGCTGTCGTGCGAGGCGGGGCCACCACTGGCGCCCGACGAGCCCGGGTAGATGAGAGCCGCGGCCGCAAGACTCACTGCGCCCCCGACAACGAAGGCTCCCGTCATATTCCACGAGAAACGCACTGTACCTCCAGCAGGTCGTAGATCCGTCCACAGACGGGTGCAACCAGCGATACGCACACAGCACGCTGATGACTCGACGACTCGAAGAAAAACGACAGACCCCGGGAGGGCCGTACGTAAGGTAATGCCCGTTTCTGGATGTTTTGGATGCAAGGACGCCAGTGGAGATTCTGTCGGCTATTGCTTCCTGGCGAAGTTGCCGGTAAAGGCCTCGGTGAGGATCCCGAGTCGGGGGTAGTCCGGGTGCTCGGGCAGGTCCGGCGCGACGGTGGGGAGCCGGTCGGCGAGCCCGGTGACGGCCTGCGGGTGATCGTGAGGCGCTCCAGGTGCATCTCGGCCTCGCGTAACCGGGTCTGCAGGTCGTCGATCTGTGCACGGAGGTCGTCGTCCAGGGCCTGGGCGGCGTCTGCCTGGATGTCCAGAGCATCGAGCAGGGGCCAGCTGTTCACGCTGCCACCGCCTGCGCCGCAAGCCAGGTGGGAGTGTTCATGGCGGTGAAGCGTCGGGGCATGACGTGGGTCATCGCCTTGTAGTCGCGGACCAGGCGCCGGTGCACTATCAGGATCCCGTAGGTCTGCTCGACCCTCCATCGCTTCGGCTGCGGCACGAACCCCTTGTCCTGCGGGTTGCGTGCGACGATCTCGACGCCGATTCCCAGGCCTGTGATGTGCATGACGACCTGATCCTGAAGCCGTGATCGACCAGGGCTTTGCGGACGGTTCCGCCGGCCTGCTCAGCGACCCGGTCCAGCAGGACGATCCCCGCGGCGTTGTCGGGGGTGTTCGCGGAGAGGACGACGACCGCGATGACCACGCCGAGGACGTCCACGGCCAGTCCGCGTTTGCGGCCGGGCACCCGCTCGGCCGGATCGTGGCCACTGGGGACGGCGAGGACCCCGGCGGCCACATGGACATTCTGGGTGTCCAGGACCACCAGGATCGGGTCCTCTAATCGGCGGGCGCGTTCACCGACCTGGCAGCACAGGAGTTCATGGATGACCTGGTCGGTCCCGTCGTCCCGCCACGCGGCGAAGTAGTAGTACATCGCGCTCTTCTACGGCAGGTCGTGCGGGAGACAGGCCCACTGGCAACCGGTCCGCCCTGGCAGAGGATCGCGTTCACGATCTCCCGCATGCCGTAGGCGCCCTGGTGGCCGCTGACCGAGCGGTGCCGGTCCTTCCACGCGGTGATCACCGCGCTCGATCAACGACCACTGCTCGTCCGATAAGCCACTCGGATACGGCTTGCGTTCACTCACCCGAACGCATCACCAGATCAACAACCGCGGACCGGCAGATGTCGCCCCGCCGCCACACCATCAAGCGACAGCAGAACCACTCAAAAATTCATGAACCGCCCAATAAGTCGGAGGCTGAATAGCTGTAACTACCTACAGTGATTTGTAACAGAAAGTGACCATTAGGCGGATCCAGCAGAGCTGCGATGTCGCTCGCCAGCCGCACGCGTGTCGTTGCGGCCGCCGGACAACGGCAAGGATCCCCCGCTCCGCTTGAGGCGGGCCCAACCCTCGTCGGCGATACTGGGTCCATGGATTACGTCGGCTGGGTGCCCGCCCCGCCGCTTGACCGGTTCATCGACGACGTCTATTGCCTGACCGGGGTGCCGGGCCAACGCCGGATAAGCGTCTCGCCAATGCCGTCGGCGCACCTGTACATCAATCTGGGCGAGCCCGCACGCCTGTGGGAGTCCGACCCGTCGGCGCCTCCGGCAGCGTTGGCAGATGGTTGGTTCATGGGTCTGTGGACCAGGCGTTTCGTCCTTGAGTACCCCACGCGGGTACACCTCGTCGGGGTCCACTTCAAGCCCTGGGGATTGTCACCGTTCGCCGGTGTGCCGGCGAACGAGCTGCGGGACCGATGGGTGCCGGTCGACGCTCTCTGGCATCGTTCCGTGGACCGGATTCGCAACCAGGTCGGCGACGCCGCTTCGGCCGCCGCAACGCTGCGGGTACTGGAAGGAGAGCTTCGATCGCGGCTCGTCGAGGCGCCGGCGCGCGGTCTCGACCTGGTTCAGCACACAGGCGGGTGGCTGGAAGCCTCGCACGGCGCGATCCCGGTCGCTGCGCTGAGCGATGCCGCCGGGGTGAGCAACAATCACCTGGCGGCGCAGTTCAAGGCTCATGTCGGGGTCACTCCGAAACGGGTTGCCCGGATCTACCGCTTCGCGCGGCTGATCGAGTCCGTGGACTCCCTGCGCCCGGTCGACTGGTCGCAGCTCGCGCTTTCGGCGGGCTATTTCGACCAGGCCCACTTCAGCAAGGAGTTCAAGGACTTCACCGGCCGCACTCCCACGGAATACCTGGCGCTGCGGCGCCGGTTCACTGCCGAGCAGGGGTTCTCGCAGCCTGGTGGCCCGATGCCCGTTGAGTGATTTTTTACAAGCGCGGCTGTCCCTGGGCTGAAAATATCGGACGCGTCCGCTCAAAGTGACGTCATAGGGGACCCTCATGGGCGCAGTGATCATGCACAACGTGGTGTCGGTAGACGGCTTCATTGCCGACAAGAACGACGGAGTCGGTCCGCTCCACGACTGGTACTTCAACGGGGACACCAAGCTTACGGAAACCGGCGCCGGGGACGGGGATTACGACCACTCCGAGGGGGGAGACGGCTTCAAGCTCTCGCGTGCATCGGCGGCGTACGTCCAGCCGGTGTGGGACTCGATCGGCGTGATCGTGATGGGCCGCACCTTTTTCGACCAGATGAACGGCTGGGAGGGCCAGCCGCCCGCGGGCGACCACGTGGTCGTGGTTTCTCACCGGCCTAAGCCCGAGGGCTGGCACCCTGATGCTTCGTATCACTTCGTCGATGGCGTGAAGGCCGCGATCGAGAAGGCCCAGGAGCTCGCCGGTGACCGGGTTGTCGCCGTGAGCGCCGGCGAAGTAGGCGGCCAGATCCTCGCGGCCGGTCTTGTGGACGAGGTCGCGATGGACATGGCGCCGGTGGTATTCGGATCGGGCAAGCGCTTCTTCGGAAGCTTCGACGGGCATCAGCTGCTGGAGGATCCCCACGTGGTCGTCCAGGGCAACCGGGTACTGCACCTGAAGTTCAAGGTGCGCCGCTAGTCAAGCTCATCTGGGCCCGGATGCCGGTGCCCGGCCCGCAGCGCGTGGCGTCACACCAGACGACCGCGTCGGCGCTGTCGCCCAGCACCGCGCCGACGGATCAGGAATACGGCTCCTCAGTTCAGACTCTCCGCACCACAGCAGGATTCACCATCACCTGACCTACCCAAGATCACCAACAGGGTCACGGCCTTGAAGCTAAGTGTTGTCATGCAGCGCGTTCACGGCCGGCATCCGGCCGGAGGCGGGACGCCAGTCGGTGCATCCCACGGCGCGCGTGACTCTTGACGGTCCCCAGGGGCCAACCAGTGAGTTCGGCGATCTGAATCTGGGTGAGATCGTCGGAACTGCGTGTGGGCGTTGGACCGCTCGGTGAACGTCCCGGTCCGGCGGTCGCACACGGCGATCCCGGCGGTGACGCCCGGCGCTACGTCCACCAACGCCGCGCGCGAGGTGCTGGGCGAGGGTGTCCGGGCGCGGGCGGGCACCGCCGTGGCGAACAGGGCAGCCACCAGGACCAACCAGGCCGCCACGAGGACGAATCCGCCTCACGGTCCGGTGAAGAGAAGGGTGACACCAACGACTCCCCGGCCCGGACGGGGCCCAAGAGGAACGCGTCGGGGCCGGCCACCGTTAGAGGGGCCGGCCACGACACGGGTGTCAACAGTTGCGGACGGACCAGACGGGGTTCCAGTCCTGCTCACCCACCTGCGGCGGGGAGAAGGCACGCAGCACGTTCCCGTTGGCGTCGTAGAGGTAGGAAGTGACCGACCCGGTCTGCTTGTTGAGGTAGTAGCCGTTGCCGTACCAGTTGGACAGGTAGTAACGGTTGCAGTTGTAGAGGTAGAAGATCTTCCACTTGGACACGGTCGGATCCCACACCTCGAGGCAGAGGTTCCCCGGCCCGCAGGTGAACGTCTGGTCGTCCGTGCGGTAACTGACGGCGGTGGACGGAGAGATCGTCGGAGAGACGGCGGCCGCCGCCTGTGCATGGTCACCGGTACGAGGGCCGGAGGCGGTTGCCGCCTGTGCCGGACCGATGGCGAGGACAGCCATCAGCATGCAGACCACCACGCCGATGATGCCGAGCAGCGAGCGCTTCGCGCGCATGGATGAGACCTCCGTCGAGACGGCAGCAGAACATCTGGAACAGCGGCACGGAACGTGCCCCGACGGCGACGATCGCCGATCGCGCGAGCCGGCAGAAGCCTTTCGAACCTGCTCGAAAGGCCACTGCCCCCGGGGACGGCCGCATCACGCACACCGACCGCCAACTGACCCAGGTCACATGCCAGTTGAGGCGTGATCACCCCACAGGACAGCACCGGCACGACCCCAAGGCGCCGTTGACGACGCCCGCACCGAACGCCACCGTGGTCCGGCCACACACGACGACCGTGCACGACCCCACACGGCCATCGGACCGGGGACAACCACGCCACGAGCATGCGCGAACACCGCCATGCCGGACGGGAGACTGCCAAACCGTGCCCACCAAACGCTCACTTGCCGGACTGTGCGCCGCCCTCACGATGGGGGCGGCCCTCCTCACCACCGGAACCGCGCAGGCCACCCCGGCCTCGCACGGAACCTCCCACGGTCACATCATGACCATGCCCGCAGCACCGAAAACGGCCCGCCCAGCGGCGCTCCTGGCCGCGGCCCCCTCCACCTCTCCGGCCGTCCGCACGGCCTACGCCGGTGCCGGCGGGGGCGTGTACTGCCAGAGCGGCTACTTCTGCGCCTCGGTCTGGGACCCGACGGCCGCCAAGTTCAAGATCTTCTTCTTCTACTCCTGCAACCGCTACACCCTCTCCAACTGGATCGACTGGGCCGAGGCCCAGAACAGCCAGACCGGAGGCGCCGTCGCCGGTCTCTACGGCTCCGGAGGCGGTCTGCTGCAGACCGTCCCGGCCGACAACGCGGTCTACGCCGTCAACTGGTCACCCGTGTACTCGATCCGCAACTGCTAGCCGGACAGACTCTGCAGCCCAGCGCACAGGGCAGGACTCAGACGTCATCCGCATTCCGAACCTGACCGTTCAGCTCGAGTGACCGGCCATGAACTCCCTCCCGCGGCAGGAGACATCGACAGGGCGTGAAACAGACCGGAAGGAAATCCACTACCGACAACCGGCCATCACGCCGGGACCCGAAACGACCCCAACCAAGGTCCATGATCGCGGCGATCCCGCACACAGGCTTGTCCCCACTCCTGAATTCCGGCCGCTGAAAGGAAAGATTTCACTTCACCTCGGGAGCAGTCCACTCCAACGTCTGGTCAGGCAGATTCTCCATATTGCGACTTCCGTCAGCACTCTCCAGAACGGTGAAACCGTGATGCCTGTAGAACTCGCGAGCATCAGCGTTCAGTTGGAAGACGTGCAGGATCAGTCGCCCCAGACTGTTCCGCTTCGCCTGGTCCAAAAGAAGTGTGCCGATAGCCCGACGGCGGAAGTCCGGCCGCAAGTACAGGTGTTCCAGCAGATCCCCGTCGAGGGCGGCATAGCCGAGCACTTCCCTGTCCTGCACCGCCACCCAAGTACGGCATTCCTTCAGCGGAACCTCTTCAGCCTATTTCGTCACTTGCGCATGATAGCGCTTCTGGGGTGGCAGATAAGGCATGGAAGCCGCCCGCGATGCCCTATGAATATGCGCAATGTCCGATGCGTCCGCGACTTCTGTCGATCGAATATTCACCGGTTCCTCAGTATCCACAGACATCACCCTACCCACCCGGCCGGCCCCGAATCCGGGCGCGCAACTCGTCGAAGCCCGCGCCCGGCAGGATCTAATACTCCGGCTGTAGATCGCTCTTGAACTGCTGGCGCCTATGCTTTTCGTGGCTTACGCCGCTTGCCCCAGCTGCCTTGCGGCCGGTTCTGGTCGTGAGCCATCATCGCCGCGTCGAACTGGGCTTTGCTGGTCACTGCTCGTGGTTCAGGTACGAGCGTGGTCGCAGTCGATCGCCATGGGACAGCCGAGGCCCAGCCGACCAGGGGCATAGTCTCGTCGTAGTGCGGAGCGAACTGCGCGACGGCGATGGCGGGCATCCGGTACCTCAGGCTGCGGACGTGTTCGATGAACGCGCCAGGCAGCGAAACATGGTGCGTTTCCACGTAGTGCGGGAAGTCCTGGCGCCACAACCAGGTGCCGTCGGTCACCAGGGAAGAGCATCCCGGAGAGTGTCGGTGGGTGCTGCCGGTGATGACGTCGTGGCCCGCTTCCATGACGTCGATCAGGACGTGGCCGACGTCCAAGTAGGCCACCACGTCCGCCTCGTCCGGCTCGCCGACGGACCGGACGGCATCGCGGATCGATCCGTTCGGCTGGCCGGAGGGGGTGTCGAGTTCGTCGTAGAAGCCCAGCAATCCCAGCACTGCGTCTCCTTCGACGAGCCATGCCTCCCTGCCGGCACTGGCAGGTGCGGCCACCGTTGATCATCGGTGTGTGAAGACAAACGATCACGCGGTGGCCGCAGCTCACAGCGTAGACGCCGCCCCCTGGCAGGAAGCGTTCGAGGGTCTGATGGACCGCATCGCGGGCCGGTTCGCCCAGGTCGAACCCCGACGGCGAATACGGCACCTGGTCCTGGGACTGCTCGCGGACCTGCCTCGAAAGAACTGCTGGACCATCGCCGAATGGGCTGGCGAGGCCACTCCCGACGCCATGCAGCACCAGCTGAGCCGTGCCAAGTGGGACGCCGGTGCCGTCCGTGACGACCTGCCCGACTACGTGGTCGGGCACCTGCACGACGCCCAGGCGGTGCTCGTGGTCGACGAGACCGGCGACGTGAAGAAGGGCAGCCACACCGTCGACGTCCAGCGCCAGTACACCGGCACCGCCGGCAGAATCGAAAACGCCCAAGTCGCCGTCTACCTCGCCTACGCATGTCGGCGCGGACATGCCGCACTCGACCGCGCGCTGTACATCCCACGCTCGTGGACCGACCAACCCGACCGCTGCCGGGCCGCCGGACTCGACCCGGACACCTCGTTCGCCACCAACCCCGAACTGGCCGCCCGCATGATCACGCGATTCCTGGACTCCGGCCACCAGAAACCCTGGGTGGCAGGGGACGATCCGCTTGCTTGGAGTGCACCTCAAGGTCATAGCGTCGAGACAGCCGACCCGGACACCCGACGCGTCGGCGCATGATCCCGCACGACCAACGAGAACGGCGGCAAGTGGTGGACAACCAATTCACAACGCATGCGGAACTTTTCGATCTGCGCGGAAAACGCGCGCTCGTCACCGGTGGCACCAGAGGCATCGGAATGATGATCGCGCGTGGCCTCCTTCAGGCGGGCGTCCGCGTGGTCATCAGCTCACGCGACGCGGGAGCGTGCGCTCAGGCACAGGAGCGGCTGTCCAAGTTCGGTGAGGTCCGGGCCATCCCCGCCGACCTGTCCCGTCACGACGAGTGCCGGCGACTGTCGGACCTCGTCACCGCCGACTCGGAGCGTCTCGACATCCTCGTCAACAACGCGGGCGCCATGTGGGACGAGCCGCTGGAGACCTTCCCGGACGCGGCCTGGGACACGGTCGTCGACCTCAACCTGAAGTCGCCGTTCTGGCTGGTCCAGGCGCTGCTGCCCGCTCTTCGCAAGGCGGGCACCGCCGACGATCCCGCGCGGATCATCAACATCGGCAGCATCGCCGCCATCCACATCCCCCACCGCCCCAACTACTCGTACTCCAGCAGCAAGGCCGCACTGCATCAACTCACCAGAGTGCTCGCCAGGGAACTGGGACCGCAGCACGTCACCGTGAACGCGGTGGCGCCGGGACCGTTCCCGTCGGCGATGATGGCTGCGACCCTCGACGAGTTGGGCGAGGCGATCGCGGCGTCGGCCCCACTGCGCCGGATCGGCCGCGACGACGACATGGCAGGTGTCGCCGTGTTCCTCGCCAGCCGGGCAGGCGCATACCTGACGGGCGCCGTGATCCCCGTCGACGGCGGCATCGCCACAACCGCCTAGGCCACCTCAGCCCCGCGAGACTGATACAAGGCCGCCCGTCCGGCAACGGCCTCACGAGGCTCCCGGAACTCAACGCAGCCTCGCGCACGGGTTGGTCCCGCTGCGTGGCCGACTCCTCCCACACCTAGGCGTTAGCGACGCTGGGCGGGATGCTCTCACTGGCCTCATGGAGGGTCAAATAGATCTAGATATGCAGTAGTTGAGAGACCACTAGGACTGACTGCGCCCCTCGCCCGGGACGGGATGCCGCCACGGTCCTCGCGGGTACCTCCTCGGCAGCAGAAGGCCCCTCACCGACGACGGGCGCGCCGATGTCCGCGCCTGGATCATCGAGATCGACCGCCGCTCGGCCTTTCACCTCGCCGAGCACATGCTCGACGGCGGTGGCCGCTCTATCCCCTGGGTGAACGACCTGCCTCGCACCTTCCGCGACCTCAGTCCCTCAACAGCGTCAAGGCCTCCTCGCATCCGAAGTCCGTTCGCTTCAAATCGACCGCCGACCGACAAGCCATTCCGACGTCTGGTAGCCGGTCAACAGGATCAAGGACGCCTTCGAAGTGCTGAGCCGTCGGTTACCCTCCAGCACGAGGTCGCCGGTTCGCAGGGACCTGTATGCCGTGACGACCGGCAACAGTCCTGTGTTCAGCATGGACTGACTGGCCATCAGGTCACGCCCAGCGATGCGGAAAGCGTGTCGTCGAGTCCGAGGCCGGCCCGGTGGCCCACCTGACACTCGACGACACGGCCGCATCCTCCGGCTTCGCTACGGCAGACCCCAGGGCGCCCCCGGCTCACTGACGGCAACGGGCGCGATGACGAGATCGGGACGGGAACCGGCGTGCACCAGCACCTCACGGCCCTGGGGAAGGTCGATGGCGAGGGTGCCGTCGCCCAGATCGTCGGTGTGGGCGGGAGTGCCGTCGTCCAAGAGCACGGTGAGGGTCCCGGTGAGGCCGTGCCGGAGCTTGAGCGGTTCGCCCGCCAGGCTTCTGATCCTGATGAACCGGGTCACCCCGGCTTTTCGCACAGCGCTGACCAGGAAGGCACCCTGGGTGCGGAAGTCGTGCAGGGTGACGTCCGCCCAGGAGGACGGGACGGCCGGGAAGACGCGAATCACGCCGCCCCAGCTCTGACAGAACATGTCGTGCAGGGACTGCGAGGCGGACAGGGGCGTCTCGATGACCGGCCCGGCCTCGGTGTAGTGCGTGTTGGCACGGCAGGGGTAGCGCGTGGTGGGATCGAAGAACTTCCGCAGGTACGTGATCGCGGTGTCTCCGTCACCGGTCATCGCGTACATGGAGGCGGCGCCGGTGTAGCTGTAGCCCCGGTGGGCGCCGGTCAGCGCGTGCCAGTGGGCCACCGACTTCGCGATCAGGTCGCGACTGCCGGGCTGATCCCAGTTGACGAGATAGAGCGGATACACCATCAGCAGATGCGAGTAGTGCCGGTGGGACTGCGCGTACGGCGTGTCGGCGCCGATCATGAAGCCGTTGTCGTCGACCGGGTACGGCGTGAGCCTGGCCAGCACCTCCTGCCACCGCGGGATCAACTCGTCGTCGGCTGCCAGTAGTTCGGCGGACTCGATGAGCGTCTGGCAGCCCCAGCGGATCAGGGCCAGGTCGTAGTTCGTGTCCTGGGGCGGCACGACGGGGTATTCGGGCGAGAGCGTGCTCGGCAGGTGGAGTCTGCCGTCGCTGCCCGGGGTGAGGAAGTGCAGGTAGTAGTTGATCGCCCGGCGCAGCACGGGATAGATCGTGTCGCGCAGCAGCGCCTTGTCCATGGAGTGCCGGTAGGACAGCCACACGTTGTGCAGTGCCCAGGTGAGGTCGCCGGTCTCGGCGCCGCTTCCCGGCCTGCCCACACCCCGGTTGGCGAACATGTCGGAGCTCCGGCCGATACCGGAGCTGTCCGCCTGGTAGGCGGTGGGCACGTTGGCGGCGAGCTGTTCCTGGTTTTGGCGCAGCGTGGTGGCGAGCGAGTCCAGCTCGGGGTGGTTGAAGCCGTGGATGAGCCAGTACTCCAACTGGACGTTGAGGTTCCACCAGACCGCGGGCCAGGGCGTGGGCTCCAGCCACGGCCCGGAGGTGGCCATGACGGGACCACCGGCACGGCTGGCGGAGGCGACCTTGTAGACTTGGATCCAGTGGAAGCTCTGGAGGCGCTGGTCGGGGAACGAGACGAAGCTCTTGCGGTAGAAGGCGTGCCACCACTGGGTGTGCCGTCTCCTGAGAGCGGTGTACGAGGCCACGCGCCGAAGGTTGCGCAAGGAATCGGCCTCGGCGGCGGTGTCTGAGGGCGAGCTGTGTCCGACGCTGAGCAGCAGGTCGTGGCCGGTGCGGCGGTAGGCGGTGGCGGTCTGGCCGCCGGTGAGGGGCTGGAGCACCTGCTCGGTGCCGTCGGCGGAAGTCCGCGTGGACCAGGGCGGGTTGGCGGTGTAGCCCGAGGGCGGAGCCTCGCTGATGCGCCGGGGGCTGAGCGCTTCTTCGGGGTGGAACGTCCAGGTGACCCGTTCGTCACCGCCGGCCGTCACCCGGGCGGCGAAGACCTCGTCATGGATGAGGGCGGAGAGGGTGAGCGTGCCCGCGGTGGTGGTGACGGTACCGGTGAGCTCGGCGTTCCACAGGCTCAGCCGCCAGTCCACGGAGGTGATGGTGCCGACCGGTTCGAGTGTGAGGTGGCCGACCGGCAGGCGACAGGTGCCCCAGCCGCTGCCGAACTCGGGCCGATGGTCCTGGACCCGGCCGTGCTGGACGGTGAAACGGATCTGGTTGGTGCCCGGCTCCTGATACACCATGCTGCCGAGCTGGCCGTCACCCAGGAACGGCCCCTCGTACCAGAGGGTGGGCAGCCTGCTCCACAACAGATCCTGGCCCCGCAGAAAATCTTCCCAGGCACCGTCGGCACGCATGGTGTCGCGGAGTCTCCAGGGGCTTCTGCGGGCCCGGGCCGCGGGAACAACGTCGGCCACACCCTCCGCCCGTGCTGACTCGTCGGCGTGGGCCGTCCCAGCGGGCAGGGCCGCGGCCGCGGCTCCCCCCAGCGCGGTGCCGAGTAAGACTCTGCGAGGCAGCGGTGAGTGCGTTCCCGGCTGCGAGGTCATCTTCGTCCTCCAGAACTGACGGTCACTGATACATCGGGTGTATCGAGAACGTAGGCACACATCAAGCACCTGTCAATGACCTCAACCGATTGGCCTTCCACCTGTAATAACCTTCCATACATGGCTATTCAGGAAGGGATGTATGCACCCGCGATCCCACCTCAAGCCCTTAACTCATCCGATGTATTGCGGTTTCCTGCCTTCACGATCCGGCACCTGCTCCGCGCCACCGGACGACCTTGCTGGACCAGGACGTGGGAAGCCCTGGCATCCGCGTCTCCGACCGGCTCGGCACGACGCCGCTCCACATCGACGCCACGGCCTTCGCCGCACCCGGAGTCCACCACTCCGAAAGACCCACGCTCCGCCGCTGGTACAAGGCGTTCAATCTCCTTCTGCGCGCGCCACATCCCTCACAGTCCCGGTCGGCCAGGACGCCGTGAGCGGTCCGGTTCCCGTACGGGTGCCTGCGGACACCAACCCGCTGGACAGCCTGTGTGCACGCACGACGACTCAGGCCCGGCGACGTATCACCGCTCACCGCAGACCTCGTTCCTCAGCCCGGACGGTGCTCGCACGGCGGAGCCGGCATCAGGGGCAACCGCGGACCACTGAAGGGCACCGGCCTCAGCGCCGTGCTCCGGCTCTACCCCTGATCGTCGTGAAGGGCATCCACGGCAACCCCACCGGGGCGGCTCCCGCCGCCCGGGCCTTCGCGTACCGCGAGATCGTGGCGCGCGCCCATGCCCGCGGCATCCGTGTCGTCGGCGGTACGACCACCTCTTACGGCGAGAAGTGCGGCTGAATCGGGGACCGTGAGTCCGTACGTCAGTTCGTCGACGACCTGATCCGGCGCGGCAAAATCCGCGACGCCGCCGTCCGTGATCCCGACGTCCCGACCGGACCCTGCCGGCCTTCGACTCCCGCGTCCACCCGCACGTCAATGACGTCGGTCCGCAGGCGACGGCCGACAGGATCAGCCTCCACTCCCCACAGACCGCCTTCGCATACAGCTGGCAGACGCCCTGGAACCTGGACCTCAGCGACCGGGACAGCTACAGGGGCGGCTTCCATCGCATGCGGTGTACCGCAACCAACGAGCCGTTCGCGGAGGGCGGTTCCACCGACCCACGCACGGAAATGCACTGGCAGGTCGACTGCACCACGGGCAACCACTTGTGGGACGCCGGCGTCCACCTCCCCTCCGGCACCGACGGCACCTCTTTCGCCCAAATCCTGCGCGCGTCCGCCCCTCGGACACCCTCGCCACCGACATTTCGACGACTCCCTCGTCCGGACCGTCGCCGACCGGCGTGCCGCCACCCGCTCTTTCAAGAACGGCGTGTACGACCACGGTTCCGGCCGTGCCGAGGCACGCTTCCGCGACCTCCGCCAGGGAGCGACGTCGGATCCTGCTGTCTCGCACGACAGCACGTACGGACCGTCAGCCGCTGGTCGTGAAGTCGGTGAAATCGTCTTCGCTCGGGTAGCCCGGGTTGGCAGCGGTGCCGAAGAGGCCTACGTCCTGGGTATGCGCGGCGGAGGGAACGTCCGCGGTACTCAGAGGCGTCCAACTGGTGCCGTCAGTGGAGTAGTAGCCGGTGAAGGTGGTGCCGGAGCGGACCAGCCGGATCCAACTGGGCAGAACGGGCTTGCCGACGCCGGAGCCGTTGGGCGCGGTGCCGGCGTCGAGCCGCCCGTCGCCGTCTGCGTCCCACTGCATGAAGTAGCCCTTCTTCGCGCTCACTCCCACGGTCACGAAGCCGGGCGAGTTGCTCGCGCCGGTAATGTCGTTGCGCACCATGATTCCGGTCTTGGCCCCGGAGTTCTGGTATCGCTGCCACGTGACACGAACCGTCGTGACGGAGCCGTCGTGTTCCGCGCCGGGGACATAGAGCGCGCCGTATTCGTTCGTCGGTCCGTAGACGCCCGCGCCGGCCGCACGAATGCCGAGTGCGGAGCCGACCTGTGAGAAGTTCGCGGGCTCCGGCGAAGAGGAAAAGGTGTGGAACGGAGCCTGAACGGGCTCGTCGAGCAGAACGGACGTGTGCCCGGCGGCCGAGCCAATGGTCCGTGCCCCGGTGCCGGTGTTCCAGCGGAAGTGGGCGACGGCGTCGAGCCGGACCGTCGGGAAGAGCTGGTTGATGGATGCCGGTGGCGTGACACGGTAGGTGGCGCGGACGGTCTCGCCGGGCGCGACGGAGGCGAAGGAGGCGGGCGAGACAGGGGCGACCGTCCAGCCCTTCGGGACGGGCAGCGCCACGTGGACATCTGACGCGACGGCGGTGCCCCAGTTGGTGAAGTCCGCGTTGACCGTGGCCTGTTGACCGGTGCCCAGGATGCCGGGGGCGGTCACGGTGAGGCCGGTCTGAGGGCGCCCCGGCGCCTTGCCTGCGGTCCACGGACGTACCCGGAACAGCGCCGCGCCGTGCACGGGGACCGAAGCCGCGACGGTGGCGCCGGAGGACCGGGTGACCTCGTGCGTCCACAGGTTGTCGAGGCGGTACGAGGAGGACGCGGGCAGGCCGGCCGTGGCCGCGGCGACGGAAACGGTCTGCGCGACGGCCCCGGTGTTGAACAGCCCCAGGATCACATCGCCGTTCGGCTCCGTTTTCGCGAAGACCTGTGCGGTCGCGCTCTTGCTCACCCGAGAGGCATTGACGGTGTCCTGGTCCACGGAGATCACGTCACGATTCGCCAGCAGCTTCAGATCGGCGGCGTCCAGTTTGGTCAGGTCCGTCCCCAGGAGCAATGGGGAGGAGGCCAGCGACCACAGGCTCAGCTGGGTCTGCCGCTCGTCGGGGGTCAGCCCGCCGTCGCTGCCGTTGCCGACCTCGATCGAGTCGTAGTCGTTGAACGCGCCGGAGCCACCGAACGGTTGCCAGGCCGCGACCTGGTCGAACCGGGCCGACGTCCGCTGCCAACTGGTCAACGGGACGCTGGATCCGTTGACGCCGCAGTAGCACTCGATGTCGCCGCCGGTGCGCCAGCCGTTGCTGGTGGCCTGCCAGGTGGCGGCGTCGGCGATACTGAGCGAGTTGGAAAGCTCCAGGTGCATCGCACGACCGGTGGCGACGATCGCCTGGTGCCACGCCCGCATCTCGGGGCGGTTGTCGGCGGCGACGAGACCGCCACCGGGGCCGACGAAGTCCATCTTGATGTAGTCGACGCCCCAGGAGGCGAACAGGTCGGCGTAGCCCCGCACGTACTCCGCTGCGCCGGGCTTGGTGAAGTCGATTCGGTAGGAGTCGTTGTGCGTGTTGCCGGGCTGTGTCGGGTCCGCGATGTCCTGCATGTGGTAGGCGGTGCCCTGGACCGGAAGGTTCTTCTGATACGCCTCGATCGGGATGCCCGGCGTGAGGTAGATACCGAACTTGAGCCCCAGGCGGTGCAGATAGGCAGCGAGAGCGGGGATTCCGTCCGGGAAGCGAGTGGTGTCCCAGGCGTCTCGCCCGTAGGCGTCCAGGTGGTCGGACCAGCCGGCGTCGATGTTGATGTAGCGGTAGCCGTAGCGCCGCAGTTTGTCGTGCATGACCCGTGCCTGGGCCTTGATGCCGTCCTGGGTCAGGCCACCGCCTTCGCGCAGCGCGCTCCAACTGCTCCAGCCCATGGGCGGCGTGGACGAAACGGAGGCAGCTACGTCCCTCGGAACCATGGCGGCGGGCGTGGCCACCGCGGGCGACGTTCCCGCCGCGAGCCCAAGTAAGAGCAGCAGCGGCAACAAACATCTGGTCAATCTCGCATACATCGAACGGCTCCTCAGAGTGGCCAGCGGCAACGTGCCTTGTCCCTACCGGTCGAACCGCACATGTTCTATGCGCGATCCACTGCCACGTCAACACATTCATCCGATGTATCACCGAGGGTCATCACGTGATGGCCAGGTTTCCGCAGTCGAATGGCCCAGGCTTCGCGTCAGAGGCGGCCACGGGGAGCGGGCCGGCTCGACGCGTGAGACAGGCCCCACCGACGGGTTGCCTTCTCAACCTCACCTCTCACTCCGGGCACCGAGACTCTCCGCGTGCGGGGATCCACATGGGTGGAGGGTTGGGAAGGTTCTCCCCGCAGCGCAGCCTCCAACCAGCCCATCCCGGCCTTGTCCCAGTCGTACATGGCCACCAGTAGCACCTCGACCGCCGCCACCGCGGAAAACGATCCGGCGACGACAACGGCCGCGACCGCGCTGCTGAACCGGCTCCACACCACATGCGCCTCCGCGAAGGAGACCCGCCGCTGCTCCGGCGTGGACTGCTCGTTCCGGACCACGCGGGGAAAGTCGCCGGCAGGCGGCCGACAGCCGCTTCATGCTCGCGATCAAACCGCCGTACGCCTCCCGGCGCGCTGCCTCACGCCGGTGCTCGCGGGCGGACTGCAACTGCCGCTGCCGCTGCCGCGCACACCCTTGACCGGGCAGGGTGACCCGACCACCGACCACCGCCCCCAGCGCCGATCGCCGTACCCACCACACCCGTCACGCTCGCGTCCGTCACCGCATGTTGGACCGCGACGGCGCCCGCCGGATTCCGCCCCGCAGGGCAATGTCCCGGGCGAGCGTGAGGCTCCCTATCAGCTCGGCGCGGGTGCCGAGGGCGGACGCGACGACCAGGACGCGGTGGTCGAAACCCGGTTGGGCGAGCCGTTCGATCGAGTCGCGGACGCCGTCGACGAACGCCTCGCCCGCCTGGCTCATCTCGCCGCCGATGACGACGGCCGCGGGGTCGAGCAGTGCGCACAGGTTCGCCAGGACGCGGCCGAGGGTGCGACCGGATTCGGCCAAGATCTTCCGGGCCACCGGGTGCTGGGCGATCTCCGGCAGCCGTGCCCGCAGATCGGTGTCGCCCGGGTAGAAGTGTCTGACCTGCTGGAGCACCTGGCGGACCGAGACGATGGTCTCCAGGCAGCCGCGGTTGCCGCACCGGCACCAGTCCCCGTCCGGGATCACCTGGGTGTGCCCGATCTCGCCCGCGGCTCCGAAGCTGCCGCTGACCGGGATCCCGTGGACGATGAGGCCTGCTCCGATGCCGTCGGACGCCTTGACGTAGATGAGGTTGCCGCGGTGGTCGGCGCCGCCGTGCCGGTGTTCGGCGAGGGCTCCGAGGTTCGCGTCGTTGTCGAGGGAGACGGTCAGTCCCGTCCGGGATCCCAGTTCGGCCGCGAGATCGAGTCCGGCCCAGCTGGACAGGATGGTGGGCGAGGCGATCGCCCGTTTGCTCATGTCCAGCGGCCCGGGTATGCCGACGGCGCACGCGCTCACGGGCCCGTCGACGGTGAGCCGGACTTCCTCGACCGTCCGCCGGATCATGTCGGCGGTGATGTCGAGGGCCGCGGTCGGTCGGGTGTCCACATCGATCGCCACCCGGTGCTCGGTCCGGACGGTGAGGTCCAGGGTGGCCGCGGCGACAGTGAGATGCCGGTGGCTGACGTCGACTCCGATGACCGCGCCCGCCGGGTAGCGCGGCCGAAGGCGTCGGCCGGGGCGCCCACGGCCGCCCGTGTTCTCCCCCTGGTGCTCGGTCAGCAGTTCCTCGGCGAGGAGGTCGCGGACGACGGCCGCGACGACCGGACGGCTCATGCCGAGCGCCGTCTGCAGTTCGGGGCGGGACGCGCTCCCGTGCCGCCGGACATGGGACAGGACCTGGTCACGCGCCGACACGTGTCACCTCCTTGTGAGGGCGTCAATTTATGTCCGCCAAGTACGGAATTCCAGAGGGTTGACGCATCGAATGTGCGAATTTAACCTCCTTGAGCATTCGATCTTTTATAGAGCCACCTGTATTGACTCGAATTCTGTCCATGGGAGACGTAAATCGTCGGGCACTTCAGTGGTGAGGAGTTGGCATGGAGCTCGATCGGAGATCGGTAGGACGCCACGGCACCCGTTTACGCCGTACGGCGCTGATCGCGGGCGTGAGCGCGGCGCTGATTGCCGGGGGCACGGCCGCAGCTCCCGGCGCCTCGGGCGCGGGCAGCGCGGGCGTGACGATCAAAGTGTCCCCGCGCGTGGCCGCCCTCATCGCCCGGATGACGCTGGCCGAGAAACTGTCCTTCGTCCACGGCGGCACCGATCCGAAGACGCTCGGCCAGGCCGGATACATCCCGGGGGTGCCCCGTCTCGGCATCCCCGAACTGCGGCTCACCGACGGCCCGGCGGGCGTCCGGGTCAACGAGCACGCCACGGCGATGCCGGCACCGGTCGCTCTCGCCTCGTCCTTCGACGACGGGCTGGCCCGTGAGTTCGGCCGGACCGTCGGACGCGACGGCCGCGCGCTCGGCCAGGACGTCCTGCTCGCCCCGATGACGAACACCGTCCGAGTGCCGTACGCAGGGCGGAACTTCGAGACCTTCAGCGAGGACCCGCTGCTCAGTTCTCGGATGGTGGCCGGCGAGGTCGAGGGCGTCCAGAGCCAGGGCCTGATCGCCACCGTCAAGCACTACGCGGAGAACAACCAGGAAGACAACCGCATGGGGGTGAACGTCAACGTCGACGAGCAGACCCTGCGTCAGATCGAACTGCCCGCCTTCGAGGCCGCCGTCAAGGCGGGCGCCGGGGCGGTGATGTGCTCGTACAACTCGGTGAACGGCAGCCACGGCTGCGGCAGCGACGAACTGCTCGACTCGATCCTCAAGGAGCAGTGGGGCTTTTCGGGCTGGGTCATGTCGGACTGGGGCGCGACCCACGCGACGACCGACATCGTGAACGGCCTCGACCAGGAGATGCCCAGCGGCGTCTACCTGGGCGAGGAACTGAAGACCGCGATAACCGACGGCAGCATTCCCGTCTCCGAGCTGAATGATTCGGTCGCGCGCATTCTGCAGCAGATGACGAAATTCGGTCTCCTCGACGGTGCGGCGACCCGGCGGCCCGCACGCGATACGAAAGGCGGCGCGAAAGTCGCCCAGAAGGTGGCCGAATCCGGCGCGGTCCTGCTGAAGAACACCGCCAGAGCGCTTCCGCTGACCGGCAAGGACACCGGCATCGGACTCATCGGCCCGACCGCGAAGACACCGAAGGTCACCGGCGGCGGCAGTTCCAGCGTCGTACCGGACTCCGCGGCCTCGCCACTGGACGCCATCACCGTGCGGGCCGGCCGGCACACCACGGTGCGCTACGCGGCCGGCGTCGACACCGGCGACCCCATCCCCGCCTCGGCCCTCAGCCCCGCACTACCGGTCGACGCGGACGGCACGATCCCCGTCACACCGGACGCCTCCTTCGACTACAGCGGCACCCTCACCGTGCCCACCGACGGCGACTACTCCTTCGTCTTCGACCTCCCTGCCGCCTACGGCCTGCTGAAGATCGACGGAAACAGCGTCATCACCGGCTTCCTCGGCTCCAGCACCGCCACGGTGCACCTCACAGCGGGCACGCACAGCCTCGCGGCCGGCGCCCTCGCGATCCAGGGCGGACCGACCAAGGTCCGGCTGAACTGGGTCACCCCACAGGCCGCACAGGCCGCCCGCGAGCAGGCGGTGGACCTGGCCCGCCGGGTGAAGACCCCCGTGGTGTTCGCCTACGACGACGGCACCGAGGGCTTCGACCGGAAGAACCTCTCCCTGCCGGCCGACCAGGACGGGCTCATCTCCGCCGTCGCCGACGCCAACCCGAACACGATCGTCGTCCTCAACACCGGATCGTCGATCACCATGCCGTGGCTGTCCAAGGTCAAGGCGGTCCTCGACATGTACTACCCCGGGGAGAACGGCGCCGAGGCCACCGCCGGGCTGCTCTACGGCGACGTGAATCCCTCGGGCAAGCTCACCCAGACGTTCCCCGCCAGCGAGTCCGTCACACCGGTGGCCGGCGACCCGCTCAGGTACCCGGGAGTGGGCAACCAGGAGAACTACTCCGAGGGCATCTACGTGGGCTACCGCTGGTACGACAAGGAGCAGGCCGCCCCGCTCTTCCCCTTCGGCTACGGGCTGTCGTACACCTCCTTCGCCTACCGCGACCTCGCGGTACGGCAGAGTCACGGCGCGTTGACCGTCTCGTTCACCCTGAAGAACACCGGCACCCGCGACGGTGCCGAGGTCGCCCAGGTCTACGTCGGCGCGAGCCCGGGGACCACCGAGCCGCAGGCGGTGCGCTCGCTCGGCGGCTACCAGAAGGTGCGGCTGCGCGCGGGGCAGTCGACGACCGTACGCATCCGGGTCGACGCCCAGCAGCTGAGGTACTGGAACACGTCCTCCCACAGCTGGGTGCTCGGCACCGGGAAACGGGACGTGTGGGTCGGCTCCTCGTCTCGGACGCTGCCCCTGCACGACAGCGTCGGCGTCACCCGCTGACCGCGCTTTTCCCCCCACTCCCCACCAGGTGTGCCGACCGCGGTGCCGCGGCCGGCATCCCACCTGAGAGGTCCCCATGACTGCCAGCAGAACGCGTACTGCCCTGGGTGGCGCGCTGATCCTGTCCATGACCGCCGTCGGGCTGCTCTCCGCGACGCCGTCCGTGGCCGCGTCCACGAGTGCGGCGACCGTGGTGCCCACCGACAAGGGCCCCGTGCGCGGTGCCGTCTCCCACGGCGTCGAGCGGTTCGTCGGCATCCCCTACGCGGCGGCCCCCACCGGCTCCCTGCGCTGGACGCCGCCGCGGCCGGCGGCGCGCTGGACCGGCGTCCGGGAGGCCACCGCCTTCGGCAACCCCTGTCCCGTACTGCCCAGCGGCAACGGCCCGCGCAGCGAGACCGAGGACTGTCTCGACGTCAATGTCTGGCGGCCGGCGGGAGTACGGACCGGCGCCCGTCTTCCCGTGCACGTGTTCATCCACGGCGGTGGCCTGACCAACGGCAGCGGTGCGCAGAACGACGAGTCGAAGCTCGTACGGGAAACGGGCGTCATCGGTGTCTCGCTCAACTACCGGCTCGGTGTCTTCGGCTTCCTCGGGCTGCCCGCCCTCACCAAGGAGGGCGGCGAGTCCGGCAACTACGGCTTCATGGACCAGCAGGCCGCTCTGCGCTGGGTGCAGCGCAACATCGCGGCCTTCGGCGGGAATCCCGGCGCGGTCACCGTCGACGGCGAGTCCGCAGGCGGCTGGTCCGTCTGCGGGCATCTGGTCTCGCCCGGCTCGCGCGGACTTTTCGCCCGGGCCGTGATCCAGAGCGGCTCCTGCCCCAGCGTGCCCGAGGCTCAGGCAGAGACCGCCGGAGCGGCGTTCGCCCGGCAGGCGGGCTGCGACAGCACCGACCGGGCGGCCGCCCTCGGCTGTCTGCGGTCCGCTTCGGTGGGTACGCTCCTCGACGCGAGCCGGACCTTCTCGGCCGACTTCGTGGACGGGACCCCGACGTTCCCGGTCAACGTGCGCCAGGCGGTGGACAGCGGGCACTTCACCCGGGTGCCCATGCTCGTCGGCGCCAACCGCGACGAGGGCCGCACCTTCGCCCAGGGCTACATAGGGGCAAGCAAGGAGGCCTACCTCGCCTTCGTCCGGGGCGTCGCCGGAAACCGCGCAGACGAGGTCCTCGCCCGCTACCCCTGGCCCGAGACGTCCGACGCGTACACCGCGGCGTACCTCGTCGGCGCGATCATGACCGACTCGGGGCTGATCAGCGGGATCGGCGGGTGCGGGCAACGCTCGCTCGTCCGCACCTTCGAGCGGTACACCCCCACCTACTCCTACGAGTTCGACCACCGGACAGGGCCCGGCCTGACGCAGATACCCGGTTACGTCTGGGGAGCCGGCCACGCCGCGGAACTCGCCTACATCTGGCCCAGCTTCGACAACGGCACACCGATCGCCCCGCTGTTCAACGCCGCCGAGCGCCGGCTCGCCCGCGAGATGACGCGGTACTGGGGCGCCTTCACGAGAACCGGCCGACCGCATGTCGTCGGACAGGACGCCTGGCCCGCATACCACAGCGGCAAGGGCTTGACGCTGTCGCTGCGGGCCGGCGGCAGGAGTGCTCTGATCGACGACGTTCAGTACTCCGCGGAACACCAGTGCTCGCTCTGGGACACCATCGCGGTCCCGCACAGTTCCTGAGGACACGACGCGTTCGACGCGACCGACGACCGCACGTCAGTCGGCAGACGGTCGTCATCGGCGGGTCCGGGCCGCGCTCCGAACGGCCGCCGGGCCGGCACGGACGGACACGGTCCGCCGGCCCGGAACTCATCGGCGCAGCATCCCGCTCCCCCTCAGCGGCCGTGGGTCGAGGTGCTGCGGTAGTCGGTGTACGTGTAGGGGTTGTCGAGGACCTTGGTCTCGGGGACGTCCGGGTTCATGCCCTTCGCCCAGGCGTCCTCGCCCATCGTGGAGCGCAGATGGTCCACGGTCCGCTCGACGGTGCGGCGCACCGCGGCCAGGTCGGTGTCGAGGAGACGGTGTTCGTGCTTGACCACCTTGCCGTCCACGATGACGGTGTGGACGTCGCCGCGCTGGGCCTGGAAGGCCACGTGGCCGTACGGGTTGAGCAGTGGGAACGAGACCGGTGAGTGGTCGTTCTTCAGCAGGACGAGGTCGGCCTTCTTGCCCTCCTCGACGCTGCCCAGGTCGTGTTCGCGACCAAGTGCCCTCGCACCACCGCGCGTTGCCCATTCCACCACCTGGTCGGCGCGCAGCGCGGCGTGGGTGACGGTCTCGCCCTGGGCGTGGGCCTCGAGGTGTTCGCGGGCGCGGTCGGCGCCGAGGGTGGTGCGCATGGCGGAGAACAGGTCGCCGCTCCACCACACGCTCGTGTCCATCGACAGGGAGACGGGGATGTCGTGGGAGCGGACGGCCCAGGTCGTGGGATAGCCCTGGCCGGCGCTCTGCTCGCTCTCCGTGGACACCGAGACCGAGCCGCCCGTGGCCGCGATGCGGTGGTAGGAGTCGGCCGACAGGGTGGAGGCGTGGACGTAGACCGTCTCGGGGGTCATGAATCCGTGCTCGTACATGAGACGGATGCCGTCGTCGCCTGTGGCGCCCCAGACTCCGGCGTGGGTGGTGACGGCGACGCCCAGGTCGCGGGCCACCTCGAAGGCGGGCTTCTCGGGGAAGGCCGGATCCCCGGTGACGTCGAAGGCGATCTGGAAGCCGAGCATGTCGTCGCCGGTGATGCGGCGGCGCACGAAGTCCCGGAACTGCGGTGCCGCGGTCCACTCCGCCGGAGCCTGCTGGATGTTGCCGTAGGCGAGGACGAACCGGCCGGGCACGGCCCGCAGCGCGTCGACCGCCGCGTCCGCGTGGTCGACCGTCTGCAGCCCGTGCGACCAGTCGACGACCGTGGTCACCCCGGCGTCCAGCGCCTCGACGGCGGCCAGGAGGTTTCCGGCGTACACGTCCTCGGGCCGGAAGGCGGTGCCGTGTTCGAGGTAGTACCAGACGAAGTACTGGGTCAGGGTCCAGTCGGCGCCGTACCCACGCATCGCCGTCTGCCACATGTGCCGGTGCGTGTCGATCATGCCGGGCATCACGATGCCGTCGGACGCGTCGATCTCGGCGGTCCCCTCCGGCACGGCGAGCCGAGGGCCGACCGCGGTGATCCGGTCGCCCGTCACGAGCACGTCGGTGTCGCTCAGCACCCGCCGTGCGCGGTCCATGGGCAGGACGGTGCCGCCGCGCAGGACGACGGGTCGTCCCGCCGCGAAGGGGGTGGACCGGCTCGTCACTTGGCTCATCCCTGGATCTCCCACTGCGAATCGGACGACTGTCCGCATGGCGGCTCATGCTTGGTGACCGATCGTCGTCAGGGTGCAGTCCGGTGTCAATACTCCGCGTATTCCGAATTCCGCCCGGCAATGTCCACGGCCGTCCGCTCTGCGGTCGGTTCCCAGCCGATGCGTCCGGACCATCGCGACGGAGGGCTGTTCTGCTGCGTAGAGTGCCTTCGACGGGTGTCCGCAGGGCGGACACCCGGAGGGCGAAGCCGACGGCGACCAGAGGAGCCACCATGCCGCGCGAAGGAACCGGACCCGATTTCATCGAGGCGCTGGCCCGGGGCCTGGAGGTCATCACCGCCTTCCGCCCCCGCCGGCCGGTGATGTCCCTGTCCGACGTGGCGAGTGCGACCGGGCTGGCCAGACCGACCGCGCGCCGGATCCTGCTGACCCTGACCGAACTGGGCTACGTGCGCCAGCAGGCCGGCGGTTTCGTGCTGACCCCGCGCGTCCTGGACCTCGGCGTCGCCTACGTCCGCTCGACGGGACTGTGGGACGTGGCCCGCCCGCACCTGGAGTGGCTGGTGGAGCGCACGAACGAGTCCTGCTCGATCGCCCAGCTCGACGGCTCGGACATCGTCTACGTCGCCCGGGTCTCGGTGCCCAAGATCGTGACCCTCGCCGTGCAGATCGGCACCCGCTTCCCGGCGCTGCCCACCTCGCTGGGCAAGGTGCTGCTGGCCGCACTGCCGCCCGACGAGGCGGCCCGGGTCATCGCCGAGCCCAGCCGCTCGGGCCTTCAGTCCGTGTGGCACCCCGGCCGGGCCGAATGGGAGGCCGAGCTGCGGGAGGTGCGCGCGCGGGGATGGGCGGTGACCGACGAACAGCTGGCCAGGGGCATCCGCTCGGTGGCGGCTCCGCTGCGGGACGGCTCGGGCCGCGTCGTCGCGAGCGTCAACGTGAACGCGCACGCCGCCGAGACCTCCATGGAGGTGCTCCTCGACGGCCATCTGCCGCTTCTCCTCCAGGCCGCCGGCGAGATCAGTGCGGACTTCGCCCGCCTGGAGTCCGCGCCCCATGCGATCCGGCCGTCCGCACGTCCGGCGCGGCTGTGACGCCTTGACGCCTTCGCCGTCCGGGACAGAGAATCACTTTCCGGACGACTGTCCGGTGTACGGACAGAAAGGCGAGGTTGATGTCGCAGAGCGCCAAGCCCACTCCCCCGGGCACCGCGGGCCCGCTCTCCGGGGTGCTGGTCGCGGACTTCTCACGGATCCTTGCCGGGCCGTACGCCACGATGCTCCTCGCCGACCTGGGGGCCGACGTCGTCAAGGTCGAGGGACCGGGCGGCGACGACACCCGTGCCTGGATGCCTCCGACACGCGACGAGGTCTCGACCTACTACCTCGGGATCAACCGGGGGAAGCGCTCCATCGCCCTCGATCTGCGCACCGAGGAGGACGCGGCGGTCGCCCGCAACCTCGCCCGCCGCGCGGACGTCCTGATCGAGAACCTCAAGCCCGGCGGCATGGCGAAGTACGGGCTGGACTACGACTCGGTCCGGCAGGACAACCCCGGGCTGATCTACACGTCGATCACCGGCTTCGGCGCCGGAGCGGGCCGGCACGTCCCCGGCTACGACCTCATGGTGCAGGCCATCTCGGGGCTCATGAGCCTGACGGGCGACCCCGACGGGCCTCCCTACCGGGCCGGGATCTCCGTGTTCGACGTGATGGCCGGCAACCACGCCACGATCGGCATCCTCGCCGCACTGCGCCACCGGGACGCCACGGGGAGCGGCCAGCTCGTCGAGGTGAACCTGCTGTCCTCGGCCCTGACCGGACTGGTCAACCACAGCTCGGCCTACGTCGCCGGCGACACGGTGCCCTTCCGCATGGGCAACGCCCACCCCAGCGTCTTCCCCTACGAACCGCTGCCCACCGCCGACAACGACCTCATCGTGACGGCCGCCAACGACGGCCAGTTCCGCAGGCTGTGCGAGGTCCTCGGCATACCGGAGACGGCCGAGGACCCGCGGTTCGCGCGCAACGCCGACCGCACCGCCCACCGCGACCTGCTGCGCCCGCTGCTGGCCGAGAGGCTGAAGACGCGCGGGGCCACCGAGTGGTTCGAGGCCCTGGTGGAGGCCGGCGTACCGAGCGGACCGATCAACACCATCGACGGCGGCTTCGCCATGGCCGACCGCTTCGGACTCGACCCCATCGTCACCGTCGGCGAGGGGGACCGCGCGGTGCCCACCACCCGGCACCCGATCCGCTTCTCCGCCACCCCCGCCTCCTACCGTCTGCCGCCGCCCGAACTCGACGAACACGGCGCGGAGTTGCGCACCTGGCTGTCCGCACCCGAGGAGGACGGCCATGTCTGAGCCGACACCGCGCCCCGCCTACCCCACAGCCCTCGGCGCCTCCGACCTGCACACCATCACCCTGCTCGGGCACGACCTGGCCGAGGACATCATGGGCTCGGTCGGCTTCGGAGAACTCGCGTTCTGGCTCGCCACCCAGCGGCGGCCGACACCCGGCGAGACACGTGTCTTCGAGGCCGTGCTCGCGGCCCTCGCCGACCACGGCTTCACCCCCACGGCCATCGTCACCCGCCTGACCTACCTCTCCGCCCCGGACTCCATCCAGGGCGCGCTCGCCGCCGGCCTCCTCGGCGGCGGATCCCGCTTCCTCGGCGTCACCGAGGACACCGGCCGCTTCCTCCACGACGTACTGGAATCCCTCGACGGAGACCTGCCCGCCGACGAGGCCGGCTGGGACGCTCTCGCGCTGCGCACGGTCCAACGGCGGCGCGCAGCCGGGGAGTTCGTCCCCGGCCTCGGTCACCACGTGCACAAGGAAGGCGACCCCCGTACCCCGAGGCTGATCCGAATCGCCCGGGAGGAGGGCGTCTTCGGCCCACATCTGAGCCTGTTCGCCGCCATCGGCCGGGTGCACCCGAAGATGCTGCACCGCACCCTCCCCCTCAACGGAGCGGGGGTGTGCGGCGCCGCCCTCGCGGACCTCGGCCTGCCCCTCCCACTGCTGCGCGGCTTCGCCCTGTTGGCCCGTACGGCCGGACTGATCGGCCAACTCGCCGAGGAACTGCGCCACCCCGTCGCCCAGGACGTCTTCCTGTCCGTCGACCTCAACAACACCCCGGTACCGCCGGAGCCCTACACCCCGGACCCGCTCACAAAGGACCGGCGCGAGGACTGACCCCGCGCCCCCCGACCCGCCACCCCTGCCACCCGCACGCAGACCAAGGAGCCGCAACCGTGTTCGTCGACGAGGACAACATCACCGAGCTGGCCGTCGAGCGGTGGGCCACCGCTCACTCCCCTCGGCTGGGCGAGCTGATGACCGCGCTCGTCCGTCATCTGCACGCCTTCTCGCGCGAGGTGCGGCTCACCGAGGACGAGTGGATGGCCGCGATCCAGTGGCTGACCGCGGCCGGCGGGATCAGTGACGACAAGCGCCAGGAGCTGATCCTCACCTCCGACGTGCTCGGACTGAGCACGCTGGTCGTCCAGTTGAACAACGAGTTCACGCCGGAGGCGACCCCCGCCACGGTGCTCGGTCCGTTCCACATCGACGGCTCGCCGACCGCGCCCCACGGCTTCGACATGTCGGACGGCATCGCGGGCACACCGCTGTTCTTCACCGGCAGGGTGACCGACACCGAGGGCAAGCCGCTCGCGGACGCCGTGCTCGACGTGTGGCAGGCCGACGCGGACGGCGCCTACGAGGCCCAGATCCCCGAGATCGACGAGGCACGCCTGCGGGCCAAGTACCGCACCCGCCAGGACGGCACCTACTGCATCCGCACCATCGCGCCGCGCGGGTACGCCATTCCCATGGACGGCCCCGTCGGCGACCTGATGCGCCAGACCGACATCAGCCACTTCCGGCCCGCCCACGTCCACTTCCTCATCGACGAGCCGGGCCACCGGAAACTGATCACCCATCTGTTCCAGGCGGACAGCGACTACCTCGACTCCGACGTCGTCTTCGGCACCAAGGACGCGCTGATCATCCCGTTCACACAACGACCTGCCGGCACCGCGCCCGACGGCAGCACCCTCGAAGTGCCCTACCTCCACGCCCAGTACGACTTCGTCCTCCAGCCCCGCTGACCCCCGGACGCAGGACAGGAGCGGCACAACCACAGCGCCCGAGGCGGACAACCGAAGAACCCAGGCGTTCGGAGTGACGCGGATGGCATGGGACACGGCCGATGTGGTGCTCGCGGGCAGCCAGTTGTGGCTGCGTGCAGGACGGGCCACCGACTTCGCGGCGCTGACTGACCGTACCCAGGAGTCCCTGGAGCCGAGCCCCACCGGCTGGACGAGTGTCCAGAACGTCGGTGTCTGCGACGGGGCCGAGCACGTGCCCACCCTGGACGCACGGCGGGGACCGGTACACGGTCACGGCGATCGAGACCGCGATCACCCTGCGGGTCGCCGAGCCGACCTGGAACGCCCGGCGAGGGGCACGTCCGGGAAACCCCGACGGCGAGTTCAAGGCCGTCATGACCATCGGCCGCCGCTCCGGCGGACACAGCAGCCGGCGGCCGTGTCGGGGCACGGCAAGATCCGAGAAGCGCGTGACGCTCCCCGCGACGGGCCGGGGGCGACCCTCACGGCTCGAAGCGGCGTAGCGTCCCGTCGCCGGCGACCAGGGTCAGGACGATTCCCAGGTCACGGGCTGCCGTGCCCGCCGCGATCTCGGTGAGAACCTGGTCGCCATCCGCCCAACGGCGCAGCAGTCGGTAGCGCTGCGCGAGGGTCAGGGTGAGGTCGCCGAGCGGGAGCGCGCCGGTCAGCGCCGCGAACGCGGCCTGGTCGGGTGTCGGGGTCACGCCGACCGCAGCAAGGTCGTCCAGCGACACCGTCGTGTGCGCCGGGCCCGCCCAGCCGGCGGCGGCCAGGCGGGGCACCCGCACCGCGGCGTCCGGGGCAGCGAGCCGGAACTCGGTCCAGCGGTGCAGCGCGTCGGACGGGTCCGGTCCCCCGAGCAGGGCGCCGAGTCCAGGCCGGCCGAACAGGTCGGAGGACGCCCTCGCCCTCAGGGCGTCAACCAGCGCGGCCGGCAACCAGTCGCCCCCGCCTGCCGGCTGACGCAGCGTCAGTGGCAAGGACGCGGACCGGTTGTCGGTGCCTCCAGTCTGCGGCTCCGGGGCCTTCGGCGCGCTCGACTTCACCTGTTCCGGGGCGACCTGGATGCCGAGACGGTCGGTGAAGAGTGCGGCGACGTTGTCCAGCCAGCCGGCCGCGACCGCGGGGTCGATGTCCGGCCGTACCGCCTTGCTCATGTAGCGGCCTGACTTGTCGTTCACGGTCCACGCCCGCAGGCTCTCGCTCCAGCGGAACTCGCCCGACACGCGGCTCGCGCCGGGCCGCGCACGACCGCCCTCCTCGAAGACAGCGGCGATGCCGGTGTGTCCGAGGCCGTCGATCTCCGCCCGCAGCGACTCCGCCGTCGTCTCGGGGCGTCGGGTGCGGACACCGGCGAGCAGCGCGTCGAACCGGTCCTGCGCCATCACCTGCGAAGGCTCCTCGCTGCCGAGGAGCACACGACCGTCGTCAGTCACCGTGTACAGCCACCCCGCATCGTGGTTGCCGGTGATCAACAGGTCGGGGTCCACCTCTTCGAGGGGGATCCACAGCGGGTTCGCCCGTACGTCGCCCTCGTCGTCGCGCTCCTCGTCCTTCACCCGCTTCGGCATCACAGGGGCGCCGAAACCGGCTGTGAGGTCACCGCCCGGACCGCGCTGCGGCGCCGTCGGCAGCAACGTCTCGTAGTGGTCGACGCCGTTGTAAGCGACGTACACGGTAGGCCCGTCGGCGTCCTCGGAGAGGCGGTGCAGGACGGATCCGCCCTGGCCGTCGGGCTGGACGACGACGAGGTCGATACCCAGCGACTGGGTGAGCAGCAGGGGTACGTCGTCGTAGAAGGGCGTGTGCCACAGTTCGGGCGAGCGGATAGCGCGGTCGACCAGCCCGCGCTCCCCCAGCGTGACCGTCTGCGCCGGGGTGGCGGGCACGACGGCCGGCAGGTGGCTGCGGATCTCCCGCCACAGCGACCGCGACCTCGCCGTGGCCGGGCCGTGCAGCGTACGCAGCACCAGTTGGCGGACGTTGTTCGCGTGCGCCTGATCGGTCAGTCCGCGCCGTCGGGCGATCGCCTCGGGCGCCCTACCGTCCTCCAGCCCCTCGGTCCTCAACTGGGCCTGGATGCGCGCCTGTTGCGTGGAGGTCAGCGGGAGGTGCGACCGCAGTCCCAGCAGGGCGAGCAGGGGCCGCAGACTGCGCAGGTCCGGGTACCTGTCGTGAACGATCGTCTCCAACGGGTCGCGCGTGGTGTGCTGGTGAGCAGCGGCGGACGTCCCGTACCAGTCGGCGATGTCGCTGCGCAGGTCGGCGACCGTCATCGCGCCTACGGTTCTGCCCCGCACGGTGTGGCCGGGGTGCTGGGCGCCGATGCCGGCGATGACGGCGGAGAACAGGCAGTTGCCGTCGGGACGCACGTTCTGGACGGTCATCCGCCGACCGTCCACCAGGACAGTCCTGGCGGGCGGCGGCTGCTTGTCACCGACGGACTTGACCGGTGCGCCAGAGTCGGGCTTGCCCTTGCCCTTCGGATCCTTGCTCTTGGTCTCCTTGTCCTGAGTCTCCTTGCTCTTCGTGTCCTGCTCCCTCTTGGCCCCGTTGCCCTTCGTGTCGACGTCCTTGACCTCCTCGGTGTCCTCGGTGTCCTTGTCCTTCGGCGGTTCCGTGCTTCCAACGGGAGGCGCCGGCACCGGTGTCGCAGACCGGGGACGGGCCGACAGGTAGCTGTCACCGCGCCGGTAGACGGTCACCTGCCGGAGCGGGCCCGCCGTCGGGTCATCGGAGCCCGGGAAGAAGCGGTAACTGCCGTCCTCCCCCACGACCGTGATGTCCACCCCGAGAGAACGCGCCGTCAGGCCTGCGGCAAGGTCCGCCGTCGCGTCGTCCCAACGACGGGCCCGCTGCACCTGCACCCGAACAAGACTCTGCCGCTGGACCGGGGTGAGTGCGGTGAGCAGGGCGTCGGGCAGCCGGCCGCCGTTCTCCTCGACGGTGGCGGACAGGGCGGGGTCTCGCCGGAAGTGCTCGCCGAGCCTGCTGGTCAGTTCGGCCGTACGGAACACCGCTCGCGGGTCGAGCGTCACGTCCGGGGGCATGTCCACGCTCCGGGCCACGCGGCCGGCCAACCCGGCACGCCGGGTCTCCGACACCGCCGCCGGCCCGCCGCGATCCGCGACACCGAGGACCGCCGTGAAGAACCCGTTGCCGTCACCGTCCGGTTCATGCAGGTCGTACACCCAGCTCCGGCCGTCGGGATCGGTGGCGGTCAGGGTGCGGTGGTCCTGGGCCGCGTCGAAGCGGCGCAGCGACGGGTCGGGGGTGCCGTCCGCCTCCCACGGCGGACGGCTGAACGCGGGTCGCAGGTCTGCGTCGCCCGCCGCGTCGCCCTGCTCCCTGCCGTCCTTCTTCCCGGTGTCCTTCTTCTCCGCGTCCTTGGCGCTGGTCTTCTTGTCGGTCGTCTCGGTGGTCTTCTTCTCCGTCACCGGTGCCTTCGCGGTGCCTGGTGCCGGTGGGGCCCGAAAGGCGACCTCGTCCGGTTCCGGGGTGTCACCGAGCTGGGCGCGTCCCGCCGGTGTGGCCGCGAGCTGGTGCCAGCGGGTCAGGCGGTCGGCGGCTTCGCGGACGCGTGCGTACTCGTCGGCGAGCGCCTCGGCGAAAGCACGTCGTTCGCCCAACTCGGCGGTGAAGGAGTCCAGTTGGTCGCGTGCGGTGTCACGGGCGGTACGGGCCGCGGTGACCTCGGCGTCGGCCGCACGCAGCAGGGCGATCACGCGGTCGTGCGCGGCGTCGTGTTCCGCGTAGTGGAGTTGCGCCCAGCCGTCGTGGGCGGGTTCCGCGCCGTCGTTGTCCTGTTCCAGGCGGGTGAGTTCGCGCCGTGCGGCGATCACCTGGGGCAGGGTCTCGGGGTCGCGGGCGGTGAGGGCGGTCAGCAGGTTGTCGGCGTCCGTGAATGCGCTCTCGCGGCGCGGGCCCTCGTCGCGGCGCAGCTCCCAGTACTTCTTGTCGGCGGCCGTCCACTCCTTGTCGGCCTTGGTGACCGCGTCCCACGCCTCGGCCGCCACCGGCGGGAATCCGTCGTCGGCGATGAGGCCCAGTTCACGGGCGACGTCCTCGCGGACCCAGGCCAGGACGGTGGTGTCGGTCTCGCGTGCCTGCGGGGCGCGCTGCGGGTTGCCGAACGGGCTGCGCATCGCCCGTACCGGCGCGGAGTCCTTGACGTGGTGGTGGACCGCGGCCACGCTCAGCCAGGTCGTGGGGATGGCGAACAGGAATGTACGGGTGGTGTTCGGCTTGACGTTCACCGACGCCAGGCGGTCGCCGCCCGAGGCCATGGTGTCGGACTCGGTCGAGACGTCACCCGGTCCCGAGGCGCCCATCTGGTTGGTGCCGGTGGCGGCGGTCGACGTGGCGGGACCGCCGCCGAGCGCCGACTCGGCCTGCCCCACGCGCCCGGCACTCGCGCCACCGCCCTCCACGTGCCGCTTGGGTGCCTCGTGCTTCATGCCGTCGGTGACGGCGAGCAGCCGGGCCCGCCGGAACTGCGGCCTCGAGTACAGCCGCAGGTCGGCGTCCGCGCCGCCGAAGAAGCCGCGCTCGGTCAGACCGGCCACCTCGTAGCCGCCGGGCTCCAGGGTGCGGTCGTAGAAGGCGCTCAGGGCGTTGTTGCCCGTGCCGTCCTCCAGGTTCTGGGCGGGTCCGGTGCCGGCGCGGGTGAGCGGGGTGTCCCGGGCGCGGGCGATCAGGTCGTCGTCGACCGCGCCGGTCAGCGGGAAGGACGTGTCGTAGGCGGACGCCAGGACAAGGGAGTTGGCGGTGTGGAGCTCGTCGACACCGACGATCCGGCGGACCTTGAACCCGTCCGGCGGCATGGTGAACGGCTTCATGCTGTCGTCGGGGTGGAGCGTGTCGAGCCAGCTGCCGGGGCCGGTCGTGGCCGGTGGTGCGACGCGGCGGGAGGGGCCGGGAGTGTCGAGGGCGGGCGGGGCCAGCGGGTCGTCCCGCTCGGTGGCGGGATCGACGGGGTCGGGGCGCATGAGGCTGAGCGGGTAGTGCTCGACGAGCTCCCCGACGTCGCCCTCGGAGCTGACGCGCAGCAGGCGCCGGCCGGACACCCCGCGCCAGGTGCGGTGCGCGGCCCGCTTCACCCAGCCGGAGGCGCCGGTGCCGGTCTTCGGTTCGCGGGTGTCGGTCACCTCCAGGGTCAGCCGCATCCGGTAGCGGGTGACGTACTCGGCGTGGGCCTGGGTCGTCGTCGCGGTGGCGATCCGCACGCTGCCCTCGGACCGGTTCTGGGCGGCGGTCTGCTGGGTGGAGCCGACCTCCGCGTACGTCGGTCCGGCCATCCGCACGGTGTCGTTGCCGGTGTGCGCGCCCTGGGCGACAGTGGTGCCGACGCTGGCGCCGGAGGCGCGGCCGCGGCCCTCCTGCGTGGTCTGCGCGGCACTGCGGTGCTCCTCGAACTCCACGCTGTGCCCGAGGCCGCCGAAGCCGCTGCCGTCCGGTGCGGGTGTGCCGACGGGCACCTTCACCGGGATCAGCTCGGCGCGCGCCCGCACCTTGCGGCTGCCGACCCACAGATTCGCGGTGGACGAGCCCCAACGGCCCACCCGGGCGGGCACGGAGGAGCTGCCGCCGGTCATCTCCTTGCCCAGCGCGCGCACGACACGTTCCGACATCAGCCGGTGCACCGTGTCCCGGTCGCTGCCCGTCAGTCCGAGCGGCCTCAACTGCCGGTCGAAGTCGTTGAGTACGGTCGCGGTGTCGAGCGCGGTGAGCGGGAAACTGCCGAACGGGTTGTCCAGGAGCCAGGGTTGGGGCGACCACCGGCGCCGGGTGTAGAGCGGTACGTCGCCCCAGCGGTCCCGGAGCAGTCCCATCCGGTAGGCGCTCTTCTCCGGGACGTGCCCCACCCAGCCGTCGTTGACGAGGACCCGTCGCCCGGACGCTCCGGCGAGCCAGCGGGGCAACCGCCGTATGCCCGTGGCTCGTTGGCCGACGAGGGTGGAGGTGGCGGCGATCTCGTGGTCGACGTCCGCGGTGACGAGGACCTGCCTGCCCTGGTCCTTGCGGTTGATCTCGGCGAGCGCGGTCCGGGAGACGGCCCGGAAGCGGGACTTGTCGAGGCGGTAGGGGCTGGCGACGAGGCCGTAGTTGCCGGTGGTCCCGGTGCCGGTGTCGTGCGAGTGGAGGTAGACGAGCTGGCCGCCGAAGAACAGCGTGCTGGTGCTGGTGTGGCGCCCCGAAGCCTGGGTGGCACCGCCGATGGTCGTCTCCGCCTCGATCGGGATGGCGCCCGTCACGGCGGTGAGGCTCCCGGGGCGCAGGCGGCTGCGGTGCGCGAGGACGGAGGAGCGGTCCAGGTAGGGGGCCTTGGCCCAGAGCCCGGAGGCGCGCCAGCCGGTCGGGGCGGACGACTGGTCGAAGTTCGCGGTCAGGAACTGGCTCTGGAACACGCGCAATGCCGCGTCGTGGACGGGGGCGCCCTGGTGGGTCAGCATCCAGGAGTTGCCCGACGACTCCTTGAGGACGTCCTCGGCGGCCCGGCCGAGGGCGGGGTCCGCGACGACCGCGAGGGTCAGGTACGGGTGACGCCGGTATTCCTCGCGGCCCCGGCGGCCGGCCCGCTCGAACAGGCCGCGCCTGGCGAGCGCCAGGTCCCGTGCGGCCTGCCCGGTGGTCGCGAGGGGCACAGCGTGCAGGGGGTGGTGCGGGCGTGCGGTGTCGTGGGCGGGCGTGTGCTCGACGGGCACGCCGAGCAGCACTCGTCCGACGGCGGGCCGCTTGATGTCCGGCCCGGAGCCGGCCGGGCCGATGAGGTTCTTCTCCCGCTCGGTGAAGACGAACGGCCGCGTGCCGAGAAGGTTGAGGAAGAGGACACCGCGCAGCAGCCCGCGGAAACGGCGGAAGCCACCGCGCCGCGCGGTGAGGGTGACCTCGTAGCTGTACAGGTGGGTGCCCTTGGTGCCGATCGACATGGCCTCGTGCGTGGCGGCGGCCCCGTAGCCGCTCTCCGAATCGCTACGGCCGCCCCAGCGCACTCCGAGCGAACCGGTGCCCGCGTGCAGCGGGCCGCCCGCCTCGTCGGTGGCCGCGTCCCGCAGCGACAGCAGTCCCTCCGCGCCGACGTGCGCGCCACGCGCGCTGTTCTGCCGTCCGCCGAGGTTCTCGCTGCCGGGTGCGCTGAACCGCAGCCGCAGGTCCTTCTGCGTGCCCTCGAAACGCCGGTCGGTCAGGGCGGCGTCGATCCACACGTAGCGCTGTGCGCGGGTGGCGCGGCGGGAGTCGACCAGGGAGATCCGCAACCCCGAGGTCATCATCGTCTCCAGGTTCCCCGCCATGCTGTGGAAGGCCAGGGTGTTCAGCACCTCCAGAGTGTTCGAGACCACCATCTGAAAATGATCGGAGCCGCGCCAGCGGGGATTGGCGGGATCGAGTTCGGACAGCGGCGCGACGAGGTCCGGGTAGGCGCGCGCGACCTCTTCGAGGACCTGGTCGCCGAAGTGGTCGAGGAAGGTGCGGTCCTCGCCGTCGATGTGCCGTACGTAGGAGCCGTCGGCGAACGTGAACTCCTCGACCCTGCTCATGCCGAGGGTGGGCGGCGCGTCCTGGGTGAGGTACGGCGGCACCCTGGGCGGGGTGCCGGGCGCGGGACGCGCCTCCCCGGCGAGGCGGCGGGCCTCGGTGCGGGTGAGCCGTTCCACGGCCCACGTCTGGAACGTACGGGTGTGCGGTGCCTCGCTCCAGGTGCGCGGGGGGTTCTTGCGCAGCTTGCCGGGTGTCGAGCTCGCGGCGTCGCGCCTGCGGTCGGGCAGCGGTGCCTTGGTGTCGGGCGGGGCGGTGACGGTGACGGTCTTCTGGACCAGGTAGAGGCCGGTGGGGTCACCCTTGGCCTGACCGGCCGACTTCACGGCGCCGGTCCCGCCGGTGACGGAGGCTCGGTTGCGGGAGGAGCCGTAACGGAAGTTGAGACCGGCGAGCATCCTCAGGTCGAACTTGCCCTGGTCGATGCCCAGAAGCTGGAAGGCCGGTCCCAGGGCACCGCCGATGTCGACGCCCGAGGACCTGCCGGTGGTCCGCTCGTTGCGGACCGTCGTCTGGGAGATGTCCCGGAGTTCGGCGGCGGTGGTCTCGCTGATGAGGACGGCCTCGCCGGGCTCCACCCGGACCGAGAAGACACCGAGCGGTTCGCGCCCCGCGTCGTCCTTGAACAGCGGCGGCGAGGTGACCGTCCCGGCCGCCATGACCCGGCTCATGCGATGGAACCCGTCGGTGGAGAAGAACGAGTTGATCTGTTTGCCGGCCATGCTGTCGGTGTCGGTGCCGATCTGCTGGAGCGCCCAGTCCCGGATGTGTGCGACGGGGCCGAAGCTCTCCGTGTTCATCATGCGGTAGTTCGACCGGCGGTCGAGCCGCATCCGCGCCGGCAGCCGGTCGGCCGGGGGCTTGGGGTGGGTGAGGCTGTCGGCGATGCGCACGAACAGCCCGTCCCTGACGGCGAAACCGAAAGCGACCTGGGCACGCGTGCCGGACCTGGGCCCGATCGCCTTGCCGGTCCGATCCACCGGGCGTCCGGCCGGATCGGTGACCTTGAACTCGTACCAGACGTCGTCGAGATGGGCGTGCGAGCCGTCGGTCGTACGGGTCTCGTTCTGGTTCACGACGAGGTTCTGCATGTTGTACTCGACCCGCTTGGTCCACGAGAACTGCGCGAAGACCCGTCCCCAGGGCGCGAACAGCGTCTTCACCGGTCCGAGCGGCAAGGTGGGCGCGAGGGACGTCGACGTGCTGTTGACGGCGACCCGGCCGGTGAGGGCGGTGTTGCGCTGCATCGTGTCGATCTTCACGGGGTTGGCGTAGCCGAAGGTGAACCTCTCCCACTGCCCGTACGGTCGGGCCGTGACCGTCAGAACCCGCGACCTGCCGTCCACCGTGCGGTAGTTGAACCGCTGCCCGTCCCCGAAGAAGCCGCCCGGATTGTGGACGAGAGCATGTCGTACGTCGTCCAGGAGCCCGTCACCGGCACGGTTGCCGCCTGGACGTGCGGGACGGGGTCGGACACCGGGCGGCTGCCGGAGGTTGAGGTCGAGCTGCTCGACGACGCGGTCGGCACCGCGCAGGACACGGTCCCCCTGACCGAGGGCGTAGGACCGGCGCAGCAGATTGCGCGGCAGACCGCGCAGCAACTCGCCGATGCCGCCCATGTAGACAGGCAGTTTGGCACCGTCGGTGAACGACGCGGGTCCGCCGCCGCTGTACGGCGCCGGAGGCAGATCGAGGTCGACACGCGGCGGCCGACGGGAGTCCAGGTCGTGCACCACCCAGGTCGGCCCGGGCGTGGCGGGCTTCTTGACGGGCGGGGCGGTGAACTCGGCCTCGGCGTCCTCGTCGATGGGTTCGAGCGCAGGGGTACGGCGGTTCGGCGGAGCGCCCTTGCGGGGCGGGCGCTGTCGGCGGGGCTTCTCCGGGGGGTCGTCCGTGCCGCGCGGAGGCACGGAAGTCGGCTTGTCGTCAGTGGACTTGACCACCCCGTCGACCGGTACCGACGTGATCGTGGTCGTCGCGTCGGTCGTGGTGGACGTCGTCGCGACGAGGGGTGTTCCGCCGCTCACGGTGACCACGGGCTGCGGAACGTCGGAGGACTCCTCGGGCTTGGGGGCACCGCCGCGCAGCCGCTGCGGCAGCCCGAGTCCCTTGCGGAGACGGTCGGCGAGCGCGGTCGCCTCCGTACGCGTCCCGCCCGCGGCCAGCACATCGGCGACCTGTCGTACGGCGCTTCGGTACGGCTCGATCGCGTGCCGCGAGTCCGCGAGCACGGGGTGCAGTTCCAGAGGCAGCACGAGCGCGGTGGCGGTGTCCCACGACTGGCGTGCGACGTCCGGGGCCGACCCGGGCGTGCTCTGGGCGAAGTCCGAGAACGCGTCGTCCCACAGGCGCCTGCTGGCCGTGGCGGCGGCCGTGTCGAGGTGCCCGGACCACGGACCGGGTCGCAGCATCAGCGCCTTGGCCTGCTGCAAGGGCGTGAGTCCGGTCTCCAGCAGAGACAGTCTGCCGCTCCCCAGAGCTGCCTGGGTCTGCTGCTCGACGGTGAGGGTGGCTCCGGTGGAGGACAGGGCGGCCACGTCGACGTCGACATCACCGGTCGGGAGGCCGGCGGCGGAGAAGTCGTGGGGCAGGTCGTCCTCGGTCAACTGCGAGGCGATCCAGTGCCGTTGGGCGTCGGAGCGGTCCACTGCGGGGACGATGGCGGAGGGCGGTGCCGACGGGTCGGTGCCGAGGTCCGGGGCGGCGTCGGCGTGGGAATTCGGCACCTCGCCCAGTGCGCGCAGCCGCGTCTCCGTCCCTAGGAGGTCCGCCTGCGCCTGCCGCACCCTGTCGTCCGCGTCGTGCAGCGCGGTGCCGTCCTGGCTCGCTCCCTCGCCGGACTCGACCCGCACGCGGAGCCGTTCGGCGGTGTCGACCGCGTGCTGCAACGACCGTACGGCGTCGGAGTGAGCGTCGCGGGCAGCACCGACGACTGGGTCGGCGACAGTGGCGGGGTCGGTGGCGTCCGTTGCCGGTGGAGCCACGGCCTTCCCCTTGCCGGCGCCCGTGTCGTTGCTCGAACCCCCCTGGACCGGAACACCGTTGTGGGTGACCGCGGGAGGAACGGCGGTCGCGACACTGGACGTCACGGGGGTCGACGTCACCACAGGCGGCGGCAACTCCGTGACGGGCGGCTCGACAACAGGGTCCTGGTCAAGGGTCGGGGGCGGGTCGACCCGAGTTGTTCCGGCCGGCTCCACCTCGGGGGTGTTCAAGTCGTGCGTCTGCGGCGGGGGTTCGGCCCCGTTGCCGTTTCCGATGCCGTCGTGCGTCACGACGCGCGGTGCTGAAGTGACGCTGCCGCCCGTGGCGGACGGGACGGTCGGCGGGATCGGCGGCGCGGACGCCCCGACCTCCGGTGGAATGATCGGCGTTGAAGACCCCACCACAGGCGGAATGACCGGGACGGACGTGTGGGGCGGTGGGGCGACGACACGGACCGGGGGCGCCTTCGTAGGCGTGTCGGGGTCCGTGTCGATGTGGTTGCCGGTGTCCGTGTTCGTGTCCACGGCCGTGTGCGGGCCGCTTCCCGCACCGGACTTGGTGCCGCCGCTCTTGCCCGAGCCAGTGCTCGGACCGACGTTGCCGGCGTCTCCGGTGCCGATGTCGGAAGCCGAGGTGGAGATCGTCGGCGGGTTCCCCAAGTTCTTCAGCCAGTCGGCGCTGTTGGTGACCGCGTGCTCCGCTCCCGCCTCGAACCGCTCGCTCAGGCCCGACCCGACGAAGGTCTGCCAACTCGGGGTGAAGTCACCGAAGAACGCGCCCATCACGAGGGACTCGGCCAGCGTCTCCGAAGCGCCGTCCGCGACGAACTCACCGCTCTGGTCAAGGACTTTGGCGGAGAAGCTCTCGTCGCCGTGGGGTGTCGGCGTCACATGCGGGGTGACGGTGGGGGTCGTCTTGGGGACATGGGTGCCGGGTCCCGGCGTCGGACCGGACTTCGGCTTGTTCGTCAGGTTCAGGTTGGTGTCGTTCAGTTTCGGTGGCTTCGCCCCGCCTACGTTGATGTCGTCGAACTTCTTCCCCAGGTCACCGATGTTCTTGACGTTGTTGGTGAGGTTCTTCATCGTCTTGGTGAGGATCGGTGCGAGGAACCCCGCGACGGCGCCGAACGCGGCGCTGAGACCGATGTCGCCCCAGTCGATCGACTTCGGTCGTTGCCCCTTGGGGGCGCCCACCATCATGGCCAGCCGGACCGCGAGCGTCATGAAGGCCTCCTCGGCGGCCTCCAGGAAGCTCGGCATCAGGTGTGTGCGGCGCGAGAGTTCGAGCAGGACCTCCAGGATGAACACGCGGCTGCGGGCACGTGCCACCGCCGCCTCGGAGGCGCTGGCGCCGCCGGTGAAGAAGGACATCACCGCGAGGATCGCGAGCTCGATGAACAGGCGGATCAGTTCGGCGATGATGTTCCACTTCGCCTCGCGGATCTGCATGGCGATGTTGACCTGGTTCTTGGTCACGTTGTCCAGGTCGGCCTCGAACTTGTCGAGATAGGGCAGGACTTCGTTGATCGCCCCGATGAACTGGTCCGCGGTTCCCTTGGGAAGGCCCTCCCCCACAGTCAGTACCGCTTGTTTCGCCCGTGACTTGAGCGCGCCGATGTGCTGGTGGAGCTCGTCGAAGGACCGGCTGGTGTCGTAGGCGTGGTCCTCGTTGGCCTCCAGGAACTTCTCCCCGATGAGGATGAAGAACAGCCAGTTGAGCTTGGGAGAGACGACGATGGCCACGTTACGGTCGGCTCCCGGTCCGCCCTTGTTGTTCGTGGATGGCGTCGATGATCCCGCCCTGGTTGCTGCGGATCGCGCGGAGGTTGTCGAGAGTGCCGTCGCCCACGGCCGAGATGCCGGCCGCGATGGCATCGATGGTGGCGAGGACGGAGTCGCGGGTCTGGACGAACTCCTTGCGGAGCTGCTTCCCGTAGCTGTCGTCGCCGGTCCAGCTGGTGTCGGCCAGGGCGGCGTGGGCCGACGCGCCGACCTCGTCGGCGTAGCTGCCGAGATCCTTGATGACCCGGGTGCCGCCCATGATGGCCTCGGGGCTCGATGTGTAGGACGGGCCGGTCATCGGGTGCCTCCGTCCTCTTCGTCGTCGGCGATCTCGTCGTGCAGCCGGGTGCGTGCGGCGGGCCTGCCGGAGCTGGGCCGGGCAGCGGCGGGCGGGCTCACGAAACGTGCCCAGTCGATATCGAGTCCGGCGAGTTCGGGCACCTGCGGGCCGGGGGCGTCGAGCGGCCGAAAGTGGCGGGCCGCCTCGCGCCGTGCCTGCGCGCGGCCCGCTTCGACCGCCTCGATGATCGCCGCGCTCAGTTCCGCGCTCGACATCTCGCGGAACTTGGCCCCCAGGAACCGCAGGTCGCTCAGTTCGCCCCGGGGTCCGACGGTGACCTCGACGGAACCGTCCTTGGAGACCGTGGCCGCGGAGAAGTCACCCATGTCGGCTTCCGCGCGTGCCGCGTCCCGCTCGGCTGCCGCCAGTTCGGTTCTGGCCCGGGCTAAGCGCCGCTCCAGCTGTTCCGCGTAACCGTCCGGGCCGGACTCGGGCTCCTGGATCATGCGGCCTCCATCTTCCTCATACTCCACTCACCGGAGGTGAGCACGGCGGGGACCGACGCACACGCCGGGGCGCCCGTACCGGCGGGGGCCCGCGTCGGTGGCACGGACACGTACCGGCGGCAGTCACGTCGGCGCGCACCGGAGGTCCCGTCCGTACGCACCCGGGGCCCGCATCACCCGCCCCGAAAACAGGACGCGCGCGGCTCGGGCCCGCAGACGTCCGATCATGGCCGGGCTGGTTGACGTCCGCCCCAACGGCACATGACGCGCAAAGGATGAAGATCCGCACCCGGATTAACTTCCCCTGAACCAGGGCGACTTGAAGTGGCGGCGCGCCCACGGCGAGAGTCCCGGGGGCGGCCCGACCGCAGTAGGACGGCGGCCTCGCTGTTGTTTGAGCGGGGGCGCCTCCCTCACAGGTCCACGCGTACTCCCCAGCCTCGTTCGAGCGCCACGTCGTAGGCGACCCGGATGGCCGCAACGTCAAGAGCGGCGTGGCCGGTGGACTTGAAGACGGTGAGGGCGTCGGTGTCACCGCCGCGGCCCGGATGGCCGCCGTCGAGGACGGATCCGATGAGGGTCACCGGCCGGCCGGGGGCGAGGTCCTGGAGTTCGTGGGCGCCCGCCGGTGGCGGCGCGGTGGCCGCGCCGGTCCACTCGGCGAACAAGGCCGCGTCCTGGACGGTGCCGGTGTCCAGTTCGGGTCCGTGGGAGCCGCCGACCGACGAGACATGGACGCCGGGAGCGAGCCACTCGCGCCGGACGACGGGCGTGGTGGCGCCGGTGCAGCAGAACACCACTTCGGCCTCGCGTACGGCCTCCTCGACTCGGGCGGCGACCCGCGCGCCGGGATGCAGCGCGGCCGCCGCGCCGGTCCGTTCCGGATCGCGGCCGGCCACCGTCACCTCGGTCTCGGGCAACACCGCCGCGAGCAGCGCCAGTTGGGCGCGGGCCTGGGCGCCTGTCCCCACCACCGCCACCCGGCCGAGACCGGGGCGGACGGCCAGGGCCAGTGCGCTGCGGGTGGCGACCGCCGCCGTGCGGACCTCGGTCAGCGACTCGCCGTCGACGAGCGCCAGGGGCCGCCCGTCGTGTTCGTCGAACAGAGCCACCAGCCCCCGGTGGAAACCGCGTCCGGGGTGCCGTGGATCGGCGGTCACGGTCACCAGTTTCGCGGCCAGCCCGAGCCCGGGGACGTAACCGGGCATCGCGCCCAGCAGACCGGTCGGCGTCAGGGCGGCGACCCGCGGCGGGACCGAGACCTCGTCGCGGGCGATGGAGACCAGGGCACGGCCCACCGCGTCGAGGACGGCGTCGGGCCGCAGCGCGGCGGCCGTCTGCCGGCGGTCCAGCACCAGCAGGCCGCTCACCGGCCGGCCTCCGCCGCGCCGACGGTCAAGGCCGTGCCCAGCTCGTCCGTCGCCGCGCCCAACTCCCGCTCCACCAGGGCCAGTTTCGGCCCGTCGAACTCGCTGTCCGGTCCCACGACCGTCAGCGCGCACACCGGAGCCCCGGGGTCGGGCAGCACCGCCCGGCTGACGGACGCCACCAGCTTGTCGTTACGACCGCGCTCCACGGCGACACCGGTCCGTTCCACCTCGGCCAACTCCCTCGCCACGTCGGCGGCTTCATCGCCGAGTCCGTCCAACCACCGTGTTCTCGCGTCCGGTTCGAGCGCGGCGACCAGGGCCAGCGGCCCGGCGAACCGCCCCACCGGCAGCAGTTCGCCCCGCAGGTGGCTGATCATGGCCAGCCGTTCGGGCCTGACCACGTCGATCACCCGGGCGCCGCCCTCCTCCAGCACTTGGAGGTTGACCATCATCGAGGTCGCGGCGGACAGCCGCTCCAGCACCGGACGGGCCAGCGCCGTCAGCGAGTTGCCCACCGCCGAGGCGGACATCCGGAGCACGGCGGCACCGGGCAGATAGCGGTCACCGGCCCGCAGCACCCAGCCGCGCCGGACCAGGTCCAGCAGGATCCGGTAGGCGGTGGCACGGTGCAGGCCCACCTCTGCGGCCAGCTCGGTCAGCCGCACCGGGTGCGGTGCGCGCGAGACGGCCTCGACCAGGTCGAGCGCCTTGTCCACGGCCGACCTGGGCGGCGCCGGGGTACGGGGTGCGACGGGCATGGCGGCGGTTCATCCCTCTCGTCCGCGGCGCGGCCACGGAGTACAGTATTCGCGTTTTCATCAAACGATACAGTTGTTACATAGAGCGTAACAACATGACGGCTTACGACCTCTCGTCCCGAAGGTGACCATGACCGATCTGCCCCCGGGTGCCCCGACCCCCTGGGCCGCACCGCCCGCCGGAACCGTCACGGTCTACCGCGGCGCCACCCTCTTCGACGGCACCGGCGACCGGCCGCGACCGGGCACCACGATCGTCACGGAAGGTGCCCGGATCCACGCCGTCGTCGGCGACGACGACCCGTTGCCCCCGCTCGCCGCCGACGCCCCCCGCGTCGACCTCGACGGCAGATTCGTCGTCCCCGGCCTGATCGACACCCACCAGCACCTGGCCACCCCGCCCGACCGGCCCGCCGCCGAGGCGGTGCTGCGGCGCCTGGTGCACAGCGGGGTCACCGCCGTCCGCGACATGGCCGACGACCTGCGGCAGATCGGCGACCTCGCCCGGGCCACCCTGGTCGGCGAGATCCCCGGCCCCGACATCCGCTACGCGGCGCTGATGGCCGGACCCTCCTTCTTCGACGACCCGCGCACCCACGAGGTCTCCCGGGGCGCCACGCCCGGCGCCGTCCCCTGGATGCAGGCCATCACCCCCGACACCGACCTCACCATCGCCATCGCCCTGGCCCGCGGCACCCACGCCGCCGCGATCAAGGTCTATGCCGACCTGGACGCCGCGACCGTCGCCGCGATCACCGCCGAGGCACACCGCCAGGGCATCGCCGTCTGGGCACACGCCGCCGTCTTCCCGGCCGCGCCCGGCGAGGTCGTCGCCGCGGGCGTGGACAGCGTCTCCCACGTCACCCTGCTCGGCTTCGAGAACCCCACCGAGCCGCTGAGCAGCTACAAGACAAAACCCTCCGTGGCCTACGACCGTTTCGCCGCGGGCGACGACCCTCAACTGGCCGCGCTCTTCGCCGAGATGCGCCGCCGCGGCACCGTCCTCGACGCGACCGCGTCCATGTGGACCAGCGACGAACTCCGGGGCGACACCGCCGAGTCCGCCGAACGGGCACGCCGCAACACCGAGTTGGCCGCCGCGGTCACCGCCCAGGCACACCGCGCCGGAGTCGGCGTCTGCACCGGCACGGACTTCGAGACCGCCCCCGACGACCCGTTCCCCGCCCTCCACGGCGAACTCGCCTTCCTCGTCGACCGTTGCGGCATCCCCGCCGCGGACGTCCTGCGCTCGGCGACCCTGGTCGGCGCCAGGGCCGCAGGCACCGAGGCGGACATGGGCAGCGTCGAAGCCGGCAAGCTCGCGAACTTCGCCGTCCTGGACGAGGACCCGCTCCGGGACATCGCCAACCTGCGCACCATCACCCTCACCGTGAAACGCGGCCGCCGCTTCGACCGCGCCGACTTCGAGAAGGACGCCCAGTGACCACCGTCGCCCACCCGATGATCGTCAACGCGCTGGGGCAGCTCGACAACCCCAACACCCCCGCCGCCCGGGCCGCCGCCTCGCAGCTCAATCCCGCCGGCGGTCAACTCTCCGTCGACGCCCGGGCGATCGCCGAAGCCCGTGCCTCCGGTCTGACCGCCGTCAACATCACCCTCGGCTACACCATGGGCGACCTGCCGCCGTACGAGCACACGCTGGAGGAGATCGCGGTCTGGGACGGGATCCTCGACGCACACCCGGCGGACCTGCTCAAGGTGCGTACGGCCGCCGACATCCGGCGCGCCCACCGCGAGCGGCGGATCGGTGTCGTCTACGGCTTCCAGAACGCCGTCGCCGTCGGCGAGGACCCCGCCCTCGTCGACAGCCGGGTCGCCGGGTTCGCGGAGGCCGGTGTACGGGTCGTCCAGCTCACCTACAACCAGGCCAACCACCTCGGCGACGGCTCCATGGCCACCGCCAACCGGGGCCTGACCCCGTTCGGCCGCCGGGTCGTCGAGGCCCTCAACGACCACCACCTGATGGTCGACCTCTCCCACAGCGGGGAGAACACCTGCCTGGACGCCGCCCGGCACTCCCGCCAGCCCGTGTCGATCAACCACACCGGCTGTCGTGCCCTGGCCGACCTCCCGCGCAACAAGACGGACGAGGAACTCCGCCTGGTCGCCGACCGGGGCGGCTTCGTCGGCATCTACTTCATGCCCTTCCTCAACCCGACCGGCCACGCCACCGCCGCAGACGTCGTCGACCACATCGTGCACGCGGTCGACGTCTGCGGCGAGGATCACGTCGGCATCGGCACCGACGGCAGCGTCACCGCCGTGGACGACCTCGACGCCTACCGTGCGGCCCTCGCCGAACACGTCGCCGCCCGCCGGGCGGCCGGTGTCGGAGCGGCGGGCGAACGGGCAGACACCTACCCCTTCGTCGTGGACCTGCGCGGAGTGGACCAGTTCCGCGACCTGATCCGTCTCCTGGAGAAGCGCGGCTACCGCTCCGGACGCATCGAGAAGATCCTCGGCCGCAACTTCCTCGACTACGCCGACCGCGTCTGGACGTCCTGAGGGTCCGCGTCCCGTGCCCCTTCTGACGCGGTCCGGGCCGATGAAGAAGTGATCAGTGCGGAGCTGCCGGTGTCACGGTCCAGGAGGCCCGCGAGAAGGGCGAGGCCGAGCCCGGCTGCGGCGAGCGTCGCTCCGACCAGGGCCGGTGAGGCCCAGCCCCAGCCGGCGGAGATGGCCACGCCGCCGAGCCAGGCTCCGCCCGCGTTCGCCAGGTTGAAGGCGGAGTGGTTGGAGGCCGCGGCCATCGTCGGGGCGTTCTTCGCCTTGGCCATGAGCAGCATCTGCACGGGGGTGGTGACCAGGGCGCCCATCGCGCCCATGAACACGAGGGTCACCAGGGCGGGGACGGTGCTGTGCACGGTGAAGTAGAACGCCAGGAGCGTTGAGCCGAGGAGGAAGAGGCCCCCGTACAACGTCGGGCGCAGGGCCCGGTCGCTGAGCGGACCCGCGATCAGTGTGCCCAGCGTCATTCCGATGCCGTAGAGCGCGAGGACCCAGGTGGTGGAGGAGTCGGCGAGGCCGGTCACGTGGGTCAGGATCGGCACCAGGTAGCTGTAGACGGCGAAGAAGCCGCCGAATCCGACTACGGCGGTGGCCAGTCCGAGGGCGACCTGCCGATTGCCCATCGCCCGCAGTTCGTGCCGGATCCCGGCCTGGTTGCCGCGGGGCTGATGGGGGACGAAGGCGGCCAGCGCGGCCAGCGCGACAAGTCCGATGACGGCGACGCCGCAGTAGGCATACCGCCAGCCGAGGTGCTGGCCGAGGGCGGTGCCGGCCGGGACGCCGACGATGTTGGCGACGGTGAGCCCGAGGAACATCCTCGACACGGCCCGCCCGGCGCGTTCCGGAGCGACCAGCCGGGAGGCCACGACGGCACCCACGCCGAACAGTGCTCCGTGGGGCAGACCCGCCAGGAACCGTGCGGCGAACAGCAGGCCGAAGTTCGGAGCGAGAGCGGAGGCGACGTTGCCGATCACGAACATCGCGGAGAGCAGGAGCAGGAGTCGTTTGTGGGCGATGCGCGCGCCGATGCCGGTCAGGACGGGCGCCCCGACGACGACCCCGAGCGCGTAGGCGGAGACCAGGTTGCCGGCGTGCGGCACGGACACGCCGACGCCGTCGGCGATCTGGGGCAGCAGTCCCATGGTGGCGAACTCGGTCGTACCTATACCGAACGCGACGAGGGCAAGAGCCAGCAGGGCCAGTGGCATGGGGCGCGAGTACCTTTCACGGGCTGCGGTGTGTGTGCGGATGCGGGGATGAAGAGGGCAGGACCGTGATGCGTCCGGTTCGCCCTGTTTCTGTAACCTGTCGCCTCGGCCGCCGTTGCCCGATGCGCCCCTGGGGGCATGAAGAGTCTACGAGCGCTCCGGGCGCCGCTCGCCCAGCCGTGCGGTCAACCGAGTTGGAGTATCCCCGCCCAACGGCACACCAGTGTTCACGCGCCGGCGTTGCCGCTGCTCCGCTCGATCGGGATCCACAGCTGGGAGTGGGTCTCCTCGCCGATCCCAACCGGCCGCGTCCGCAGAAGTTCCGGACCCGGCCTGCTCGTGTACGGGTTGGAGGGGAACCACTGTGTGAACACGTCGCGCCACAGTGCCTGGAGCCCACTCGGATAGGGCCCGTCGTCGTCGAAGACCGCCCAGGTCCCGGCCGGCACGTCGAGGGCCTGGAGTTCCTCGACGACGGTCTCGGGGCCGGTGACCGCACCGATCCAGTAGTCGGCCTCGGCCCCCTCCTCCCGACTGTCGGTCAGATACACCGCTGCCGACACGATCCCCTCGGGTTCCCGGTCGGCCAACTCCTTCATGCGTATGATCGCCCGCTCGTCCAGGCTCTTCAGGTGCGCCGCGGCAACCGCGTTGAGCCCCTCATGGACCAGCGGGACCCGCGCCTTCCTGCCGACGACCCGGAACGCCTCCTTCTCCACGATCCGGTACTGCATCGTCGTACTCCCTTCGACGACGACGCGGAAGGACATGCGCGGCTGTGCCGTGAGCAGTGCGCCCGTGCGCCGGGCCTCGCCCGGACCGATGCCGTGCACCGACCTGAACGCCCGGGCGAACGCCTCACCCGAGCCGTAGCCGTACCGCACCGCGACATCGAGCAGCGTGCGCTCCCCGTCCACCACCTCGGCCGCGGCGAGCGTCATCCGCCGACGCCGCACGTAGACCGGGAGCGGCATCCCGGCGAGGGCGGAGAACAGCCGCCGGAAGTGGTACTCCGACACCGCGGCGATCCGCGCCGCCTCGGCCACGTCGACCTCCCGGTCGAGGCAGGCCTCCAGGTGGTCCAGCGCCAGATTCAGCCGTTCCAGCACGTGTGTACGTACCTCTTTCTGGCTATACGACCGGGCCGTCTTCAGGTGTAGGTGAGTTCTTCGAGCCCCGCCCGACAAAAGCCGTACGGGAATTGTCGGGCGGGTGGCCTCGGCGTTGCCCGAGGCTGGCGCACATGACTGATGTTAAGGGGATGTGCGAACCGCGGTTCGCCGCAGTCGAGGCGGCCCTCGCGGCCTCGCTCGGCAAGGACGATGTGGGCGCCTCGGTCGCCGTCTACCTCGACGGCGAACCGGTGGTCGACCTGTGGGGCGGGTACGCCGACGCGGACCGCACCGTCGGCTGGGAGCGCGACACCCTCACGGGCGTGAACTCGACGACCAAGAACATGACCGCCTTGTGCGCGCTCCTCCTGGCCGACCGGGGCCGGCTCGACCTGTCCGCGCCGGTCGCCGCCTACTGGCCCGAGTTCGCCGCCGCGGGCAAGGAGCGTCTGCTGGTACGCCATGTGCTGTCCCATACCGCGGGGCTGCCGGACCTGTCCGGGCCGAAGACGGTCGAGGACCTCTACGACTGGCGAAGAGTGACGGCAGGGCTGTCCGCGCAGGCCCCCGAGTGGGAACCGGGAACAGCAGCCGGGTACCACGGGCTCACCTTCGGGTACCTGATCGGCGAGATCGTCCGTCGCATCACCGGCCGCTCCCTCGGCGATTTCTTCGCAGAGGAAGTGGCGAAGCCGCTGGGCGCGGACTTCCACATCGGGCTCTCCGGCGACGACGACCCTCGCGTCGCACCGCTCATCCCGCCGCCGTCGCTGACCGACGAGTACATCGCCGGCGCACCGTCCGGACCGGACGGCACACGTCGGGAGTACGACGGTGTCGCGGTCCGGGTCAGGGATGCCAACTCCGTTGCCTGGCGCCGTGCGCAGATCCCGGCGGTGAACGGCTTCGGCAACGCCCGGTCCGTCGCCCTCGTCCAGTCGGTGCTGGCGAACCGGGGTGCCGTCGGTGGCGTACGGCTGCTGTCGCCGCAGGGCTGCGAGCCCGCGTGGCAGGAGGTGTTCCGCGGCGAGGACCGGGTGCTGCGGACCTCGATGGCCTGGACCGCGGGCTTCGGCAAGTTCGGCAACATGTTCGGATGGGGCGGATGGGGCGGCTCGCTCGTCGCCAGCGACCCTGACGCACGGATGACGGTGGCCTACGTGATGAACCAGATGCTCGACCGGGAACAGCAGGAGGACAGCCGCGGCATGGAGATGATCATGGCCGCCTACAGCGGACTGCGGTGACAATCCGCGGCAACTCGGGCCCCCGGGGCCGGAATTGGTCTAGACGAATCTTTCCCAGATCTCTTGACGCATGCCGACCCGGACAGCCACGCTTCGTACCGCAGGCAGATGTAAGGAAAGTTTCCGATTAACTTCACGACTCGCCGTTCGACGGATTTCCGCTGCCTCACCCCGCCCTGATCACGTCGCACGGCTCCTCCCCACCCGCACCTCTCCACCGTGCGACGGACGTGCAGGGCACCGCACTCCGCGTACCGGCGCGACGCCGTGCGCGGCCTCGCCCCACGGAGGAGCATCCGCATGAGACGTGCGTCGCTGCGCGCCGTATTGACCGCCACCCTGATGCTCGGCGGCATGGCCACGACCGCCACCCCGGCCGCCCACGCGGCCGACAACACCGGTCTGATCGCCTCCTTCGGCATCACCTCCACCTGGGGTGCCGGATTCGAGGGTGGCTACACGGTCACCAACAAGTCCACCCACACAGTGAGTTCATGGACCATCACCTTCACCCTGCCCGCAACCGAAGCCGTCACCTGGAACCTCCGAGGATGTCCCGGCCTTCAGGCCGGGGAGGAATCGGACTCCTGCGGAGCAGGGCAGGGAAAGCCGAATCGCCCTCAGTGAGTGTTTTTGAACTCTGGTCATGACGTGCGTACGGCTGGATGATCTGGGGCGTGGCGGCTGGCGGGACGGCTCGGCGGTACTGCCGGGAGTGTGGTGACCTGCTGCCGCTGTCGATGGCGGCAGAAGCGGTGTTCTGTTCGGGTCGGTGCAGGTCACGGCGGTGGCGGAGGCTGCGGCGGACCCGGCAGCGAGTGATCGCGATGCAGCGGGGTGAGCTCGCACAGTGCCCGGTGTGCGGCCGTTCGTGGACGGTGGGGGTGGAACGCTCGGCCTCGGCCGTGTACTGCTCGGACCGCTGCCGGGTGCGGGCCTGCCGGCAATGGCAGGCGTCGCGGAACGGCGTTACGGAAACGGCGTAGGCGAACGCCTCGCTGTCACCACCAACACGCCTTGTCTGGCAGGCGAGTTGAAGGAGCAGGACGGGTGCTTCGAGCGCCCCCGGTTCACGCTCTGCCTCCGCGTGTCGCGCCCGCGCCACCGTGAGTGGCGACCAGGGCCGGCTGCCCTTCTCGGCCACGCGTGGGTGACCGGGCCGGACCCAGGACAAGGCGGTGACCATCATGACCGACCGGATCGGGAACGTCACCCGGCAACGTTACGAACAGCTCGTCACCAGGGCCAGGGACCTGATCGCGCAGGTCGCCCGCGCGCAGTTCTCCTTGGGCGACATGGCGCTGGAGATCGAGCCCATGAGGGTGGTGGGCGGGTCGATGCCGAACGGAACGGACGACCTGTTCACCGTGACGGAGTCGCTGCAGATGTTCGCCGACGACATCGGGGTGGAACGGCGGACCGTGGAGGACTGGCGATACACCGCCAACCGGTGGCCGAGGGAGAGGCGCAAGGAGGGCGTATCATTCACGGTCCACCGCATCCTGGCCTCGGTCGTCGACGAGGACGAGCGGTGGGCGGCGATCGAGGATGCGCCGTTCAACCCACGAACTGGGGCCCGGCAGTGGACGCCGGACGGCGCCAAGCGGGTCGTCGGCCAGCGGGTCGAACGTCCCGTGACCGTCGACGAGAAGGTCCAGGCCGTCGCCGACCTGACCCGCGACGATGAGGTCGCCGCCCAGGTGGCGGCCGGACTGTTCACCCGGCCCGCGGTCACCGAGCACGTCACGCCGGCGGAGAGGATGCGGGTCGTCACCGAGCTGACGAGGGATGACAGCGTCGCTCAGGAGGTGACCACCAGTCTGCTGCGCAGGCCGACGGTGGCCCGGACGGTGATGCGGGACGACACGGCCCGCATGCTGGTCAACCGGGCTCAGTTCGACAACTCCGAGGAGACCAGGGAGCGGATCCGGGAGACCGCCCCGGCCGTCCGCAAGATCGAGCACACCATCGAGTACCTCGACCTGGTCGGTACCTGCCACAGCTTCGTGGCCACGCTGGGCCGGCTGGTTCCCCAGCTGCGGGGGCAGGAATTCACCGACGACGAGCGCGAGACCGTCCGTCGGCAGATCGGCCGGGTCCGTGCGGCGGCGGACTGGCTCGAAGGCGCCCTCGACAACGGCGAGTTCACCCTCGACGAGCAGCTGACCCAGCTCCTCAAGGGCGAGTAGGCGATGGCCCGTCGCGCCGGCCAGCCGCTGGATGAGCACTACGGTGACCTGGTCCGCGTCGCGCTGATGGAAGCCCGACCAGCCGGCCTGCACACCGTCCAGCTCGTTGCCGCAACCCGGTTGAAGAAGTCCCAGGTCCAGCGCGGAATCCGGCACCTTCGTGACGTCGGCGCCGCGGAGAACCTCACCCCCATCATCTGGCGGCGCAAGGACGGCTACCTGTTCTCCGACGACCCCGCGGACTGGATCGAGTACGAGAAGAAGCAGCTCGCCCAGGTCCTCGGCCGTCTCACCCGGATGATCACGGGCACGCTCGCCCCGCACCTTTCCCGCTGCCCCGACGACGAGTGGGCCCAGCTGGTGGCCGCCCAGCTCACCGGGGTGTCCGCGACCCTCGCCCAGCTCTCGAAGTAACCCCCATCTGCTCCTTCTACGTCATCGGCGAGTCCGCCATGCCAAGCCCCGTCCGCCCGCGCCGCTATCCCTCCGACACCACGATCGCCGAGTGGGCCCTTCTCGAGCCGCTCCTGCCCGCCCCGGCCTGGCAGACCAAGACCGGCGGGCATCCCGAGAAGTGGCCCCGCCGACAGATCGTCGATGCGATCCGCTACATCGTCGACAACGGCGCGAAGTGGCGCGCTCTGCCCGCCGACTACCCTCCGTGGGAGACGGTTTATGGGTTTTTCGCCCGATGGAACCGCCGCGGCGTGGTCACCTACATCCGTGACCAGCTTCGCCGCCGGCTCCGCACCGGCCTGGGACGATGCGCCTATCCGGTCACGCTGATCATCGACTCGCAGTCGGTCAAGGGCGCCTCCACGGTGAGCCGGACCACGCGAGGCTTCGACCCCGCGAAATTGATCAACGGGCGCAAGAGACACGTAGCGGTCGACACGAAGGGCTTCCCCGTGATGATCATGGTGACGCCCGCCGACATGCAGGACCGCGACGCCGCCCGCGAACTCCTCTGGCGCCTTCGGCTCACGCACCCGCAGATCACCCAGGTCTGGGCCGACTCCGCCTACGCCGGCCAGCTCGTCACCTGGGCCGAGGACTTCCTCCACATCACCCTCAAGACCGTCTCCCGCCCCAAAGGCGCCAAGGGATTCGTGGTGCTCCCGCGCCGCTGGCGCGTCGAGCGCACCCTGGGGTGGATCATGAACGCCCGCCGCAACGCCCGTGACTACGAACGCCTTCCCCAGCACAGCGAAGCCCACCTGAACTGGGCACTCATCACCCTCATGGGCAGGCGGCTCACGAGGAAGAAGCCTGCACCCAGCTGGACGAAGAAGCACACACCCAGCAGCTGATGACTGCGCACTCGTCTGCGTCGTTGCCTTCTCCGAATCGCTGGAAGAGGCTTACGGATATCTTGTTGTGCCCGGCAGCCTTGCCCTGCCATGGCGCCCGACCCTCATGACCCGCCTCACCCGGCAACCGGCAAAACCTCAGACGCGGACCGCCACGGCCGCGAGGGCAGCCGCCGCCTGACGGCCGACGTCACTGACACTCAGCCTGCTTGCGCAGCCAGTTCTTCGCTGCCTGCAGAACTTGGTCTCCGTCAGCTCCGCTCCTCAGTTTCATGGTGGGGATCTCCTCGTCAGGAGAGATCGGCGCATCGTAGCTACGGCCGGTACGGTCAGCATCCTTGACCTCTGTGAGGACCAGCACGGCACCATCGGACAGGCGATGGTCATTGTTCCCGGTGGGGACGCCGTACGTGTCCTCGCCGAAGGACCGGGTCTGCGGCCGCCCCCGGAAAGCGACCGCCACCGCCTCACCCGCGCTTCCCGTTCTCCCGTCGGTCAGGACCGCGACCGGGGCGGCAGGGTTGGCCACGGGAGCGCTGTCTCCCCAACCAAACGGTCTGCCGTTCTCACGCGGGCTGCCGTTCTGGATCGTCCACGGGTACCTCTTACCGTCGGGATCCACGAACATGCCGACCTTGCCGTCCCCCAGAACCGGGCCTGCGACGGCGAGCATGGGCCACATGTTCCCACCGTGGTTGCCGCGCAGGTCCACGACCCAGCCGCACGCCTCCGGGCGGTCAGCCTTCGACACCGCCTCACGGCCTTGCCGCACATACCGCTCATACACCGCGTCAGATCCCTGTACTGCAGGGAGTGACACGTACGCCACATGATCCCCCAGCGAGCGAGCCTCCGGCCCTTGGAAGGAAGAGTCGGGCGGAGCCTCGATCACCTCTTTAACCTGCTTGGGATCGAAGAAGGAACTGTGCCCATGGCCAACTGTCCGAAGAGCGAAACGAATCGCATCGTAGGTGTCCGACGGCTTCTGCGCGGCCCGGGCCTGCGAGAACGCCTGGCGGCGTATCTCCGCCCACTTGACCTGATGGCGGAGGAGCGCGTTCCTCTCCATGATGTCCAGCACCTTCGACAGGTATGACCGGGCAGCAGTCGACATACGTGGCCCTTCTGCCCCCTCCGAACGATCCGTGCATCCCGTCCCCGCACCAAGGACACTCACCAACCCAGCGCAAGCAGCCCAACGCAGCAACCGTCACCGCCCCATCCATACCTCCAACTCTGTGATCAGGAGCAACCCTAGGCTGCCGAGCAACTCGCGCTGATGTCGGGTCAGTTCAAAAACACTCACTCACGGCGATTCGGCGTCCGCCACGGCGGCGGCGCGCTCGCCCTCAAGTCGGTGGACGATCTCGGCGTTGACCGACCGGTGAGCCG
>NZ_JBSFKO010000050.1:0-74085 GCF_053598575.1 Streptomyces sp. NPDC001100
GCCATCATCACCGTGCCCGCCACCGCGGCCAGCCGCAGCGCGACACCCGCGATCAACGCGACACCGATACCCAGCAGACCGAGCATGAACAGCCAGTTCACCCAGCCCGCACCGGCCCAGTCATGGAACGTGGACTCCATCGGACCCGCAGCCACACCGCTCAGGAAACCCTTCGTCGGCGAACCACCGTCGACCCAGCCCTTCCCGGACGGAGTCGCATAACCGAAGCCGAACGTCTTGTCCAGGAACGCCCACAGGAAGACGAACCCCGTCAGCAGACGCAACGACGCGAACGCGTAGGCACGCACCGTGGTGGTCGCCGTCGTCGTGTCGGCGGCGGCCGGTGCCGTCCCGGTCCGGTGCAGGGACGGGAAGTGGAATCGCAGGTGGTGTTGGGGTTGGTTGTGGACTGCCATGATGCTCATCCCTTTCGAGGGAACGATGCGCTGGATCGGAGGATTCTCGTTGCGCCCTCAATGTCTCGCTGCGGAGCGTGCGGGCGGAGGGGCTGCAAGGCCCGGAGCGAGGGGCCGAACGTCCCTGTCCGCCAGGTCAGTTGGCGGTGGGCACCACGATCACCGGGCTGTGGGAGCGGTGCAGCAGGGCGTGCGCCACCGGGCCCAGCCGCGGGCCGAACCGGTGGGTGCGGTGGTGCGCGCCGACGACCACGACGGCGCAGTCGCGCGTGGCCTCCAGCAGGGCGTGCGCCGGCCCGGTGCGCACCGTGCGGCTCTCGACCTGGACACCGGGGTGCCGCTCGCTCAGCCAGGACAGGGCGAAGCGCGGAACGGAGTCCTCCGCCCTTTCCCGCTGGGCGAGTTGCTCCTGGCCGGGGCTCGTCACCGAGACCGGAGAGGGCAGTTCGGGGGTGACGTGCCGGTGGATCCACGAGTGCAGGACGTGCAGCGGGACACCGCGCCGCTCGGCCTCCTGGAAGGCGTACAGCGCCGCGTCCTGGTCGTTGTCACCCTCCAGACCGAGCAGCACCGGCCGTCCGTCGTCGCACGGATGATCACCTCGGACGACGAGCAACGGGCTGTGCACCTGCGCGGCCAGCCGCAGGCTCACCGAGCCGAACAGCCGGCCGGCGATGCCACCCATGCCCCGGGTCCCCACGACGGTGAGGTCCGCGCCCTCGCTCTCCCGGACGAGCGTGCGCACCGGGCCGCCGACGGCGTCCCTGGTCACCACCGTCAGCTCGGGGTGACGTGCCTCCACGCGCGTGACGGCGGACGCCAGGACCGGCCCGGCTTCGTCGCTGTCGGGCACGGCGTACACCACGGTCAGTTCGACGCTGCGCCGCGCGGCCTCGTCCGCGGCCTGGTCCAGCGCCCGTACGGATATCAGCGAACCGTCCACTCCGACGACCACATGATGGATAGTCATGTCCCGTTTCCCTTCTGACTGTTGTGTGCTCACGCCGTTCGGCGAGAAAGGGCCGCCAAGGCGCACAACGGCTCCGGAGCCGATGCTCGTCCTGCGCGGACGGCCCGGGTGAGGGGCCGCAGGAACCTGATGACACGCCGTACGGCCCCTTCGTGAGGGGCCGTACGGTCCAGGCATCTTCCGGTGCGAACGAGCAGGCGTTCCAGCCGATCGCTCGGGCCGTCATCAGGTCGGGCCGGTGAGACCCACCCCGTACATCGAGCGCCCACCCACGAGTTCGCGTCCCGTCACCAGCTCGGGGTCGATGCGGACGAACACCTCCTGGGACCAGGGAACCCAGGAACTCGGGCCGCTTCGGAGCATGCGGTCGTGCTCGGCCGGGTCGGTCACCACGGTGGCCGACCCGGTGACGACGACGCTCCAGCCGGAGTGCGCGACGGGATCGACCTCGTCGGCCTCGAAGGCGACGACCGAGCCGTCGATCGCGCGCACCAGCTCCGAGGCCGCGGAGGTGCGCAGCAGCACCGCACCGTCGTGGTCCAGAGAGAAGTTCACGGGCAGGACGGCGGGCAGGGCCTGGCGGGTGTGCACGATGCGGCCGACGGGTGCCCGCCCCAGCCGGCGCAGGCACTCGTGTCGTTCCAGTTCGCGGAATCCGTCGTTGGAATACATCAGCCAGTCCGTCTCTCGCCCTGTACGCCGGTTTGTGGTGTCACTCCATGTTTCGCGGCGCGGGGCCGACGGATGAGGGGCCATCGGTCCCGCCCGCGCCGGAGACCGTCCCTCGCCGCGTGGCGATCCGGCGGCCGGTGAGGCTCAGCGGATCGATACGGACCCACTCCTCACGGTGTCCGCCGGCCCACGGCTCACCGAAGGCGCGCTCCGTCAGCCGCCGGATGTCCTGAGGGTCCGTCACGCTCCGGGCCCGGCCGAGCGCCAGCACGCTCCATCCCTCGCCGAACGCGTCGTCGAAGCGGTCGATCTCGAAGGCGACCTGGCAGCCCGCCGCCTGGGACGGTGTGGTGCCGGGAGCGGTCCGGTACACGATCGCGCCGTCGACCACGCTGTAGTTGACGGGGACGACGACGGGTCCCGAGACGGTGGGTACCGCGATCCGGCCCAGCCCGTGTGTCGACAGCAGCTCGCGGCACTCCTGGACGGTCAGCTCGGTGAACGTCGGGTCGGAGCCCGCCCGGCCCTGGCCGGGTGTGAGGTCGCTGCTGCCCCCGGCGAGGTCGGTCACGGTGGTGTCCAGGGCCGCGGCGAGCCTGAGGAGAACGCTCCGGCCCGGAGCGGCACCGGGAAACTCCTCCAGGTACTGGAGGTAGCTCGCCGCCACTCCCGCGCGGTCGGCCGTCTCCTCCCGGGAGAGGCCAAGTGCCGTGCGCCGTACGGCGATCCGGCGCCCGAGATCACCCGTGGGCGATCCCTCCGTCACGCTCAGCGGAAACGGGTCAGGCATGGCTCGTCACGTCCTCTTCTGCTACCGCGCGGACGGCGACTTCCTCGTGCCGCGCCCCGCCGAGCACGACCTTGAGGGCACCGGTGTCCGCGGCCTTGCCGAAGACCTCGTACGCCTCCTCCATGCGCTCCAGCGGGAAGGTGTGGGTGACCAGCTGCGAGGTAGGCAGCCGACCGGCCGCGGCCATCCGCAACAGGGTGGGAGTGGAGTGGGTGTCGACCAGGCCCGTGGTGATGGTGACGTTCTTGATCCACAGGTCTTCGAGATGCAGAGTCGCGGGCCTGCCGTGCACACCGACATTGGCGACGTGACCGCCGGGCCGCACCATCCGCGTGCACAGCTCGAAGGTCTCCGGCACACCGACCGCCTCGATGACGACGTCCGCCCCCATCCCGTCGGTCAGATCCGCGACCAGCTGCTCAGGGGCCTCACGGGCGTCCACCACCGCATCGGCACCGAACCGCTTCGCCGCGTCCAGCCGGGCAGCGGCCAGGTCCACGGCCACGACCCGCTCCGGCGAGAACAGCCGGGCCGTGGCGATCGCGGCCAGACCCACCGGACCGGCACCGACAACGGCGACGGTGTCGCCGGGCCGCACCTGTCCGTTGAGCACACCCACCTCGTACCCGGTGGGGAAGATGTCCGCCAGCAGCACCGCGTCCCTGGCATCCAGGCTGCTGGGCAGCGGATGGACGGAGAGGTCGGCGTGCGGGACGCGCACGTACTCGGCCTGGGTGCCGTCGATGAGGTGGCCGAGGATCCAGCCCCCGCCGCCGCGGCACTGTCCGTACATCGCCCTGCGGCAGTACACGCACCGCCCGCAGGCGGTGATGCAGGAGACCAGGACCCGGTCCCCGGGCCGTACGGTCCGCACGTCGGAGCCCGCCTCCACGACCTCGCCGACCGCCTCGTGGCCGAGGATCGTGCCGGGGCGCACCTCGGGCACATCACCCTTGAGGATGTGCAGGTCGGTTCCGCAGATGGTGACGGCGTCGACGCGCACGATCACATCGGTGGGATCCTCGATGCCCGGATCCGGGACGTCGTCCCAGGAGGACTGTCCCGGACCGTGGAAGACGTAGCCCTTCATGACGTTCCTTCCCCACTCGGTCGACTGCCCCCGCGTGTCCAGCGTGTCCGGGTCCGTCGCACCTCGCTTGGGCCGGTCGGCCCTCATCGGCCGGACGAACGGGCTGTCACGACCGTGCGGCCGCCGGCTGGGCCGAACGGCCCAGGTCGAACAGGTGGACGGGCCCGGTCGGCCCTTCCGGGCGGGACCACCTGGCCGGTTGGCTCGCACCATGACCGAGATCCACACCCCCGCCACCGCCCTGCGCTCCTCGGAACGTGTGATCGCCGGGACGACCGTCGTGGAACTGCACGGCGAGATCGACCTCCTCACGGGGCAGCCGTTGTCGGCACGTCTGGACGCGCTGACCGCGGTCCCGTGCCCCGATCTCGTACTGGACCTGCGCGCCCTGTCGTTCATCGACTGTGCCGGGCTGAGCGTCCTGTACCGGGCGCAGAACCGGATCGCGGCCAAGGGCGGACGGCTCCGGCTCGTCACCGGCAGGACGGCTTTCCTGCGGATCCTGCGCCACGCTCGGCTCGGCGGCGTCTTCGAGATCCACCCGAGGCTGTCCACCGCCCTGGCCGCCGGGCCGGATTCCGGCGGCGCATCCGCCACCGCGGGCTGAACGACCCGTCCGGACCCCGGACCGGGGTGCCGATGGGGTAACCCGGCGGCCCCTCTTCGGCCCATGTCACCCCGCATTCCGGACTGAGACCTTCGTAGGGGAGACCACGACGAGGAGGTGCGGACTCATGGGCAGGAACAGGCGACTGAAGAAGCGGCTGTGGCGGTTGCGGAGCAACCCGTTGCGTCGGCACGACGACATCGTCGAGGCCTGGATCGTCCTGGTGATGTGGGCGGTGGTCCTGGTCGGCGGCGCACTCTCCGGCCTGGTGACGTTCCACGCCGCCGACGAGGTGTTCTCCGCGCAGCGCGCCCAGCGGCACTCGATACAGGCGGTACTCCTCGCGGACACCCCGTCCCCCAGCTCGACGGTCGGCGGAGCACGGGACCTGACCAAGGCGGAGGTCCGCTGGACCACCGCCGACGGCACCAGCCGGACGGGCAGCACGCTGGTGGAGACGGGGAAGAAGGCCGGGTCCAAGGTCGTGGTCTGGGTGAACGCCGCGGGCAATCTCACGTTCGAACCCCCGAGCCGGACCGACGCGACTCTCGAATCCGCCGTCCTGAGCCTGATCGCCACGTTCGCCTTCGCCGGTCTGGCGTTCGGCACCGGGGCCGTCGCACGGTACCGGCTGGATCAGCGCCGCATCGACTCCTGGGGGACGGAGTGGGCACTGGTGGGGCCGAGTTGGGGCCGCAAGACGAGCTGACCCGAGCACACGGCACACCGCTCTCGCGGTGGCTCTTCCCCCTCGGCCGGCGGGATCACCTGACGCGGTCGGCGATGCGGGTCGTGCTGTGGAGCAGGTGTTCCAACGGGCCGCGACGGAACCGCCGGGTCCAGGCGGTCGCCAGGAGCATCGAGACGGCGATGAAGACGAGGAGCGACAGAAGTGCCGGGCCCGCCGACTCCTCCATGCCGACGGCACGGATCGCGAGGATGTGCAGCACATAGGCGGTCAGCGCGGTCGTGCCGACCGCGGTCACGGGGGCGGCCAGTCGGGTGAGCCGGGGCAGCCGGTGCGTCGTCCAGAGGCAGACGGCCACGACGGTGAGCGCGACGCCCGTGTTGCCGAGGACGGAGAACGTCGTCTGGCTGTGCGGTGCGGCCACCAGCAGCCAGGCGGCCGGGGTGTCGTCGCCGAGGTCTCCGACGGTGTCCGACCACCAGGCCGAGGATGCCGGACCGGCGTCCGTCGCCGCCCCGACCGCGGTGAGCGCGTGCGGGACGAGGTGCAGGGCCAGCCATGAACCGCCGTAGCCGAGCACCGTCAGGGCGCCCCCGGTGAGAAGCAGGCGGGCGCGGAGCCCGGCCCGGGAGAGGTCCAGGCGGGCCAGTGCCATGCCCGCGACCACGAACGGCATCCAGGTGAGCACCGGGTACGCGCCGGTGACCAGCAGCTCCATCAGGCCGTCCGTGCCGGTGACCCGGGCCAGTGGATCGGCGGCGACGAGGGCGTCGGCCCAGTCGCCGCTCTCGGCGGACTGCCGTACCGCGTACAGCAGTTGGGGCAGGACGAGGGCGCAGGTGGCGGCGACGGCAGCCAGTGTCCGTGCGCTCAGCCGGTGCAGCGGCAGCACGAGGAGGAAGAGAAGGCCGTAGCAGGACAGGATCACGTCGACGTCCGTGTTCAGCGCGGTCAGGGCGTAGCCCAGTGCCATCAGGACGAGGGCGCGGATGACGATCCGGCCCACGGCCTGCCGCCCCGCACGTCCGGTGCGGGGTTCCGGGCGACCGGTGATGAGCACCAGCGAGAACCCGGCGAGCAGCGCGAACAGCGCGGAGGAACGGCCGCGTGCCAGCTCCATGGCGAAGCCCAGTGGCCCGCCGACGGCGGGATCGGGGCCGACGTGCGCGGCGTACATGCCGAGGACCGCGAGTCCGCGGGCCAGGTCGATGGCCACGAGCCGTCCCGTCGGCGGTGTGCGCGAGGGGGGCGGGGGGTCCGGTGTGTGCGAGGGCGGTGCCGGGGGCGGATGGGGTAGGACCGGCGGCGCTGGTTGTGTCATGCGTTTCAGGATCGGGCGCGGCGGGCTTCCCAACCATCCGGCAGGTGACCGGAGTTGACCCCGCCGACCGGCGGGGCACCCCCGCCGACGGGCGGCGTGCGGAAGCACTCGCGGAACCGGTGGGCGGATCCCGGCGTCGTAGCGATCCGGCAGTGATCGGGCGGGGAGCGGTGCACACATGATCCGGGTTCTGGTGGTCGACGACGAGGCCATGGTCCGTACGGGCTTCCGGCACATCCTCGATGCCGCGGACGACATCGAGGTGGTGGCGGCCGTGTCCGGCGGTGCGGCGGTCCGTACCGTGCGGGAGACGGGTCCGGACGTCGTGCTGCTCGACATCCGGATGCCGGACGTGGACGGGCTCACCGTGCTGGCCGAGCTCCGCCGGCTGCCGGAGCCGCCGGTGGTCGCCATGCTCACGACCTTCGACATGGACCAGTACGTGGCGGCGGCCCTGCGGTCCGGCGCGTCCGGCTTTCTACTGAAGGACACCGATCCCGAGCAACTGCCGTACCTCATACGTTCCTTGGCCGACGGCGGGGTCGTCCTGTCGGCCAAGGTCACCCGCACCGTCGTCGGCGGTTATCTGGACGCCGATCCGCGCGGCCCGGCCGCCCTCGGCATCGGTCGGCTGACCGAGCGCGAGCGGACCGTGCTCGTGCTTGTCGCCGAGGGGTTGTCCAACACCGGGATCGCCGAGCGGATGCACCTCAGTTCCGCGACGGTCAAGGACCATGTGAGCGCAGTCCTGGCCAAGTTGGAGGTGAGCAGCCGGGTCCAGGCGGCGCTGCTCGCCGACCGCGCCGGCCTGCTCAAGGAATCGCCGCCGGCGCAGGAGGGCCGATGAACCCCCGCCGCCCGCCCGCTCCCTGGCTCGACGCCGCGCTGCTCGCCGCCGCCCTGCTGGACGTCTGGGTCCACGTCGACCCCGGCGACCGCATCGCCATGGCCTGCGCCCTGCTGGGCGCCTTCGCGCTCGTCCTGCGTCACCGACTGCCGCTGCCGACCTACCTGTTGGCGCTGCCGGCCACCTTCGTCACGGACTCGGTGTTCGCCACCCTCGCCGCGCTGTACACCCTGGCGTCGCTCTCCCGCCGTCGCGTCCTGCTGGCCGGCTGCGCGGCGGTGTTCACGGTCGGCGACACCACGGCGTGGTCGTGGCCGGTCCCGGAGTTCGCCGACCCGACGGACGCCGCGACGCTCATCACGATCACCTACAGCCTGGCGACGGCGACGGCCCCCGTCTTCCTCGGACAGCTCGTCCAGGCCCGTCGCGAACTGGGACTGCGCCTCACCGAGATCACCGAGGCGCGCGAGCACGAACGCCGGTTGCTCGCCCAGAACGTACTGGCCAAGGAACGCGCCCAACTCGCCCGGGAGATGCACGACGTCGTCTCCCACCAGGTCAGCCTGATCGCCGTACGGGCGGGGGCCCTCCAAGTGGGCAACAAGGACCCGGAGACGAAGGAGGCCGCGGCCGACATCCGGCGGCTCGCCGTGCAGACGCTGGACGAACTGCGCCACATGGTCGGCGTGCTGCGCGCCGCCGGCAGCCGCCCCACCGAACTGACGCCGCAACCGTTGCTCGCCGACCTGCCCCAACTGGTCGACGGCAGCGGCATCGAGGCCGAACTACGGGCCGAACTGCCCCAGGAACTCCCGCCCGCGGTGCAGCGCGCGGTCTACCGAACCGTCCAGGAAGCGCTGACCAACATCCGCAAGCACGCCCCCGGTTCCAGGGCCGCGATCCGTATCGGGCAGCAGGACGGGACCGTGCACGTCGTGGTCGTCAACTCCGCCCCGCAACGCCCCGCGCTCCCCCTCCCCGGCTCCCACCACGGCCTGGTCGGGCTGCGCCAGCGCGCCGAACTGCTCGGCGGCAGCGTCAGCGCGGGCCCCACAGCCGACGGCGGCTACGAACTGCGGCTGGAGTTCCCGGTGCGGGACGCGTCCTGAGACGGCTGATCGGCGGGGTTGCGTGGGCCGATCCGCTCGGTGAGGTGCCGCCGGTGGTTCGGGCACTGGATGACGTCCCCGTAGGGGCAGTTCGGGCGAGCCTCCTTCAGGAGGAGGGTGTCCGGAGAACAGGCGTCCCCCGCCCAGGAGTTGACGTCCGGGCAGTACCCGGTGGACGGTTGCCGACCTCGCTCACGGCCACCGGCCCGCCTCGCGCCGGGAGCCGATCTCGCCGACGGCCAGAACCATGTCTCCGCAGGTACAGGCCACCTGCTCGCTTCGCCGCGGCGCCGGCCTCGGCGCGCCGGCCATACCGACCACGAAGGTGAAGGGTCCGGTCGGCTCCGCCGCGGACTGCTCGACGATCCAGCAGGCGACATCACTCGCCGAGCCGATCCGCACCCGCCGTCGCCAGGCCGCACCGCGGCCTTCGGCCCGACCGGCCCGACGTATCCGTGACCCCGGCCGCCCTACCGACGTCAGCAGATCCCTCCGGACAACACACCCAGGGGACGTGCCGTCAGCCCGTGCTCCATTTCTGGTTGTCCCCGCCGGTACAGCTCCAGAGTTGCAGCTCCGCGCCGTCGGCGGCCCCCGCGTCGGTGACGTCGACGCACTTGTCGGCCTGGACGTTGACCAGATCGTGCGCGGCGGTGAGCCGGAACCGCTGGGCACCGGTGCCGTTGCAGGTGACGAGCTTGATCCAGGCGCCGTCCGTCCGTGAACCGCCGTCGACGTCCATGCACTTGCCCAGGGCGCGAACCGTTCCGTCCGACCCGAACCGCCACTTCTGCCGGGCGGCGCCCGTGCAGTCCCAGATCTGCAGGCGGGTATGGTCCACCGGCTCGCCTCCGGTCACGTCGACACAGCGGCCGGAGCCGTGCCCCCGGATCAGTACGCCCTGGGCAGCGGCGGCGGAATCGGCGGCCGGCGAGGAACTCCCGGACGGCGCACCGCCGTTCTTGGTGCCGCCCTTCGTAGTCGCCGTGGCGTCAGCGGTGTTCTTCCCTGTCGCCGACGAACCGGCCTTCGGGGTCGGCTGCCGGGTGGAGTCGGCTTCGAGAGCGGAGGATTCACCCGACGGCGAGGCTGAGTCGGACGAGCCGGTCACGTCCTCGTGCTGTCCGCTGCCCCGGACGGTGTCCGAACCGGTGCCGGCCGCCGAGCGTCCCTTGCCGTCGTCGCCGTCCATGAGCAACAGGGTGCCGGTCAGCAGGACGGCGGCGGTGGCGGCGACGGCGAGCAGCAGCCTCCTGCGGTGCTGTGCGGGGCGAAGCACGGACCGGCCCGGGGCGGGCCTGATGTCGGCTCGACGGCCGTTCGTGTCCCCGGCGAGGGCGTCGGTACGTCTGCCTGATGTCTCGGTGTCCGGCGCGCGTTCGGTGAATGCCGCGAACTCGGCCGCCGCCGCGGACATGGCCGGCGGAGGCACGGCCCCCGGGTCGGAGGCGGGAGCGGGTGCGGGTCCCAGCGCGGCGGCGGCCTCGGCGATCGCCGACGGTCCCCTCGACCGGCGTGGCAGGGGCAGCGGCGCGGTGTCGGGCCGGTCGGTCCGGGCGGCCGTGGCGGCCTCCGCAGTCGGATCCTCGGAGGAGGCCGTCATGTCGTCCTTCCGGTACTGGGCTGGTGGATTCCTGCGTGGCCGCCACGACGTCGAGGTGTCGAAGACGTCGTGGTCGTCCGTGGTCGCCTGTGCTGGTCCGCGATGGCCTTGAGCGGGCGCCGGCGATCACCGTCCTCACGCTCGACGGCGATTCTGTCGTGCTCACGACCCCCTGCGCAAAGGGCGACACGCGGGGGTCGTCCGGTGCCGGAAGTTCACAGAACCCGGTGTGCAGGAACCGGCGTTAGCGTGACCGAGTCGTTCGAAGATCAGGAGTACGACGCCCACCGCCCCGGACCGTACGAAGCGGCCTCCAGGAGCAGCCGCTGCCACAGGTCCAAGCGGTGCGCCTCGCACTGCGAGCCCCCGGAGAACCCCGCGTCGGGCAGGTCGATCCGGTCCGGGCCCGCCCTCGAACTGCTGGTCGGCCCGTTGCACTTCAGGGCCCTGCTCATCCGGCGGCCCGCCGAGGAGGACCGGATCGAGCGGATGGTCGACACGCTCCTGCACGGCTTGGCCGGACCGGGCTCCGCCCGCACGCGGCCCACCTCCCGGTGACACCGACGACCACGCGGGTGCGAACACGGCCCGCGTCACCGAAGGCGTCGCGCAGTTCAGGTCCCGTTGGCCGGTCCGAAAACTCGCCCTGATCTCCTGGCGTTCCGCACAGGCTGTCTCGCGGGAGGACTGAGGCATGGAGTTGCGCAGCGTCGAGGAGTTGATGGACCTGCTGTACGCCTGCCGGGGCGCCTGGGACACCCCGGACCGGAGCGGCGATCCGGTCGATCTGCACGACCACGCACTGCAGACGGCCGCGCTGCTGCGCCGAAGTCGTCCCGCCGACAAGGAACTCCAGGTCGCCGGCCTGGTCCACGACATCGGGCATCTGCTGCGACCCGGCGACGACGCCGGGCACGCCGACCACGCGGCGGGCGCGGTCCACGCCCTGCTCGGCGACCGGGTCGCCCACCTGGTCCGGCTGCATGTACCCGCGAAGCGCTACCTGGCCACCGTCTCACCGGACCACGACCTGTCCGCGCGGAGCACCCTGACACTCCGCGCCCAGGGCGGCCCCATGTCCCACGCGGAGGCCGCCGCCTTCGAGCGCGATCCGCTCGCCGACGACGCGATCACCCTCCGCCAGGCCGACGACGCGGCCAAGGTCGTCGGCCTCGACGCCGGGGTTCTGGAGGACTGGCGCACGGTCCTGGGCATCGTGGCCGCCCGGAACTCGCGTCTGCCCAACTCCCGCCTGGGGGCTGTCGACTGACGGTCCGTCATGAGATCGTACGGCGATGACGTCGTCGTCGTACGGTCTGCGGGGCCGGGCCGTCCTGGTCACCGGGAGCACGCGCGGGATCGGGCGCGCGGTCGCCGAGGCCTTCGCCGGGGCCGGGGCGCAGGTGTGCGTGAGCGCGCGGGACGCCGGTGAAGTGGCGCGTGTCGCCGAGGAGTTGGGCGGGGTCGGCCTGGCCGGGGATGTCGGCGACCCCGAACACCCGAGGGAGTTGGCCGAGTTCGCGCTGCGCGCCTTCGGGCGGATCGACGTGATCGTCAACAACGCGGCGACGAACCAGCCGTACGGACCGCTGATGGACGTCGATCCGGATGCCTGGCGGACGGCGTTCGCCGTGAACGTCGAGGCGCCGCTGCGGTTGGTCCAGTGCGCGTGGCAGGCGTGGATGCGGGAGCACGGCGGCTCGGTGGTCAACGTGTGCACAGAGGGCGCCGGGCATGTCGGGCCGAATGTGGGGGCCTACTCGACCAGTAAGGCGGCGCTCCTTCACCTCACGCAGCAGCTCGCGGGTGAACTCGCGCCGGGAGTGCGGGTCAATTCCGTCTCCCCGGGACTCGTACGCACCGAGATGGCGCGCTTCGTGTGGGAGCCGGGCGAGGCGGAGGTCGCCGCCGGGCTGCCGCTCGGCCGGATCGGGGAACCGGCCGACATCGCACGGGCCGTGCTGTGGCTGGCCTCCGACCGGGCCGAGTGGATCACCGGGGCGGATCTGCTGGTGGACGGCGGGACACGGGTGCGGGCGGCGTACACGTCGGGCGGGTACGCCGTCCACAACCGGCTGAGGTCGGCGGGGCCGCCCCGCCCGTAGCGGCTCCCTCACGGGATCACGGGAACAGGGCGATCCCTACGAGGATCAGCAGGACGATCCCGGCGACGAGAGCGACGGTGGCCCAGGTACCACGGTGCTTGATCGCGGTCGTGGGCCCGCCGCCGCGCGGGCGGTCCTCCGGCAGCACGGGGTGTGCCGGGCGGTCGCTCGCATAGAACTGGTCGTCGGTCGGGTAGTGGTTGCGCGGGTCTTCGAAGGCCCTCGGATCGATGCCGTGTGCACTGGCCATGGGAACTCCTCGCGCGGTCCTCATCAGGGCCGGGACCCGGCGGTCACCGGGGCCCGGGTCCGGAGCGGCGGGTTACCACTTGCCGGGCGCGTAGTCCTTCAGGAAGACGCCGTACAGGTCCTCGCCCTGCTCGCCGCGCACAATCGGATCGTAAACCCGCGCCGCCCCGTCGACCAGGTCGAGCGGTGCGTGGAAGCCCTCCTCGGCGAGCCGGAGCTTGTCGTAGTGGGGGCGTTCGTCGGTGATCCAGCCGGTGTCGACGGAGGTCATGAGGATGCCGTCGGTCTGGAACATCTCCTGGCCGCTGGTGCGGGTCACCATGTTCATCGCGGCCTTGGCGGCGTTGGTGTTCGGGTGTCCGGCGCCCTTGTAGCCGCGGCCGAAGACGCCCTCCATCGCGGAGACGTTGACGATGTACGAGCGCCCGCTCGTCGCCGTCCTCGCGGCGGCGGCCATGGCCGGGCGGAGCTTGCTGATCAGGATGAACGGCGCGGTGTAGTTGCAGAGTTGGGTCTCCAGCAGCTCGACCGGGGAGATCTGCTCGATGGTCTGCACCCAGGTGTTGGTGTCGACCACGTCGGGGACCAGGCCCCCGGCGTCGATGGCCGTGCCGTCCAGGTGCCGGGCGACGCTGGCGTTGCCCGCGACCAGGGCGAGGTCGGCGACCTGCTGGGCGTCGAGGCCGCTGATGCCGACGGGCAGCGCGGCGAGGCCGTCGACCGCGCCGGAGCCGAAGGCGCCGATGACGTGGTGGGCGGGCAGCTCACCGGCGGGCAGCGGGGCGCTCTCGCCGTCGACGAGGGCGGCGTAGGCGGAGGGCAGCCGCCGTACGGTCTGCGTCGCGTTGTTGATCAGGATGTCGAGCGGGCCCGCCTCTGCCATCTGGTCGGCGAGGGCGACGGCCTGGGCCGGGTCGCGCAGGTCGATCCCGACGACCTCCAGACGGTGCAGCCAGTCCGCGGAGTCGTCCATGGCCTTGAAGCGGCGGATGGCGTCCTTCGGGAAGCGCGTGGTGATCGTGGTGTGGGCGCCGTCGCGCAGCAGCCTGAGCGCGATGTACATGCCGATCTTGGCGCGACCGCCGGTGAGCAGCGCGCGCTTGCCGCTGAGGTCGGCGTGGACGTCGCGCTTCTCGCGGTTCATGCGGGCGCAGTCGGGACAGAGCTGGTGGTAGAAGTAGTCGACTTCCACGTAGCGGGTCTTGCAGGTGTAGCAGGAGCGCGGGCGCTGCAGTATCCCGGCGATCCGGCCCTCCTCCGTCACCGACGACGGGAGCAGTCCCTCGGTCTCGTCGTCGATGCGCTGGGCGGAACCGGTCGCGGTGGACTCGGTGACGGCCTTGTCGTGCGCGGTCTTCGCCGCCCGGCGCTCCTGGCGGCGGCGCTGCTTGACGCTGCGGTAGATGCCCGCGGTGGCCCGGCGCACGGTGATCGCGTCGGGGTGGTCGACGTCGATCTTCTCCAGTTCGTCGAGCACGCTGAGGCAGACGGCCAGCCGCTCGGGGTCGATGCCGGGCCCGTACACGACCTCGTCCGGGGTCGTGGAGCCGTTCTCTGTCACCGTCATCGCGCTGCCGTTTCCTTGGGTCGTCCGCGGCGGCGCTCAGAGCGCACCGGCCGTCGAACAGGGAATTTTACGGAGCGCCGGGCCGCAGCACCAAACCCGTGCCACGTCACGACCCGCAGGCGGTGATGAGTGTCTCCACCTCCTCGGTGAGGGCACGGGCGAACAGGTCGAGATCCGGTACGGCCGCCGCGTCCGCGACGAGGCCGTAGTGGACGTGTCCCCGGAACGTGGAGACGGCGACCGCGAGGGACTGGCCGCGGGCCAGCGGGGCGTACGGGAAGACCGCGGTGACCGGGTTGCCGCCGAGCTTCAGACCGATGCTCGGCAGCGGAACGCTGGTGACCAGGATGTCGAACCAGAGCCGGGCGGCCTGCGCGGCGAAGGGTCCGCCGAGCCGGTGGCCGAGCGCCGGTACGTGGTCGGCGAGCAGGGCGACGGCGCCCGCGCCCCGGTTGGGGCCGGCGTCCTTGTTGCGGTCCATGGCCGTGCGCACGGAGTCGAGCCGCCCGAGCGGGTCGGGGTCGTCGACGGGCAGCCGTATCAGATAGCCGGAGAGCCGGTTGCCCTGCGGCTGGGCGCTGCGCGGGCGGCGTTTGGAGACGGGGATCAGGGCGCGGGGCGCGACGCCCTCGCTGCTGTCGCCGCGTTCGTCGAGCCAGCGGCGCAGGGCGCCCGCGACGACGGCGATGAGCACGTCGTTGACGGTCCCGCCGACGGTCTTGCGGATGCGGTGCACGTCGTCGAGGTCGACGACGACTCCGGCGGTACGGCGGGTGCCCGACGGCTCGGAGGCCAGCGCCGCCGACGAGCGGACGTCGAGGGTCGAGCGGGCGACGGACGCCCCGATGTCGAGGGCCCGGCCGACGTCGGACAACGCGCCCCGCAGCAGCCCGGGCAGCTTGCGTACGTCGGGCAGCAGGCCGCGCGCGGGCTCCTCGGGGCGGGGCCGCCGCTCGGGCATGTCCATCGGGTCGAGGATGGCGGCGGCGAGCGTCAGCGCGCGCAGTCCGTCGGCCAGGGCGTGGTGGAACTTGAACAGCACGGCGAAGGAGACACCGTCCTCGCCGGGCAGCACATGCGCTTCCCACGGGGGCCGGCCGCGCTCCAGCGGGCGTTCCATCAGCCGGCCGGCGACCTCCTGGAAGTCGGCGGTGGGGGCGTGCAGCCGCACGTGGTGCAGGGGGTCGAAGTCGGGGTCCTCCTCGCGGGTGGCGCTCCCGAAGGACAGGGACAGCGGCTGCCATATGTCCCGGATGCGCATCCGCAGTCCGGGAACGGCGGCGGCGCGGGCGGCGAGGAGGTCGGCTGCGTGGGCTCCCGCGGTCGGCGAGTGCGCGGAGAAGACGCCGAGTGCGCCCAGGTGCATCGGGTTCCGGTCGGACTCGATGTTCCAGAACGCCAGGTCGAGTGGAGCGAGCAGGTCGGAAGTCAAAGGCTTGCCTCGCGTCGACTAGGGGTGAGCAAGCAGTCAAGCGCCGACAAGCGATTACGGTCAAGTACGATCAAGCTACGCACAGTTAACAGCAGGTAACGACTCGCCCCCGTCCCGCCCCCGTGGGAGGGGCGGGACTCCAGTGGCGCCTGAGATCACTTCAGTGCCGGTGGTCCCGCCTGGGGTGACGTACCCCACTCCGACGGGTGCGGGCCGACCGTGAAGTCCAGCACCCGCACGGAGCGCAGCAGGCCGGTCGTCAGAAAGGTGCGGTCGTACGGCGTCCCGTCCGTCCGGGCCGCCTGGATGTAGCGGTCGCCGGCGTCTGTGCCGGGCGCCTTGATGGTCAGGGCGCCGTGCGGGTAGTAGCGGCGGTCCAGGGTCAGGTCGACCCGGTCGAAGACGGGCGTGGACAGGCCCCAGGTGGCGTAGCCGGGCTGCACCGGGAAGATCCCGATCGACGACAGCACGTTCCAGGCGGACATCGTGCCGAGGTCGTCGTTGCCGGTCATGCCGGTCGGGCCGTCCGTGAACAGGGTCAGCGCCGCATGGACGACGTCGGTCGTCTTCCACGGCTGTCCGGTCGACAGGTACGTGTACGGGGCGATGAGGTCGGGCTCGTTCTGCGGGTTGTACTTGTCGGCGTTGTAGTAGTCGTAGGGCCCGTTGACCCACACCTCGCGGGCGGTCTTCGCGGGGTCGGCGAGCAGTTGGTCGTAGGCGAAGAAGGAGTCGAGCCGGGCGTTGGCCGCCTGCTGGCCTCCGATGAGGTCGACCATGCCGGGCAGGTCCTGCGGCACCAGCCACTGGTACTGCCACGACGTGCCCTCGTGGAAGCCCTCGCTCTGGGCAGGGTCGGCGGGACCGGCGAAGGCGCCGGAGGTGTCGCGGGCGCGGAAGAAGCCGGTCGACGGGTCGAAGATGTTCCGGTAGTTCTGGGCGCGGGCGGCATAGCGCGCGGCGTCGCCGTCGTGCCCGAGGTCGCGGGCCATCTGTGCGAGCATCGCGTCCGAGAGGGCGTACTCCAGGGTGGCCGAGGCGCCGTGGTCGTAGTCGGAGTCACCGGGCTTCGCGTGCGGGCGGTCCTTGATGTACGGCGCGAAGCCGTTCGCGATGTACTCCTTGTTCGCCTCCCGGCCCACGGCCGCCGAGTCGGCGGGCGGCACGCCGTCGGCGTTCTGCTTCAACGCCCGGTAGGCGCGGTCCTCGTAGCCCTTGAGCAGTCCCTGCTGATAGGCGTTCGTCAGGAACGGTGTGACCGGGTCGCCGGTCATGATGTTCGTCTCGACCGTGCCGTAGCCCCACTTGGGCAGCCAGCCGCTCTCCTCGTCGATCTTGATCACCGAGATCGCCATGTCCCGGGCCTCGCGGGGTGCGAGGAGGGCGAGGAGCTGGGACTGGGTGCGGTAGGTGTCCCACAGGGACCAGTTCTGGTAGTAGGTGAAGCCCTTCGCGCGGTGGATCTTCTGGTCCCAGCCGGTGTAGCGGCCGTCGGCGTCGCTGCCGATGTTCGGCGCGAGGAAGGACCGGTACAAGGACGAGTAGAAGGTCCGGCGCAGACTGTCGGAGCCTCCTTGGGCGCGTACGTCGTCGAGCCGGTCCTCCCAGGCCTGTTGGGCCCGGTGGCGCACGGCGTCGAAGGAACTCCCGCCCTCCGCACGGAGGTTGACCGCCGCGCCGCGCGCGTCGACGTACGAGAGGGCCGTGGTCGCCTCGACGGTACGGTCCTTGGTCGTGTCGAAGCGGACGTACGCGCCGCCGCTCCCGCTCCTCGAACCGGCCGTCACCGTTGGACCGTTCCAAGTGCCGTACGCGGCGAAAGGCCGGTCGAAGCGGGTGATCGTGTAGACGGTGTACGGCTTGGTGTCCTGGCAGAAGCCGCGGCCGGTGATGGTGGTGCGCACGGTCCGGTTGTCGAGGACATCGACCTTCGAGGAGACGCCGCTGTGCAGCGACTGGGCCGCGTTGAGCAGGACGTTGGCCTTGTCGGTGGCCGGGAACGTGTAGCGCTGGACGCCGGTGCGCGCGGTCGCCGTCAGTTCGGCCTCGATGCCCGTTTTCAGGCCGACTTGGTAGTAGCCGGGGCTCGCGTGCTCGCCGTCGTGGCTGAACTCGGCCGCGTACTGGGCGTAGTCCGTCTGCGTCACCTCGCCGGTCGTGGGCAGTACGGGCAGGTCGCCGCCCAGCCCGCAGCCGACGCCGGAGAGGTGCACGAGGGAGAAGCCGCGGATGTGGGTCTGGGAGTAGTCGTAGCCGGTGTTGTGGCCGGTGTCCGGCGAGAACTGCACCATGCCGAAGGGCACGGCGGCGCCGGGATAGGTGTTGCCGTCGTTCTCGGTGCCGATGAACGGGTTGACCAGGTCGGTGAGTTGACCGTCGGCAGAGGCTTCGGCCGCGGCGGGGGCGGCGAACAGCGCGGACACTGCCACCGCCCCCGCCATGCACAACCGCAGGCGCCGGGTCCATCTCATGGGTCCTCCAAGGGAGTTCAGGTGGTGGGGCACCCTGCGGGGGTCGCCTGCGAGGCGTCGCGGATCAGGGCCTGCTGAGCGGCCTTCACCCGTTGCGCGTCGGGCTTGAGCACCCGGCGGTCGTACGTCATCAGGCCATTCAGCTCGCCCTCGACGTCGGAGATCTGCGTGTAGACCGCGCCGTTGCTCCCCTGGCAGGTCAGGGCGTGCACCTCCGCGAGCTTGGCGAGGTAGTCGTCGGTGTAGGCGGCCGGGTCGACGTCGACGTACGACTGCTGGACAGACCACGCGTGTCCCGGCACCGCGAGCCCGAGACCGCCGTACTCCCCGCTGACCAGGGCGCGTTGACCGTCCGGGTGGGGTGGCAGGGCGGGGCTGGGATAGCCGTGCTCGTCGATGATGTCGCCGGTGCCGCCGTCCACGCCGAGGTTGATGCCGGACATGCTGTTGACGAGCCTCGTCGGGTCCCAGGCCTTGGCCTGGTCGGCGATGCGGGCCTCGTCGTACTGGCCCCAACCCTCGTTGAACGTCACCCACATGACGATCGACGGGCTGCTGATGTGCTGGTCGATCATCCGCTTCAGCTCGCGCTCGTACTCGGCGCGGGCGGCGGCGGACGGGTTCACCCCGGCGGTCATCGCCGGCATGTCCTGCCACACCATGAGGCCGAGCCGGTCGGCCCAGTAGAACCAGCGGTCGGGCTCGACCTTGATGTGCTTGCGCACCGCGTTGAAGCCCAACTCCTTGTGCACCCTGAGGTCATGGGCGAGTGCCTCGTCGGTCGGCGCGGTGTAGAGGCCGTCCGGCCAGAAACCCTGGTCGAGGGTGGCCATCATGAAGACGGGCTTGCCGTTGAGGACCGTGCGCGGGACGCCGTTGACCTTCTCGACGGCGATCGAGCGCATCCCGAAGTAGCTGCCGACCCGGTCCTTGCCGACGGTGACCTTCAGGTCGTAGAGGAACGGGTTGTCGGGCGACCAGAGTCGGGGATTCGTGATGGTCAGGGTCAGTGGGCCGCCGGTGCGGCCGTGTGCTGTCGCGACCTCGCGCTTTCCGTCGTACGCCGTCGCCGTGATCGGTACGCCGTCCCGAACTCCCTTCGCCTCGACGGTGAGTTGGCTCTTGGTGACGTCCGGGGTGAGTTTGAGGGAGTCGACGTGGTCGGGGGCGACCGGTTCCATCCAGACCGTCTGCCAGATGCCGGAGGTCGGGGTGTACCAGATACCGCTCGGGTCGAGGCGTTGCTTGCCGATCGGGGGGTTCTCGCCGTTCGCCGCGTCGGTGGGGTCGTAGACGCCGACGATCAGCTCCTGGGTACGGCCGGGCTTCAGGGCGTCGGTGACGTCGGCGCTGAACTTGTCGTAGCCGCCCTGGTGTTCGGTGACCTTCGTGCCGTTGACGTAGACCTCGGCCCGCCAGTCGACGGCGCCGAAGTTGAGCAGCAGCCGCTTGCCCGAGCCGACCTTCCAGTCGCTGGGGACGGTGAAGGTGCGGCGGTACCACATGCGGTCCTCGTGCCGTTCCAGGCCCGAGAGCTGGGACTCGACGGGGTACGGGACGAGGATGCGCTCGGCGAGGTTCCGGCCGACGGGCGGGGACTCGCCCGCTGTGGCTGCCGCGAACTGCCAACTGCCGTTGAGGTTGCGCCAGTCGGTGCGGGTGAGCTGGGGGCGCGGATACTCGGGGAGCGCATTGTGCGGGCCCACCTGGTCGGCCCACTGGGTGCGCAGTTCGTAGGTGGAGTGGTTCGGGCCGGTGCTCCAGAAGGCGTTGATAACGTTGCCATCGGCCGCGGCGAGGCCGGCTTCGCCGTCGTAGCGGATGTCGGCGGTGCCGGGGGCGGTGCCCGTCTTGTTGCCGACGACGGGTTCGGTGAGGGGGACGAGCAGGGTCCGCGAGTCCGCCGGGTCCAACTGAGCCGTCCCCAGCGGCCACTTGGCGCCGCCGATCACCGCTTCGAGGTGGTCGGTGAGGTCGGCCGGGGGTGCGGCGAGGGGCTGGGCGAAGTCGAGCTCGAGGGTGCGGCCGGTGCCGGTGACCGTGGTGGCGAGGGCGCCGTCGTAGTCGTAGCCGTCGGGGAGGCGGAAGGCCGACTGCGGGACGGGGACCTTGGTGCCGCCGGGTTCGGTCCAGCGGAGGTGGAGGTTGGAGCCTCCGTAGTGCTCGAAGTACTCGACCTTGATGTCGTAGGCCGTGCCGGCGGTCAACTCGACGGGGGCGGCGGTCTGTTCCCTGTCCCAGTCGTCGACCCAGTGGTCGATGAGGAGCTGTCCGCCGATCCAGAGGCGGAAGCCGTTGTCGCCGATGATCGAGAAGGTGTGGGGGCCGGACTTCGTCGGGACGATCTTGCCCGTCCAGCGGATGCTGACGTCGTCCGACTGGCCGGTGGTGAAGGCGAGTCGGGGTTCGAGGTTGTCGAAGTCGAGGTTCGGGTCGACGCCGGTGGCCTTGAGGCCGGCGAAGTCGAATGCGCCCGGGGCGGACTGGGTGTAGTACTCGCCCTTCAGGCCGTGGATCTGCACGGGGTCCTCTGCGGTGGTGGCGTTCGCGGTGGGGACGGCGGCCAGGGCGGCGATGCCGAGTACCAGCGCGAGGAGCAACGCGAGTCGGTCTCTGAGACGTCTGATGCGCACGGAACCTCCATAACAACGTTGTCATGGGCAGCAGTTGGCATGACAACACGGATTCCGCATTCCGTCCAGGGACATGACAAGCTTGGGTCATGGCACGGCAAAGCCCCGGTGCGGTCGGGACGCACCGGGGCCGATGTCCGCTGCTACGTGACCAGTTGGCCCTTCCCCAGGGCGATGACGCCGCCCTTGGAGACCGTGTACAGGTCGGCGTCGCGCTCCGGGTTGACGCCTATCGTCGCGCCGGGCGGTACCTCGACGTTCTTGTCCAGGACGGCGCCCCGGACCACCGCGCCCCGCCCGATGTGGACGTTGTCGTGCAGGATCGAGCCCTGGACGACCGCTCCCGGATCGACCACCACGCCCGGGGAGAGCACCGAGCGCGTGACCTGGCCGCGGATGAGGCACCCGGAGCTGATGATCGACTCGCTGGCCATGCCGCCGGCGTTGAAGCGGGCCGGGGAGAGCTGGCCGGAGTGGGTGTAGATGGGCCAGTTGCGGTTGTAGAGGTTGAAGGCGGGGCGCTCGGCGATGAGGTCCATGTGGGCGTCGTAGTACGCGTCCAGGGTGCCGACGTCCCGCCAGTAGCCCTGGTCGCGGGTGGTCTCGCCGGGGACGTGGTTGGCGCTGAAGTCGTAGAGCGCGGCCTCGCCCCGGTCGGTGAGCGCGGGCAGGATCGAGCCGCCCATGTCGTGCACCGAGCCGATGTCCTCCGCGTCCCGCTGGAGGGCCTCTATGAGGGTCTTGGTGGTGAAGATGTAGTTGCCCATCGAGGCGTAGACGCACTCCGGGTCGTCGACCAGGCCCGGCGGGTCGGCGGGCTTCTCCAGGAAGCGCTCGACCGTCTGGCCGTCCGAGCCCGGGGTGATCACGCCGAACTGCGAGGACTCCGCGCGCGGAACGCGGATTCCGGCCACGGTGACGCCCGCACCGCTGTCGATGTGCTGGGCGAGCATCTGCCGCGGGTCCATGCGGTAGACGTGGTCGGCGCCGAAGACGGCGACGTACTCGGGGCGCTCGTCGTAGATCAGGTTCAGCGACTGGAGGATCGCGTCGGCGCTGCCGAGGTACCAGCGCGGGCCCAGGCGCTGCTGGGCGGGCACCGGGGTCACATAGTTGCCGAGCAGGCTGGACATGCGCCAGGTGGTGGTGATGTGGCGGTCCAGCGAGTGCGACTTGTACTGCGTGAGGACGCAGATGCGCAGGACGTCGGCGTTGACGAGATTGGACAGCACGAAGTCCACGAGACGGTACGTCCCGCCGAACGTGACCGCCGGTTTCGCGCGGTCCGCGGTCAGGGGCATCAGTCGCTTGCCCTCACCACCCGCGAGCACGATTCCGAGCACCGAAGGACCACCACGACGCATGGCCGCTCCCCTCACCCTGGTTGATCCCAGCCTGCCCCTGAGCAGCGCACACTAAGCCTGTTTGAGGATCTCCGCGTAGAGCCGCGCGGTGCGCAGCGCCACGGCGTCCCAGCCGAACTCGCCCACCGCGCGCTTCCGCCCCGCCTCGCCCATGCGCTTCGCAGTCTCCGGGTCGGCGAGGACGGAGTCGAGGGCCGTCGTCAGGTTCTCCTCGAAGTTTTCCTCGACGGACACCAGCAGGCCGGTCTCGCCGTCCGCGACCACCTCGGGGATGCCCCCGACCCGAGAGGCGACCACGGCCGTACCGCAGGCCATCGCCTCCAGGTTGACGATCCCGAGGGGCTCGTAGACCGAGGGGCAGGCGAACACGGTGGCGTGGGTGAGGAGCTGGACGACCTCCGGGCGGGGCAGCATCTCGGGGATCCAGTGCACGCCCTCGCGGACCCGGCTCAGCTCCTCGAAGAGCTCACGGAACTCCCGGTCGATCTCCGGCGTGTCGGGCGCGCCCGCGCACAGTACGACCTGCGCGGCGGGGTCGAGACCGCGCACCGCGCGCAGCAGATGGGGCACGCCCTTCTGGCGGGTGATGCGGCCGACGAACAGGACGTAGGGGCGGTCGGGGTCGATGCCGAGCCGGGTGAGCACGTCGGTGCCGTGGTCGGGGCGGTAGAGCGTGGTGTCGATGCCGTTGTGGATGACCCGCACCGTGGCGGGGTCCAGCGACGGGTAGCAGGCGAGGATGTCCTCGCGCATGGCTCCGGATACGGCGACCACGGCGTCCGCGGCCTCGATCGCGGTGCGCTCGGCCCAGCTGGAGAGGGCGTATCCGCCGCCGAGCTGCTCGGCCTTCCAGGGGCGCAGCGGCTCCAGGGAGTGGGCCGTCATCACGTGCGGGACGCCGTAGAGGAGCTTGGCGAAGTGGCCGGCGAGGTTGGCGTACCAGGTGTGGGAGTGGACGAGTTCACGCCCTTCGAGGGCGGCGGCCATGGAGAGGTCCACGGAGAAGGTCCGCAGGGCGTCGTTGGCGCCGTCCAGAGTCGGCCAGGAGCGGTGGCGTACGACGCCCTCGGTGCGGCCCTCGCCCCAGCAGTGCACGTCCAGGTCTACCAGGGGCCTCAACTCCCGGGCCAGGAACTCCACATGGACGCCCGCGCCGCCGTACACATCCGGCGGGTACTCCCGGGTCAGCAGTCCCACTCGCACCCGTAACCCCTTGATCTCGGCGGCTGATTGCACTCATGGTCACCCAGAAGCGGCTTTCGCGGAAGAGCCGGGCGGCTGTGTGAAGGAGCAGTCCCCGCAGACCCCGCCGCCGGGGACCCGGTAGTAGAGGCAGCAGCTGCGGCGCCGGAAGGCGGTTCCGGTGAGGGTTCCGGTGCCGTCGAGGAGGGGGTGGGCGAGGAGTTCCGCGGTGAGGGCACGCGCGCGCGTGGCCACTTCCGGACGGCCACGCGCGCGTGCCCAGCGGTCGAGTTCGCGGGCCGCGCCCGCGAGCGCGGAGGCCGCGTTGCCCCACAGGAGGCCCGCGGACATGCGGTGGTGGGCGACCAGGGCGGCGGTCAGGGGTTCCAGGTGGCCGTGGAGCACGACGTCCGCCAGGGCGTCGACGGGCAGCGGGCGGACCTCGGCCAGCCACAGGTCGTCCGGGGCACTGCTGCCCGCGTCCCAGTGCAGCAGGTGCGGGTCGAGGTCCGGGATGCGGCCGTAGAGGGCGGCGCAGCCGAGCGCCGCCGACCACAGCCGGGCCGCGAGGGCCTGTTGTGCGATCGAGGCGGCAATGCGCAGCTCAGGGGCCTGGAGACGTTCCGCGACGGCATGGACACGGAAAGTCAGGGAATTTCGGTAAACATCCGACACCGGGTTTTCGTAGGTCGTCGCGAGTGTCGGCAGCGGGCCGTCCGGGGCTGCGCCCGTGCGTAGTACGAAGAAGCCGCCGAGGGGGCGGAGCGCGGCGAGTTCGGGGTCGAGGTCCACGAACAGCAGTAGTACCAAGGCTCCTAGGGGTTCCACCCAGGGGGTGTCCCCCTGGTGTCACCCACCTTGGGGAGGACAAGGGGGGTTTCGTACTCCATCGGCAGTACTACCCAATCGGTGCTCAGGTACGACGACGGGAAGAACATCGAGCGGCATCGTGTTCTGTATGAAAGCCGACCGTTCGCCGCGTGGTGCCAGAGGTGCCCGCCTGACGCAGAGGAGCTGCCGATGAGCGCCCTCGCGTTGTCCATCCTGCTGTCGCTCGTCTCCGCCGTGGCCTACGCGGGTGGAGCGATCGTGCAGGAGCGGGTCGCGGTGTCCTCTCCCGACCAGGAGTACGCGCCGCTGCGCCGCCCGAGCTGGTGGGCGGCGGTCGCGCTGAACGGCAGCGGCGGTCTGCTGCACGTGGTGGCGCTGGCCTACGGCCCGCTGAGCCTGGTGCAGCCGCTGGGTGCGCTGACGATCGTGTTCGCGCTGCCGATGGCGGCCCTGTTCGTCGGCCGCAAGGCCGGTTCCACCGCCTGGCGCGGCGCGATCATGGCGACGATCGGTCTCGCCGGTCTGCTCTCCCTGGTCGGCGCCTCCGACAGTCACTCGCTGAGCACCGCGCAGCGGGTGTCCGTGGCGGTGTTCACCGGCACGGTGGTAGCGACCCTGATGGTCGCGGGCCGCGCGGCACACCGGCACCCGGCGGTGCGCAGCGTGCTGCTGGCGACCGCGTCCGGCATAGCGTTCGGCATGTCCTCGGTGTTCACGAAGACGGTGACGGTCGACTGGGACAACGGCGCGATATCGGCGACCGACATCCCCTTCCTGGCCGTGATCGCCGTGTTCGCGGTGGCCGGTCTGATGCTCTCGCAGGCCTCCTACCGGGGCGCGGGCCTGGCGGCTCCGCTGGCCGTCCTGACGGTCGTGAACCCGGTGGTGGCGGCCGTCGTCGGCATCACGATGTTCGGCGAGACCTTCCGCTACGGCACGACGGGCACCCTGCTCGCCCTGAGCGCCGGAGTGGTCGCGGCCGGTGGCCTGATCCTGCTGACCACGGAGCGGCTGGAGAGCGAGCACGCACCGTCCGCCACGGCGGCTCCCGTCGCGCCCTCGCCCATCGAGGAGTTGCTCGACGCCCTCCCTGGACAGCCCGTCGACGTGAGCGCGAACGTCGACGCGCGCGGCACGGACCTCACGGTCGCCGCGCGAGCCGGCGAACTCCTCGTCCCGGCCCCCGCGGCGATCCCGGCCGGCGAGGGTTACGAGACCCTGGAGCCGGCCGGCAACGCCGAACCGCAGGGCTACTTCGGCCCGTTCCACGCCGGGCTGTACGTGATGATGCCGGTCCACGACCGGCATCGCACCCGAGTCAAATCCTGACGCCACCGGCCCGCAGATAGGCGAGCGGGTCGATGTCGCTACCGAAGTCGGGCCCCGTCCGCACCTCGAAGTGCAGATGCGGGCCCGTGGTGTTCCCGGTGGACCCCGACCGCCCGATGCGCTGCCCGGCGCCGACGGACTGCCCGTCCCGCACCGAGATCGCGGACAGGTGCGCGTACTGCGAGTAGCGCCCGTCGGCGTGCCGGATCACCACCTGGTAGCCGTAGGAGCCGCCCCAGCCCGCGGTGACCACCTGCCCCGCCTCGATGGCCTTCACCGAAGTGCCGGTCGGGACAAGGAAGTCGACGCCGGTGTGGTAGCCCTTCGACCAGGCGGAGCCCTCGGCGTGGTACGCCGTCCCGATGGGTGCGTCGACGGGGGCGACGAGGGAGCGACTCGTCGACTTCTTCGTGGTGGTCTTCTTCTCCGCGGTGTCCGAAGAGGCCTTCTTCGTCGCGGACTTGGTGGTCGCCCTGGTGGCCGGCTTCGTCGTCGTACGGGCCTTCGCCCCGGCCTTGGCGTCCAGGCTCAGCCGCTGGCCCGGCAGGATCAGGTCCGGGTCGTCGCCGACCGTCGTGCGGTTGGCGGCGTAGAGCTCGTGCCAGCCGCCGTCGACGCGCTCGGTCTCGGCGATCCCGGAGAGGGTGTCGCCGCGCACCACCGTGTACATCTCGACGGTGCCCGCGCGGGACTGCGGTGTGGTCTGCGGCTGTACGTCCTTCACGGACCGCTTGACGGTCTGCGTCTTGGCGTCCTGGGCCTTGGTCTTCGCCGTGTCGGTGGCCTTCGTGCCGCCGACGTGGATGTCGGGGGTGCCGCCGCCCCGGGTGAGCCCGGCGCGCACCGAGCACACCGGCCAGGCGCCGGGCCCCTGGCCCTTGAGCACCTTCTCCGCCACGGCGATCTGCTGGTCCCGGGTGGCCAGATCCGCGCGGCTCGCGTACGCCGTGCCGCCGTAGGCCTCCCAGGTGGACTGGGTGAACTGGAGCCCGCCGTAGTACCCGTTGCCCGTGTTGATGCTCCAGTCGCCGCTGGACTCGCAGGCGGCGACCTTGTTCCAGGTGCTCACATCGGCCGCCTGGGCACTGCCGGCACCGGCGCCGACGAGAGGGATCGCGATGCCCGCACCGCCCGCCGTGACCGTGAGCAGCGAGGAACGGTTGATCCTGTTCGGCTGATACCGGCGGTGCCGGCCGCGTACGGCCATGGAGAATCCCCCTACGACATACGTCAGGAGGGCCAAAAGTAAGCGCCCCGAACAGGCCATGACAAGACGGCAACCAGCCGCCCTGTGGCTCAAGTGGCGAGCGGGCCGCTCCGGTTGCGGTCAGCACGTGCGGTCGGGGTGCCGGCAGGCCAGGATGGACCGAGCGGCAATACTGGCGGGGCACGACCGGTACCACCGATGTTCAGGACCTTCCTGATCTTTGGGCCTGATCTTCCTGATCTTTAGGAGCCAACCGAATGAGCACATCAGCGCAGATCGGCGTCACGGGCCTCGCGGTCATGGGCCGCAACCTCGCCCGTAACTTCGCGCGCAACGGCTATACGGTCGCCGTGCACAACCGGACCGCGTCCCGCACCCACGCCCTGGTGGAGGAGTTCGGCGGCGAGGGCGACTTCATCGCGGCGGAGACGGCCAAGGACTTCGTGACCGCGCTGGAGCGTCCGCGTCGCCTGGTCATCATGGTCAAGGCCGGTGAGCCGACGGACGCGGTGATCCAGGAGTTCGCCCCGCTCCTCGAACCCGGCGACATGATCATCGACGGCGGCAACGCGCACTTCGCGGACACCCGCCGCCGCGAGCGCGACCTGCGCGAACAGGGCATCCACTTCGTCGGCATGGGCGTCTCCGGCGGCGAGGAGGGCGCGCTGAACGGACCGAGCATCATGCCGGGCGGCCCGAAGGAGTCGTACGACTCGCTCGGTCCGATGCTGGAGAAGATCTCCGCGAAGGCGGAGGACGGGGCGCCCTGTGTGACCCATGTGGGTCCCGACGGCGCCGGGCACTTCGTGAAGATGGTGCACAACGGCATCGAGTACGCCGACATGCAGCTGATCGGCGAGGCGTACCAGCTGCTGCGCGATGTCGCCGGGTACTCCCCCGCGCAGATTGCCGACATCTTCCGCACCTGGAACACGGGCCGGCTCGACTCCTACCTGATCGAGATCACCGCCGAGGTGCTGTCCCACGTGGACGCGGCCACCGGCAAGCCGTTCGTGGACGTCGTCGTCGACCAGGCCGAACAGAAGGGCACGGGCCGCTGGACGGTGCAGATCGCCCTCGACCTCGGCGTCCCGGTCTCCGGCATCGCGGAGGCGGTCTTCGCCCGCTCGATCTCCGGGCACGCGGCACTGCGCGAGGCCTCACGGGGTCTGGCCGGACCGACGGCGACCCCGCTGGGCGAGGCCGAGGCGGGGGCCTTCGCGGACCGGGTCGAGCAGGCGCTGTACGCGTCGAAGATCGTGTCGTACACGCAGGGCTTCCACGAGATCGCGGCGGGCAGCGAGGAGTACGACTGGAACGTCGACCTCGGCGCGGTCTCCTCCATCTGGCGCGGCGGCTGCATCATCCGCGCGGCCTTCCTCGACCGGATCCGCACCGCGTACGACGCCCGCGCGGATCTGCCGAGCCTGCTCTCCGACGAGACGTTCGCGCAGGAGATCGCGGCGGCGCAGGACGACTGGCGCGAAGTAGTCGTCGCGGCGACCCGCCAGGGCGTCCCGACGCCCGGCTTCTCGGCCGCCCTCGCGTACTACGACGCGTTGCGCGCCGAGCGGCTGCCCGCGGCGCTCACGCAGGGGCAGCGGGACTTCTTCGGGGCGCACACGTACCGCCGGGTGGACCGGGACGGCTCGTTCCACACCCTCTGGGGCGGTGACCGCTCCGAGGTCACCGCCTGACCCCGTGCGCTGCTGTGCCGAGCCCGCCTGCCGGGGATCCGGTCAGGCGGGCTGCCACAGTTCGATCCGGTTGCCCTCGGGATCGGTGACCCAGCCGAACCGTCCGACGCCGTCCATCTCCTGCGTCTCCACGTCCACCTCCGCGCCCTTGGCACGCAGTTGCGCGAGCATCGCGTCGAGGTCGCGGACCCGGAAGTTGAGCATGGTCTGCTGGGTCCGGGATCCAAAGTAGTCGGTGTCGGCCGGGAAGGCCGCGAACACCGTCGGCCCGGCTTCCTGCTCCCACAGCCCTTGCTCGTCGGCGTCCAGCCCGAGGCAGTCGCGGTACCAGGCGCTGAGGGCCGCCGGGTCGCCGGCCCGCATGAAGTGTCCGCCGATTCCAAGCACACGTTCCATGTCGGCCATCCTGCCAGGAGGGCGGCCGGGGCGACGGGCTCAGCGGGGCCGGGCGCCGTGGCCGACTCCCGGCGGCCGGCGGCCGGCGGCCGACTGGCAGGTACCCGGCTCCAGCGGCCGGCTTCATGCGCCGGCTCGGGCTAGCGGCTTCCGGTGAGCGGCTTCGTGCGGCCGGCTTCATGCGGCCGGTTCGCGCTAGCGGCTTCATGTGGCCGACTTCAGGTGAGCGGCGGTCCCGGCTCCGGGTTCGGTACGGGTTCCGGGCCCGGCGGGATCGGCGACGGGGAGGGCTCCGGGGTCGGGCCGGGTGGGACCGGAGACGGGCCGGGGACGGGGCCGGGGCCCGGGCCGGGCGGTGGCGTCGGCCGGGGCGCCGGGGGTTCCGGGTCCGGGGTCGGGCCAGGACCCGGCGTGGGGCCGGGGCCTGGAGTCGGTCCCGGGGGTACGGGGTCGGGGCCCGGGGTCGGTCCCGGCGGTACAGGGTCGGGATACGGGTTGGTCATGGTGTCCTCCAGCCTGTGGGTGCGTCGGCTCTGGACTACTCCCCCGCCTACCCGTCACTCGCGCCGCCACTCACCCGGGCGGGCTCACCCGACACGCGCGCCGGGGAGGCGGCGGACGGGGCCGACGCGCACCATCCGGGCGCCGGCGGGCCCATCCGACGCACAGTCCCAGGGTCCTGCGGGACTCCCCGGTGCACAGCTCCCGGGCCCCGCCGAACTCACCCGGCGCGCAACCTCCGGACCCCACCGGACTCACCCGACACACGTGGCCCGAATTCCACCGGGGTCACCCCACACGCGTGGGGCCCACCCCGCCGAACTCACCCGAATCGCACCGCCCGAGCCCCCGCCCCCAGTCCCAGCCGTGGGCTCGACAGCACCGGGACCGAGGTGGTCGTCAGATGCTGGGCGCCGGCCATGGACCCCTGGGCGAGAACGATCGCGTCGGCGTCCCCGACCGTGTCCACGGCATCGGCGACCAGACGGGCGCAGCCCTCGGTGTCGCCGGCCTCGAAGCGGGCCCAGGCGCCGTCGACGAGCAGGGTGCGGACGGCGACGGGGCGGCCGATGCGGCGGCCCTCCTCCTCGACCAGCGCCACGGTCGGCCCCAGGGTGCTCTCCAGCGTGGCGGCTACGACGACCCGTGCACCGGCGGCAACGGCCGCCGCCGCCATGGGGCGGTCACCACGCAGCACCGGCACACCGGCGTCGGCTCCGGCCGACTCGGCCACCGCGCCGATGGTCGAGCAGGTGCACAGCACCGCCCGGGCCCCTTCGGCGACGGCCTCCTCCAGCACGTCCCGTACCGCGTCGGTCACCGCTTCCGGGCCCTCGCGGCGGGCCCGTGCGAGCAACTCCTCGTCGACGAAGTGCCGTAGTTCCAGGCCCTGGTGGTCCTCGTCGCGCAGGGCGTCGAAGACCGGGACGTGGGCGGGCGAGGTGTGGAGCAGGGCGAGCACGCGGGCGGGACCCTTCCTTTCGGAACCGTTACCCAGGTCCGTTACCCAGGTCCGTCTAGAAGCGGCCGGGATGCGCGGTCAGCCACTCCATCGCCGCCTTCTGCAGCGCGGGGTCGGCGGCCGGGGCCTCGTCGGGGTGGCGGGCCGCCCACTTCACGACGTAGGGGCAGAGCGGGGCGACGACGACGCCCTCACGCGCGGCGATGCCGTACAGCTCGCGGGCCAGTGAACCCGCGATGCCCTTTCCCTCGTGGGCCGGTTCCACGATCGTGTGGACCGGGACGAGGGCTCGCTGGGGGGATTCGAGGACGAAGTACTCGATGTGGCCTACGACTTCGCCGTCGCCGATCGCCTCCAGGCGGCCCGCCGCCCGGTCGTCGCGGATCTCGATCTCGCTCATGGGCCTTCTCCTGGTGTGGTGGTCAGGCGGTGACGGCCTGCGGGCTGCGCGCCTGCTCGGAACCCGGCACCGGCTCGGACGGATCGGCGCCCAGGCCCACGATCCGGTTGGCGGAGTCCACGTGCACGACCCGGGGCCGAAGCGCCCGCGCCTCGGCGTCGGACACCTGAGCGTAACTGATGATGATCACCAGGTCTCCGGGATGCACGAGGTGGGCGGCGGCCCCGTTGATCCCGATGACACCGGTGCCCCGCTCGCCCTCGATGACGTACGTCTCCAGGCGGGCGCCGTTGCTGATGTCGACGATGTGGACCAGCTCACCGGGCAGCAGATCGGCGGCGTCCAGCAGGTCGGCGTCGATGGTGACGGAGCCCACGTAGTGCAGGTCGGCCTGAGTGACGGTGGCACGGTGGATCTTGGATTTGAACATGGTACGCAGCATCGGGGACTCCCGGAGACTCGGCTCCCTGCCTGCGTTCTTGCAGGTCAAGGGCTGTTTCCTCATCCTACAACGAGTCGCGTGCACGGGCAGCTCTCCCCGGGTTTTTCAGGACTCATACTGACCACTTGCCGACTTTCCCGACACCTCGTCAGGCGACTGCCCAGATCGTCGGCCACCTCCGGAATCGGCTTCCCGGTCTCCGTCACGATCCGTACCGCCCCCTCACGGAACTCGGCGTCGTACATGTGCTTCCTGGATGCCACGACCCCCAACTATCCCTCCCGTCACGGTCTCCACAGTAGGAGGGGGGATGCAGTGGAGACGCCGGCGCCGCCGAGGAGGGCGACGAGGGGCTTGGACACGGCTTCGAGGGTAGGCCGGGTGATCCGGATCGGGCGAACGGATATCAGGCCGCCCGTCCGGGCCGGTCCGTGCGCACGGACCGCTGCGCCCGCCCCGGTCAGCCCACCCTGTGACCGTTCTCCAGCTCCACCGTGCCCGAGCCGTCGGCCAGTACGTCCAGCGCGGCCAGGACGCGACGGCCGAGGGAACCCGGAAGGTGCTCGGCGAACTCCTCGCGCGGGATGAGGCGCCAGGACGGCAGTTCCTCCTCCTGGAGGCGGGTCGCCTTGAACTCGTCCTCGGTGAGCACCCCGCCGTCTTACAGGTTAGGCGACCAGCGGCGGGCGGCCCGTCCTGGGCACCCGGTCCACCGCGAGCAGCCGCCCCAGCTCGCGGTCCAGTCCGATCTCCTCCGCGGTCTCGCGGCGCGCGCCCTGCCGCGGGCTCTCGCCCTCGTCCGACTCGGCGGTGCCGCCCGGAAGCACCCAGCCCTCACTGTAGTTGGGCTCGACCAGGAGCACCCGGCCGTCCGCGTCCCGGAAGAGCGCGGCGGCTCCGGCGATGACGCGGGGGAGACCGGCGATGTAGGCGGCGAAGTCCTGGGTGGTGGTCATCCCCGAAAGGTAACCAGCCCAGCCACACAGGCCGGGTATGCGCGTCTGTCGGCATCAGTCCCCGCCGATGCGCGGCAGTGCTCGGAGATCGCGCCGGCGCGCCTGTAGGCGGGACGACCGTCTTCGGCCGTGACGCCTACAAGCAGCGCAACACCGTCGAGCGGTGCATCAACCGCCTGAAGCAGTCGCACGACCTGGCCGCTGGATACGACGAGACCGCCACCGTCCAGCTCGCCGGACTCCACCTCGTCGCCGTCTTCATCCGGTCGGCAAGGTGACCCGGGCGGCTGCGTTCAGGCCTGCACTCGCTCGAGCCAGGCGTTGCAGGCAGCCGCGAACAGGGCGGGCTGCTCGATCCAGGGCATGTGGCCCGCGTCCGCGATGATCTCGAGCTGCGAGGTCGGCAGAACCGCGTGGGCGCGCTCTCCCTGGGACACCGGGTCGCACTGGAAGTCGTCGTCGCCGTAGATGAACAGGGTGGGAGCGGTGATCTGCGGGAGTTCCAAGAGCAGGTTCCTGCTCTGGAACCCCGACGCCTGTGTGTACGCGAGGACGTGGCCGTCGAACTCCATCGCAGCGAAGGCGTCGGCAGCGAGCTTCGGGGCGTGGAAGTAGAACGCCCCGGTTGCGTCGAGAACTTGCTCGATCGTTGGCTGCGCGCTCCCGCCCGCGCCGCTCATCAACGCCATCGCGTTGTCGATGTAGGTCGGGTGCTCCAGGTAGAACGGCTGCGTCCGCCGCTCGTTGATCCGTCGCATCATCTCACCCATGCGGACATCGTCCGCGGCGATGATCGCGTCGATTGCGATGATGCCGAGGAGTCGCTCACTGTGAGCGATGCCGTAGGCGAGCACCTGGTGACCGCCTCCCGAGTGACCTGCGAGAAACACGCGGTCCTGCGCGAGGTGGATGCGGAGAGCGTCAATGTCGGCGACGAAGTGTTCCAGGGTGTACTGGCCCGGATCCTCCGGCCCGGTGGACTTCCCGCTGTGCCGGGTGTCGAAGTAGACGACCGTGCAGCGTTCCTCGAGTCCCGGCATCGGCACGTAGGAGGCAACCGCGGGGCCCCAGCCGGGAGACGGGAAGAGGAGAACAGGCCCGGCGCCGCGCACGGTGTAGTGCAGGGTGAAATCATTGATCTCGGCCGTGTGCTCGCCATTGCTCAGGTGGGGGTTGGAGCTGCTTGAGAAAGCCATCACTCGCTCGTTTTCTCTAGATTTGCCTTGTGCACCACGTTGCGTGGAGCAGTGGTTTCTTGGGTGACGCGGGAGACCAGTTCGAGCCAGCTGCTTTCCAGCCGCTGCAGGGGTAGGTTGCATTGGTTGCTCAGATGCCAGAGAAGGGCGGGCTCCAGGTAGGCCAGCAGCGCGTGGCTGAGCAGTTCCGCGTCTGCTTGCGGTGCAGCCAGGCTCAGCAGGACGCTGACCCGCTCGTGGTACGAGCGGCGAGGTGCGCGCCGGTAGCGTTGGTGGGGGGACGGCTCGGCGGCTAGCTGGAGCTCCATCTCCTGGGCATAGCGTCGTATGGCGGCCACGCCGAATGCACGAAGCTGCTCGATGGCCTCATCACGGCCGTCTGGCTGGTCCAGGCCGCTGAGGTGAGCAGCCTGGAAGGTGTCCTCGGAGTGCTGCAGCAGGGCTTGCATCAGCCCCGTGCGGTCGCCGAATCGCCGAAAAACCGTGCCTTTGCCCACACCTGCCGCGGTGGCCACCGCTTCCATGGTGAGCTGCTTCAGTCCATGCTCCCGCGCTATCTGTGCCGCGGCGTCGAGCAGGCGGGCGTGATTCCGTGCGGCGTCCACGCGCAGCCGGCTGCCGTCCTCGCGAAGACGCGGTGACCGGGGCGGGGATGGCGTTTCACTCTGGTGGTCGCCTGCCAGGCTCGGACAGGGGCATTCCTGCGGTGGGGGAGAGGTCTGTCGGGGCGGGGCCGTCTGCGTGATCGTCTCGACGAGGTCGAGCGCGAGTCCGGCAGTGTGCAGCGCGGCTGCGTCGGGCTTCTCGACCAGCGGCAGCAGGTCGGCCAGAAGGGTGGCGAAACGTCCGCCGTTCTCGTGGATGGCCGCCATCGAGCCCTCCCACAGCACGGTCCGGATACTGACCGCGCTGAGCGACCCGGTCCCGGCGGCCGACTGTGCAAGAAGCTCGGCCAGGCGATACTCGAGACCGGTCGGCTGCCACACGCCGTGGCGGAAGTCCCGCATGAGGGCTTTGAGCCGTTCCTGAACGCTGTGTGAGTGCTGCGGAGGTCGGGGCTCATCGGGGGTGGTGGACACGCGGAACGCTCCCGAACGGATCGTGGAGTGCGGGCATTGAAGGCTTGGGTGCGGCCGGCCCGCCAGTGGCGGTTTCGTTTCGTGAGTAAGGGGGTGCGGCTCGCGTCTGCCGCAGTGTTGGTGGGGCCCGGCAGTACCGGGGCGGTGCCCTGCAGAGGGGGGCCACCCCGGTGAGACGGTCGCGCCCTGGAGTCAGTCGCCGGGAAGCAGGACGGTTGCGTCGCCCTCGAACCAGGCGTTGTCGATCGTCAGCCGGCTGATGCGCCATGTGCTTCCGTCGCGCGTCAGGTCCGCGTCGTAGCGGTTCATCATCAGCGCGTGCCGGGTCCGGTCGGGCTTGGGGCCTTCCTGGGGCAGGTAGTGCTGAGCCATTGCGTAGCAGTTCACGTGGGCGGTGTCGCCGTGCACGGTGGCGCGGATGTTGCTGATCACGTGGCTGGTGTCGAGCGGGCCGACCGCCGGGATGAGCGCTCCCACGACGGTGTCGCGCGGCTTGAGCGCGGGGAAGTCGAGGCCGATCTTGCTCGTGGCCGGTGTCAGGTCGACCATGGCGTCCTCGGTCAGTGAGGAGGTGAGCAGATCGGCGTCGCCGTGGTCGAGTCCGGCCGTGTAGCGGTGCAGTGCATCGGCGATCGCGGCGTGGTCGATCAGAAGCTGCAGTTTGTCGTCAGGCATCGGGCGCTCCTCGGGGGGAATGTTGTGGTTCAGGCGGAAGAGGTTGTCCGGGTCGAAGCGTCTTTTGATGCTGCGGAGCCTGGGGTAGTCGGTTTCGTCGTAGGCGGCGCTCACGTCGGAGGCTTTGGTGTCCTGGGCGGCCATGAAGTTCAGGTAACGTCCGCCGGTGGACCAGGGGCGCATTCGCTGCAGAACCTGGTCGGCGTAGGCGTTCATCGCGGTGAAGTCGTCGGGCGCCCCGACACCCACGATCCAGAGTGCGAACTGGGCGTCCCGGTGTCCGACGGCGTTGTCCGCGGTCCGGGCCAGGGCGCCGCCGAGGTGACGCAACTCGACGAAGTGCACCGGGCAGTCGGCCGTCGGCCCAGCAGCGGCCAGGATCTCCTCGACGGCCTCGGCGGTCAGTGAGTGGAGCATCGCGGTGCGCTCCATGAACGGTGCCGGATCCGCTGGATCGTTGTGGATCTGCGCGAAGGACGCGTACGGCATCGGACCCAGGGTGTCCGCGAGGACAGACGCGGCCGCCCGCAGTGGTGCAACCAGCCCGGCGGCCTCGGCTGCCGGGCCGAGGTAGGAAATGCGGACGTGCACGGCGAACCGGTCGGCGAGGAAGGGGGGCACGCCGGGCAGGGCCGGCAGGCGCAGCAGGGCGATCGACGAGCTCAACTCGTCCGGCGCCCCGGCCGTGACCTGGGCATAGGCGTGCAGGACGGCTGCTGCGTCGGCACCGTCGAAGAAGAGTCCGCCTGCCCAGAGCTGTTCCACCGGGAAGAGGGCGAACTCCATTGCCGTGACGACACCGAAGTTGCTCTTGCCGCCGCGCAGTGCCCAGAACAAGTCGGGTTCCGAGACGGCGTCGACACAGCGCAACTCGCCGTCTGCTGTCACGACCTCCAGAGAGGTGACGTGGTCGGCTGCCCACCCGTGAGCGCGGCCCATGGTGGGGCTCAAGCCCCCGCCGAGGGTGTAGCCGATGACGCCGACGAGCGGTGAGGAGCCGTTGAGCGGGGCAAGCCCGAACGGGGTGGCCGCGTCGATCACTTGCTGCCAGCGGGCTCCCGCCGTCACGCGGGCTGTGCGGGCTGCGGGGTCGATGCTCACCTGCGCCATGCGGTGAGTGGTGATGAGGACCGCGCCATCGGCTGGGACGGTCGCCTGATGGCCGGTGGCCATGACGGCGACCGGGAGACGTTGCTGTGCGGCGAAGCGAACGGCGACTTGCACGTCGGCGCTGTTCGCGGCTCCGACAACGACGCAAGGGCGGTGGGCCACGGCAAGGTTGAAGGGGGCGCACTCCGCGGCGAACCCTTCGTCTTCCGGTCCGAGTACGGGCCCGGCGATCTGCGCTGCCAGACCGGCGCGCTTGAGTGGATTGAGCATGCGTACATTGCATCGGGCGCCTGTCGACATGGTGTCGATGGAGTGTCGACGCGGGCGTTTCACCCGTGGGAGCCTCCCTCCGAGCGGGGACGCGCTGATACTGGATCTGCTTGATCCAGAGCACGTGAGAACACCGCCGACGGCGATGAAGGACTGCACAGACAGGTTCAGTGCCGATGCCGTGGACCTGTCCGGGCCCACAGCCGGGCGTGACGTACAGGAGCATCGCCGCCGACCTGGGCATCGACAGGGAAACCCTGCCGCAACTGGGCGCTGCGGGCGGAAACTCCGCGACGGCCCGGACGCTGCCCGGGACATCAGGACAGCCGTCCGAAGCACGCAAGCGACACCGGCCGCGGATCCGGACAAGCCAATCAGGACAAGCGGATCCAGCAGCTCGAGACAGGGTGGCCGAGGCCGGTGCTGAACACCCGCCGCCGGCACTCCGCCAACGGCCACCTCACCCCAACGAATACGAACGACGACACCACGTCGCTGGACTCACGCTCGCCGCGTGACCAATGAACGTGTGTCCACCACCATGAGGGAAGGCCCACGGGGCCTGGGCGGGTGCGTCGCCTCGCGCCTCCGCTGCAGGAATCAGCGCAGCGAGACCGACACCATTTCCGCAAGAGCGTCCGGAAGATCGGTGATCTGGTCCAGTAGCACGCGCTGGTCCTCTTCACCGACCGTGTTCTTGCCGGTCAGGCAGTGGCGAAGCAGCCGGTGCAGCGCATGTTGGCAGTATTCGTGTCCCAGCCCGTTGAGGGCCTGGCGCCTCGCGAACGCCTTGACGAGCCCGAGAAAGTGGTAGTCGCAGTTCTCGCCGACCTCCACCACATGAGCGTCGACGAGGGCTTCCATGACGGCAGTGGCTTCGTTGACCGGCAGGTCGAGCACGGCCGCTGCCATGACGGCGTCCAGTCGGCTGCAGTCGGGTACGGCGGCGAGATGGAAGGCGTTGCGGTGGAAGGCGTCCATGCGCGCCTGAGCCTCACGGAACGGCCTGTCGACGATCTTGCAGTCCTCATGCATGACGACTGGCTGGCGCAGATCGTCCTCGAGTTGGGCCAGGATCTGGTCGATCGTCCACGACGGCCGGGCATCCAACCGAGCGGCTGCCACATGCACCGAGAGCGGCTGGTAGGAGCAGGCCTGCACCAGGCGACTGGCTGCTTCCTGCTCTGCGAACACCCGTCGGGTCCCGGAGATGGCAGCGAGCAGTTGCAGCGCGTCCTCGGGCTGCAGAACGCCGAGACGCAGCCAGGGGATGCCGGGCAGGTCGATGATGCGGCGCGGACTGGTCATGATGACGGCACAGCCGGGGGAGGCCGGCAGTACGGGGCGCACCTGCTCACCGCTGGATGCGGCGTCCAGGACGACCAGCAGGCGGCGGCCGGAAACCGTCGTACGCCACAACGCGGCACGTTCGTCCAGCGATGTCGGCAACCGGGACACCCCGACCGCACGCAAGAACTGGCCGAGCACCTCCAGCGGGTCGACCGGATTCTTGACCCCGCCGAGGTCGGCGAAGAGCTGCCCGTCGGGAAACAAATGGCGTTGGGTGTGCGCAACACGCACGGCGAGCGCTGTCTTGCCCATCCCGCCCAGACCAGTGATGCCGACGACCGGAGCGTGCGCAGCATCACGCAGCGTCAAGGACAGTTCAGCGATCTCCGCGCGGCGCCCGGTGAACACTGCCGGGTCCGCCGGGAGCTGAGCTGGCGCAGGTGCGAGGGGCGAGGACAGCTCACGGCCCGCAGGGCCGGGCGAATCCTCACCCTCGCGCAGGATACGGTCGTGGAGGGATCGAAGTGCCGGCCCCGGGTCCACGCCCAGCTCGTCGCGCAGGAGCCGCCGTGTGTGCTGGAAGGCGGCCAGCGCTTCGGCCCGGCGGCCGACACGGAACAACGACAGCATGAGCTGTTCGTGCAGCCGCTCCCGCAGCGGTTGCTCCCTCACGGCTGCCCGTATCTCGGACGTCAGATCAGACTGTCCGCCGACCTCCAGCTCAAGATCGAACACCTCTTCCAGAGCAGCCAGCCTCAGTTCCTCCAGCCGGTCGCGCTCGAGGTCGAAGAAGGGGCCCCGGACACCCGACAAGGCTGGTCCCTGCCACGTGCTGAGGGCTTGACGCAGGAGATCGGCAGCACTCGCCGTGGAGCCGGCGCGGCGTGCCCGGTGAGCCTGGGCGGTCAGCTCCCGGAACCTCCTCAGGTCGAAGGTTCCGTCACGAACGGTGAGACGGTAGCCGCTGCCGGTCGATTCGATGACTGCCATGTCACCGAGAACCGGGCGCAGACGATAGACGTAGGTGCGAACGGTGCCCCGAGCGCCGCGAGGCCTGTGCTCGCCCCACAAAGCCTCCAGAATCGCCTCGGTCGCCACTGGGCGCCCTTCATGCAAGAGCAGCAGCGCGAGTAGTCCACGCTGCTGCGGAGATCCGAGATCGACCTCCTCATCCCGCCGCCATGCACGGACAGGACCAAGAATTGCCAGACGCATCACGCGACCGCACCCTATCTTTCTCATACCTGCGCCGTTGCGGCCCGGCCGGCGAGAGCGCCGTGCGGGGCCGTCCGGCGATGTCTGCGTCCCGGTTCACCGCTGACTGTCCCCGCCCACGCCTGCGTGCCCGACCACCTGCGTCGGCCGGGCACTTGAGCAGCGTCGGATCCATGCCCGCGGTCGTACCGGAACCCACAGCGCTGACCCGCGGAGAAGGGCATGGCGAGATGGCCCGTTGAACGACAGTGCTCACTGGACCGGACAGCAGCCCCTCGGATTCAGCGTCCACCCACCTGCACCCGCTCCACTATTCGGGGAGGGCGGACACCATGGTCAGGTACAACGCCGTCCGGCCGTTACGCGGCGTGGGAGGCGAGTGCTTCCTTCACGGCGACGAACCCGGCGGCATGCTGGACGATGGGCCGGTATCCCAGTTCGGTCACGGCTTTGTCGGTGCGCAGCGTGCACGGCTGTCCGATGAACCACCGGGCGGGTACCGGCACCACATGGGCGGCGGTCTCGGCGTCCATGTCGGGGATGGGCGCGTCGACGCCGTAGAGCGAGAAAATTGTCTCCAGGAAGTCCCGCAGGATGACCGGATGCTGGTCGGTGACGAAGTACGCCTGGCCCCCCCGGCCGTTCCGCCATCCGCGTATCAAGCCCTCGACGGCGTTGTCCACGTACGTCACATCGGTGGTGTGCCGGCCGCCGTCGATCCAGGCGAACTGCCCGGCCTTGGCCGCAGCGGCCAGGTTTGCGGTCAGGCTGCTGTCAGGACCCCAGACGAACCGCGGTCGTACGGAGACGGTAGTGAAGCCCGGTGTGTTGGCATCCAGTACGACCTGCTCGGCAATGGCCTTGACCGCACAGTAGGCGGCTTCCGAGTCCGGCCGCAGCGGTGCGGTCTCGTCCACGTCCAGCAGCGGTTCGCCGGCCAGGAGCGCGGACTCGCTGCCACAGTTGACGAAGGTGGCGACCCCCGCGGTACGGGCCGCTTCCACAGCCGCTCGGGTGCCACCGACCGTCACCTCCTCTTGGCGCTCGCGGTCGGCGTTGATGTCTGTCTCGGCGGCGAGGTGGAACAGTACGTCGCTGCCTGCCACCGCGTCCTGCCAGCTGGCCGGCTCCGTCAACTGGCCCCACACCGGCTCCGCGCCGAGGGCCGCGACCTTGTCGGCCGACGCTTCACTGCGGACCAGTGCGCGGACCGTATGGCCTTCTCCGACCAGTCGGCGGATCAGGGCCTGTCCGATGAAACCTGAGCCACCCGTAACGAATGCCTGTGACATGGGAGCCTTCTCTCTCTCGTGTAGGACGCTTCCCGCTCGCTGCGGGCGGGAGGCCATGTGGTGTAGAGCGATCAGGAGCTGCCTGGTGTTCCCTCGGATTCATTCATAAGTCGACGGCAATCCATACATTTTTTGGATGCCGCAGCCTCGTCCGATCACCGGATGCCTCATCGAAGGCACAAGCCTTCGGCCAGTCGCGCAGGTGGCGGGCGAGAGAGCACGGTGGACCACAGGCGCGCTGACGCGCAGGCGTGGGCGCGTGTGCGCCGCAGGGGGCACGCCATGGTCGAGCGCGGCCCTCGCCTCCCGTCCTCGAGTCCGGCGAGGGAGGGGCCGACGGACTTGCCCACGAGAGGGAACATCTCACGGATGCGGTCACCTCGCCGCGCGTGGACGGGGTGCTCCGCCGGCGGCAGCACATGGGCCGGAAGCGCCTCGGACGGGCGATGCCGGGACCTTGGCCTTCGCCGTGCTTCTCGTGCATGCCGGCGTACACCTGAACGTGGTCGGCGAGGTGCAGGGATACGTCCCCACCTGAAGAGAGTCTCGTGCAGGCAGGGGAGTCGTGGCCGCCCGATCTCCGAGAGTGCGGGACAGGGCGGCCAGTCGAGGGCGCCCTTCGGGGGTCGCTCGGCGATGGGGCAACGTCCCACCCTGTCCCGTGGCGGGCCATCGGGCGGCCCGGGCCCTGTGGCGACCGCCGACTGGCCCATGTTCGCGTGTCCTGGCCAGGGAGAAGACCCCGTCCCCCGACAGTGAGTGCGGCCACTCGGGCGGTCGGGGTCACTGTGCTGTCTTTGGCGCCGTGCGGGCGGAAACAGCCAGGAGGACGAGGGCGAGTCCGGTAGCCACCGCGCCCATCCAGATGGGGGAGATGTAGCCGAGCCCGGCTGTGATCAGCAGTCCGCCGATCCAGGAGCCGAGCGCGTTGCCGAGGTTCACCGCCGCGATCGGGGCGCCGGACGGATCGCCCCGGCGGCGTGTGCGTGGCGCATCACCTTCTGCTGGTAGGTGCATCTCCTGAACCAGGGTCGCGTCAGCAAGCTGCGCCTGTTTCACCCGCGCCGCCGCTGCGACAAAGTTCGGCGGCCGGTCGAACTTTCCTCGCCCTCACCGCATCGTGCGGGTATGAACACTGCGAAACACAGTCCCGGACTCCGAGCGACCCGCGGGAGCCCCGTGGGCGAGGCACGGACCGTCGTGGTCGATGGTGCACGCGAGGTCCACCGGGGTGCCGGTGAGAGGCCGGTGTGCCTCGTGCACTCCGCAGGCCTGGGCGTGCACCCGAAACACCCGCGGATGCCTGGGCTGGAAGCGGGCTGACTCTCGTGCGCCAGAGACAAGCCGCGGGTAAGGGGAAGACGTCCTTCTCCCAGTGCTGGCCGGATGGGCCGGAGGTCGCTGAGGCAGGCCGTGTGCGGGACGCGGTCAATGTGTGCCAGATGAAGGTCCCCGACGACGAGTCGTTCGGGCGCTGTCTGAGCGCATCCTGCCCGCCGAGAAAGACCGCGGGCCTGGGGCACCTGCGACCCGAACCGTCTCCCGGCCCCGTGGGACGTAAGGGGCCGGCTCGATGCGATCAAGGGTCTGACACCGGTGATCGTCGGTACACACGACTTCATCTGCCCGCCCGGCGTCGCGCACGAAATGCATGGCGGAATCCCAGACGCACAGCTGTCCGAGCCACGCGAGAGCGGCCACTTCGGGCACATCGAACAGCCGGACGAGTTCGCCGCCATCGTGTCGGACTTCGTGAACAACCAAGAGATGGAGAAGCAAGCATGACAACCACCGTGCCGATCGGCCTGGCCGAGGAGACGGAAATCGAGGCGTACGCCGACTTCGCAACCGGCGCGCCGACGCCGGTGCGGGACTCGCTGGGCATCGGCTGGCTGCGCATCGGCTCGGCGCTGGCTCTCGCGGTCCACGAGGACCCGAGCCGCTTCTTCAACCGCGCCGGCGGATTCGGCCCATACGAACCGATCACCGCAGACGTTGCGGCGCAGGCCTGCGACTTCTACCGGGAGCACGGTGTACCCGAGGGCGCATGAATGATCGCGCCGCCGCTCCTGCCGACGGACTGGGCCTCGACCGCCGACAAGCTGAACCTCACCGAAGGCAGCCGTTTCGTCGAACCGGGATGCGACACCGGGACCGCGCTGTACGCGCCCGACGGCGTCGCGGCACTCGACCCCGGTCTGCGCATCGGGCCGGTCGAATCCCGAGGCCGGAGGAGTCGCGCCTTGGGACCTGCAGGTCGCACACCGCTCGTAGTCACTCACCGGCGACGGCTGGGCCTTCGTCGAGCTGCGTCTGTACGCTGCGGGGGACGCGCACTCCGCGACGGCGCAGCCCCGCGATGAATCGTGCGACGAGCGGATCGTCGTTGGCAGAGGTCACCGCCATCAGTTGTCTGGTCCACCGCGGGGAGAACGGCCTCACCACGCCAGGAAAGCCCGCACTGACCGCACTCACCGGACAGACCGCGACGCCCAGGCCCGCTGCGGCGAGTTGGGGTGCCGTGGCAGTAACGGACGTCCGCATGACCGCCTCCGGGTGGACCCCGGCCCGGGCGAAGGACTGGTCGAGCCATGCACCGAGGCGGTTGTGCACCGTGTAGTGCACGAGTGGCGCGCCATCGAGGTCCTGGATCCGCACTGAGGCTCGTCGGGCAAGTGGATGGCCGGTGGGCGCAGCCAGCACGATCTCCTCCTCAGCGATGGCAGTGACCTCGAAACGGTCGGACGGGGGGTCTGGCAGCACCGCGACGTCAACCTCGTCGGACTCGACCAGTCTCAGTGCCTCGTCCATGACGGCGAGCTCATGCAGACTGATGGCCACTTCCGGGTGACGTCGGCGCCAGTCGCGGAGCACCGGGGCGAGCAAGGCGACGGTAAGGCTTTGCGCACAGCCGATCCGCAGCGATCCGCCCCCGGCTTCTCCCACCGCCCGGGCCGACCGAACAGCGGCGGCGGCCGCCTCGACCGCCCGTCGGGCATCAGCGACCGCGGCCCGGCCCGCGGTGGTGAGCCTGACCCCGCGTGCCTCACGACGCAGGAGGGCCGTGTGGACTTCGCGCTCCAGTGAAGCGATCTGGTGGGACACGGCCGGTTGCGAGGAGTGCAGCAGCAATGCCGCCTGAGTGATCGATCCGGTGTCCGCGACAGCGATGAGGCATTCCAGGGCGCGAAGAGAAGGCATCCAAATATTCTATGGCAACAAGTTAAGGTATCAGTGCTCCGACGGTGAGCTGGACTTCGAAGCTGATGGTCTGACCGGCGAGGACGGTGTTCGGCGTCTGCCAGGCGAGGGCGCCGAGTTCGAGCCGCGGTTGTGCACGGATGTCAACGGGGGCCGGGCCCGCGAAAAGGATGCCGTCGAATCCGGTCGCCGAGACGTCGCCAAGCACCCGGATGCCGCATTCTCGCAGGCTGGTCAGACATCCCATGGCGTATGGATGTCAATCGGCTGCGGTGAGGGTCGCATGGTGTGACCAGGCGGTGGCCTCGTCATAGGGCGTGCGGGTCTTGAGGCAACCGTGGAGGATGCCGACGAGGCGGTTGCCGAGCTGGCGCAGGGCGGGGTTGTAGCCGGCGTCGCGGGCGCGCTGCTTGTCGTAGTAGCGCCGGGCGCCGGGTGAGGTGTTGATGGCGGAGAACGCCTGTCTTTGGAGGGCGTCGGCGAGGCGGTCGTTGCGCGCGTAGCGGGCCTGGACGCTGTGCGTCCTGCCGGAGGCGCGCGTGATCGGGCTGGTGCCGGCATAGTTCTTGCGTGCCTTCGCGGAGGTGTAGCGGGTGGGGTCGTCCCCGAACTCGGCCAGCACCCGGGCGCCGGTGATCGCGCCGATGCCGGGCAGCGACCGGTAGATCTCAGCGTCCGGGTGCGCGAGAAAATGTGCGCTCACCTGCTCCTCCAGGGCGGCTATCTGCTCGTTCAGGGCGATCAGCAGCCGTGCGTGGGCGACCGCCGCCGCGCCGTAGGCGGCGGCGACCGGGGCCGCGACGCCGAGCTGCGGCTCACGCAGGGCCGCCTGGATCGCGGCGGCCTTCTGGTCCCGGTGGTGGCGTCGGTGCCGGGCCAGCTCGGCGGTGATCTGCGATTTCGTCAGTTTCATGGCTTGCTCTGGCGTGGGTGCCCTGATCAGCAGTTCCAGGGCGTCGGTGCTGGTGAGCTCCAGGGCGGCGTAGGCAGTCAGCGCGCCGGGGAAGTACTCGCGCAGCGTGCTCCGCAAGCGCTGGAAGGTGCGGGTGCGCTCCCAGATCAGGGTCTGATGGGCGCGGGCGATGACGCGGACGGCCTGGGCCTGGTCGCTGTCCCCGGCGACGGTGCGCAACTGGCCGCCGTCGATGCGGACCATGTCGGCGAGCGCGTGCGCGTCGCCCTTGTCGCTCTTGGCTCCGGAGGTGCCGTACCGCTCCTTGAACCGGGCCGCCTGCTTGGGGTTGACCGCATAGACCCGGTAGCCGGCCGCGATCAGCGCCTGGACCCACGGGCCGCGGTCGGTCTCGATCCCGACCGCCACCTGCGCGGGCTCCAGCTCCTTGCTGCCATGCCGAGCGACCAGGGCGTGCAGCTTGGCGATGCCCTCCACGCCCTCGGGCAGCCGGGCCGCGGCCAGCCTGCGGCCCGTCGCGTCCTGCAACTCGACGTCGTGGTGGTCCTCGGCCCAGTCGTCGCCAATGAACAGCATCAGCACCCAACCCTTCGCTCTCGTGCGGAACTTGCACAGCCGGCGGAAGGCACAGCTCGCGCCCTAATGGATCCAGTGCTCACGCCGAACCTGCCCGGCGGGCACGCCATCCCATCAGTAGTCAGGCCTCCCGGCCGACCAGCGGGGGCACGGTCTGACCACAGAACTCGCAGTGGTTCCGGGCTGGTGAGTGCTCACCTGCTGGCGGCTACAGACCGCAGTCTCTCCTACGGCCCGCTGAGTCCCATTAGGGCGGGTTGACGGGGTTTCAGGTTCGTTCGTTTGGCCGGTGCCTGGTCGGCGTGCGTAGAGGAGGGGTGGGGAGATGCCCCGTCGTTCCGCTGCGATGCCCCCCAGGGGAATGGCCGAAACGGGAGAGCCTGACGGTTGCGGCTGCGGACGGGCTGCTCGTGCTGTCCGCCTGCCACGGACGCGGGTGCTTGACGGTGGGCGGGACCTGGGCCGCATTGGCAGCACGGGTTCCCGCTGCACGCGGCCGTCGCCGTCCGCCCGTCCCCCGGAAGGCTCCTGTGGCGGCGCGTTTTGCCCGGAACAGGAGGGATGGATCTCTCTGTCGTGACGCTCGTTTGACGCTCTGGACGCCTTCACGCGGGGCCAGGAGCTGAGAAACAGGTCCTGACCTGGTATTTTCCGGCAGCCGCTCAGGCCGACGTCTTTCCCCCGACCAACCGTCTCCGGCGCCCGTCGGCCTCCAATTCGTCGAGGAGGCGCTCCACCACGATCGGCGTGACCGTGTTCAGCTTCCGCGAGCCGACTCGGGGAACTATGTGGACGTTGATGGAGCTGTCGGCGTGCTCTCCCGTGGAACAGTCCGTGATCTTCCGCTGCCGCGGCCTCCACTGCTTCGCGCACTCCCCCACCGTCTTCTGATACTCCCCCAGCGTCTCCTGACCCAGCTCGCGGCGCGCCTCCGCGACGGACGGCGCCGTCCGCATCTTCTCCCTGTAGATCTGCGTGAGGCGTTCAACGGCGTCGTCCTGCGTGGCAAAATCGCCCTCTTCGGTCTGCCTACCCAGTCCGTTGCGAAAGCGGATCGTGTAAGGGTGAGGGCACCGAGTCGGCTTGGTGCAGTCGCAGTCGTTGAAGAACGACCCCATACCTCGGGCGAGCTGGCGAGCCATGTATCAGACCTTCAGGGTCACAGTCGGGCATCTGTCCAGATCCGACCGTGGCGGCCCCCGGGTCAGCGAGCCGGGACCCCACCGGACCCATGCTGACCTTCTACTGACCTGGACGCGCCCATGATGCCCCTGACGTGCACAGATGACCAAGCGTTAGATCTTGGACTTGAACATGGTACGCAGCATCGGGGCGCTCCCAGAGGTAGGCTCCCTGCCTGCGTTTTTGCAGGTCAAGGGCTGTTCCCTCACCCTACAACGAGTCGCATGCACGGGCAGCTTTCCCCGGGTTTTTCAGGACTCGCGCTGGCCACTTGCTAACTTTCCTGACACCTCGTCAGGCGGCTGCAGTGGACGTCCCCCTCTGTCGCAGACGCCACCGCGACGACGGCCCGAGCCTACCCAGCACCATCTGAAGGACGTCAGTGAGCATCGCCACACGGACAGTCTGGACGGTCATCAGGTGCGAAGTCACTCGACCGGGAGTCGGGCCACGTGCCGCCTTACGGTCGACTGGCCCACCCCTCTCTCTTGCACATCCGCGCGGTACCCCTGATGCCGACCGATCCCTTCGAAGACACCGCCTGGCCGGTGGCTCGTACGCTCGCTGCCTCGCCCGGCCACCTCGACGACACCTGGCACGAGCACGACCGCACCGCGCACGGTGAGTCCGCGCTCCTCGGACTGCCCCCACTCGTCGGCTACGCTGCGCGCCGCGCTCGTCCTTCAACTGCGCCTGTTCGATGTCCCACACCCGGCCTGGACACGCAGCCGCCTGACCCGCCGCACAACAAGAGATCACCCTTGGACAAGACCGCCCCGTGAGCGAGGTCCGCGCGACTGCGCCCGGCACTGTCCACGGCAGCGGCGAACAATGCTTCGTCGGCCAGCGGCGAACTCGGCCTCAGGGAAGTGCCGAACGTCGTGACAGCCGCGCTCGACGGGCGAGGTTCTGCAGCCCCCGGCCGTCACCAAGAACTGCTGTGTCGAAGAACTGCTGTGTCGACGGCGCCGGCCAAGGAGTCCTGCTCGCCACGCACCGCAGCGGCCAGGGCGACAGTTCCGGCGATCCCCGTCTGATGCGACCACGGCCGTGGTCGCGTCGACCAAGGCGTAGCCGCCCGCCGCCGAACGCCGCGGGCGGTCCTCCCTGGAGCGAGCTGCTGACATGGCCGACCCGCGAGGCGAGCAGGTCGGACACTGTCGGTCAGGTGCAAAGGCCGTTGTCCGAGTTGTAGTAGATGTCGATAGAACCGCTCCAGGTCAGGCACTGACCGTCGTCGGGAGCGTCCTTGTAGACCGGCCCCGCGTAGCTGGTGTACGAGCCGGAGTCCCTGGCCTCGCCGCTGCTGTAGGGCCAGGTGTCCAGCGTGACCTCCATGAACACGCGGGCGCCCGGGTTCGTGCGGACGGTTACCGCGCAGACCTTGCCGACAGCGCTGTTGAAGGTCACGAATGTGGTGGCCGGGACGGCGGACTGCGACGAGTGGATCGGCGTAGCCCTGATGACGTCGTATCCGGTGCCACAGGCTCCGTTGTACCGGGTGGGCGTGGCCGCCGAGGCCGGTGTGGTCGCGGCGAGCGTCCCGCCCAGGGCGAGGACGGCGAGCGCGGTTGCGGTGGCCGCCTTGCGACGGATCGACTTCATGATGGTGTTCCCCCTGTTGTGATCCTGGGCAGTGTGCCGGGGACGGCTGGTCATGGCCGTCCGCGCGGGATGAGACCCGCGTGGCCTCTGGAGCCTGCGCTGTTTCCATCCGCAGGCTGTCAGCCGGCCGGCAGATGTCGCCATCTGTTCGAACCTCGTCGAAGTAAGCGGTCGCCTCCGGAAGCCCTACGAGGGGTGCTATGAGCCAGATTGCGGGATTGCGTATCAAGGCCGGATGCCTCAAAGCCGGGGCACTCAGAGCCGCCGGAACTTCTTCGGCCGGGACCAGGACGAGATCCCGGCGACGGCGCTGTGCGAGCCGCGTGCGACGCCGGTACGAGCCACCTGACCCCTATGATCGCGCGAGCCAACGGCCCCACCGTTCGCTTGCTCTTCCTACGACGTGATGCGGCCGGCAAGCGGCGTCGCACTCAGGTCGCCCTCACCGTGGCTGGGCTGCTGCTCTTCGCCGGGCGCGGGCAGCGGGTCACACCGCTGGATCTGACGACCCCCATGGACATCGCGGTCGCCGACTACGACCACGATCTCCACCCCGACCTGGCGACGTACACCTACGAGGGCGACGGCGTGTACGACGGCTTCGAAGTCCTCCTCGGTGAGGGGACCAAAGGGCTCGGTGGGAACACCCACCGGTACACGGCCGAGGCGGGGGCTTCGGGGTACGACCCGCCGGGGCGCCTGCCCCACTCCGGTCTGACACCCTTCTACCCGTCGTGCGCGCGCGTCGGCTCGAACGGCTGACACCCCGGCGGGTACCTCGATCACGGACCTGACAGCTCAGCAATCCGTACAACCACCGTCTCCCGACCCCAAAGGCATCTGTGACCAGGCCGATCGGGGGTAGTCGGTGACCATGACGACACGTGTGACGCTCGGGGTGGAGGAAGAGTTCTTGCTGCTCGACAGCCGGACCGCCCTGCCGGCGTCACGCGCCGGCAGGCTTCGGACGGCAGCGCGGCGAGAGCCGGGACTCAAGCGAGAGGAAGTCGACACCGAACTTCTGCAGGCCATGGTGGAGGTTGCGACCCCGGTGTGCTCCGATCTCGACGAGGTCGCCCGGCACCTCGCTCGGTTCCGACGCCTGGTGAGCGGGGCCGCACAGCGTGTGAACTGCCGACTGGCCTCGACCGGCGGCGCACCCTTGATGGGGGAGGAGACGGTGCCGGTGACCGGAACACCGCGGTACCGGGAGATGCGGGCGGCCGCCACGCAACTGGTGGACGAGCAACTGATCTGCGGCACGCACATTCACGTCGCCGTGCCCGACCGGCAGGCCGGCGCCGTCGCTCTCGGCCTGCTGCGCCCCTGGCTGCCGGTACTGGTGGCGCTGGGCGCCAACTCCCCGTTCTGGAACGGGCGCGACACCGGGTTCGCCAGCTGGCGCACCGTGGTCTTCGGTCGCTGGCCGGTCAGCGGCTCGCCCCCGTTCTTCTCCGGCGCCGCCCACTACGAGGAGCACGTGAGCGCCCTGCTGGGCACCGGCGTGATCGCCGACCGGCACCAGCTCTACTGGCACGCCCGGCTGTCCGACGAGTACCCGACGCTGGAAGTCCGGGCACCCGACGTCCAACTGGACGTCGAGAGCGCCGTCACCCTCGCCGGGCTCGCCCGCGGACTGGTGGTGACCGCCCTGCGCGAGGCCCGCCGGGGAGCCCGCCCCTTGAACCCGTCGCCGAGCATCCTGCAAGCAGCGGGCTGGCACGCCGCTCGCCACGGACTGACCGCCGACCTGGTCGACCCACGCACCGACAGGCCCTCGCCCGCCGCCGACGTGGTCGGCGCGCTCCTGGGCCACATCACACCCGCGCTCAAGGAACTCGGTGACGTCGACCGGGTGACAACGGGCGTGCAGCAGCTGATCCACCAGGGCTCAGGGGCCACCAGGCAGCGGGCCGCGCTCACCCGAAGCGGCACCACGGGCCTGCTCGACCTGATAGCGCCCGAGCCCGCCGAACGAGACGGAACAGAACGCCCTTGAGAACCATGGCCGGTTGGGCTGAAAGGGACTGCAGCAAGCCGCTGATCCAGCTGGCCGCTACGTGGTTGTCGTGGCCGATGAGGGGGACTCGGATGGTCATCAGGAGCCCACTGTCGACCGGCCGGAAGGAAGTGCGAGCGGCTCAGCAGACGATTGGGGAGTTCTCATGCAGAAGGGAGCCCGACCCGCCCCTGGTGCCCGAGATTCCCTACGACGCGGCGCCGGGCCCCCGCGTTCATCGGTGCGCGTGTACCAGGTCAGCCCCCCTGCTCAGTTCGGCGCGCTCCCGCTCGCTCGTTCCACCCCATACGCCGTGGACCTGACCGTTGTCGATCGCCCAGTCCAGGCACTGTCGAATCACCGGGCAGACGAGGCAGACACGCTTGGCGGCAAGTTCCTGTCGTAGCGCCGGTCCCGTGGCACTGAGGGGAAAGAACAGCTCCGGGTCCTCATGAACGCAGGCAGCCCGCTGGGCCCATTCCATGAATGCCTCCACCGGAGTGCCTGCACCGGTCCCCTCCGCCGCACGGTCCGTCCTCGGTCGCGGGGCGCGGCGGGACAGCGTGCACTGGAAGTGGTGGGAGTGTGTGTGACTCGCCCGGTACGGAGCACCCGAGGAGTGGGGACACACATCCCCCACGTCGATTCCGAGGTGAGGAGAGCGGTCATGCCTGCAGGTTCCAGCCCCAAGCGGGAGCGGCAGTACGAGCACATCAAGGAGAGTGCGGAGAAGCGGGGAGCCTCCGCCGGGCGCGCGAAGGAGATCGCCGCGCGGACCGTCAACAAGGCACGGGCCCGCTCCGGCGAGGCGAAGCAGCCGGGCAAGGTCTCCACCCAGGACAAGAAGTCCGCCTCGCAGCGCGGGGGCGAGCGCTCGCACCGCGGACCGGTGAGTCCGACCAGGGATCAGCTCTACGAGGAGGCCAGGAAGCGCAACATCCACGGCCGCTCCTCCATGAACAAGCAGCAGCTGGCCAAAGCCCTCGGCCACTGACCCCGTCGTATACGTCCGCATAGGTCCCGGACCCGCGGTCCGGCGACTTCGTCACGGAGAAAGGCGCATCCCCATGGCTGACAAGCCCCTCAACGGCCACCGCGTACTGGCGCTCGTCACCAACTACGGGGTCGAACAGGACGAACTGCTGGTGCCGCTCGCGCGACTGCGCGACGACGGCGCGGACGTCACCGTCGCCGCCGCGACGGCCGACCCAGTCCAGACCCTCGTGGGAGACAAGGACCCCGGCGAAACCGTGCAGCCCGACGCCACCTTCGACGTGGTGGACCCCGGCGACCACCAGCTCCTGCTGCTCCCCGGCGGCACCCTCAACGCCGACCAGCTCCGCCTCGACGACAAGGCCCTCGCCATCGTCAAGGCGTTCGCCTCCTCGGGCCGCCCCATCGCCGCCATCTGCCACGGCCCGTGGGCCCTGGTCGAAGCGGACGTCGTCCGGGGCAAGACCCTGACGTCCTACGCCTCGCTGCGCACCGACATCCGCAACGCCGGAGCCGCGTCCTGGGTCGACGAGCCGGTGGTCAGCGACACCGAGGGCGGCTACACCCTGGTCACCTCCCGCACACCCAAGGACCTGGACGCCTTCGTCGACGCGATCGACAAGGCCCTGGTCGGGTCCTGAACCATCGGACTCCGCCCTGCCCAAGGCCGTCGCCGGCGTACTGCGGTCGATCGGCGGCGCGATCGCCACCGTCGTCACTCTGCCCTTCCGCGTCGTCGCACGGCTCTTCGGCGGCGCCTCCGACAGCGCACACGGCGGTCGCTGAGAACACCGATGCGCAGCGCTCACCGATGCCGGGGGCGATGCGCACGGTGACCTGGAAGTGCTGGCGTCCTTACGCGGGGGCGTGCACACGGCGGTGTCCCCGGACCTCGGCGGACCGATGCGCCGATTTTCCTGCCCCAGGTGAGGACGAGGTGAAGGACAGGTCATGCCGCGAGCGCGGGAAGAAGCCCGTTTCAGACACCCCCGGCACGAGCGCCGCGGAGAGCCTCGGCTGCCGGCCGTGGCTGCAACACTCGTCGCCATCGCGCTCTACCTCTTCCTGCCCCAGCGGCTCCTGATCGCGCCTCGCTATGTCCTGCCGGCTCTGGAGTGCGTGCTCCTCGTACCTCTCGTAGCGATCAACCCGTGCCGGCTGACCCGACAGACACGGGCGTTCCGCGTGCTGTCGCTGACGCTCGTCGCCCTGATCGGGGCCAGCAACCTCTTCGCGCTGGGAATCCTGGTCCATGAGCTGGTGTCCGCCGGGGTGAAGGACGGCCGGGAGCTGCTGGTGGCCTCGTTGCAGATCTGGCTCACCAACATCATCGTCTTCGGCCTGGCCTACTGGGAGCTGGACCGGGGCGGCCCGGTCAGCAGGACCCAAGTGCCGCGTGAATCACTGCCGTTGGCGGACTTCCGGTTCTCGCAGGACGAGAACGCGGGAGCCGTCCAGGAGGTCTCCGACGGCTCCAGCAAAACGGCCGACTGGGTGCCCACGCTGATGGACTACCTCTACGTGTCGGTGACCAACTCCACCGCCTTCAGCCCCACGGACACCATGCCGCTCTCCACCCGCGCCAAGTTCCTGATGAGCGTGGAGAGCGTCACCGCTCTCCTCACCTCGCTCCTCGTGATCGCCCGCGCGGTCAGCATCCTGCACTGACGGTGTTCCGATCCGCTCACTGGCAGGCCTCGCCGTCGCCGCGCACTCGTCGAGGACGGCTCCCGGCGCGACTTCGCGTAGCCCATCGCCGTGAGGGAACTCGGCTGCCATGAACGCCAAGGCAGGAATCGGGGGCTCGTACTGGCTGGAGACCGCACCGCCCACCGAACCACCCGCTCCCCCGCCGTCACATGACCTCTCCGTCGATGTCGCGGTGATCGGCGGCGGCATCATGGCCGGCAGCCCGCTCAGCGACCTCGTCCGCGGATGCGAGCGCGAGTGGAGCGGCCTCCACGATCCGCGTCGCCTGGTCTCCGTGGTCCGCGAAGGGGGCTCGTTCCTGAAACAACAGGCCTACGTGGCCCGGCATTTCGTCGGCGACCGGCTGCCACCTTTGACGGACCCGGCGCCGACACCGGAGGACATCCCTCGCGGCGAGGGTTTGGAGAAGCGCGACATCTGAACGGCGCGGCGTTTCACACCCGTTGCCCACGGGAACCCGGTGAACACCCCATCGAGAGCTCGACCGACTGCTCGACCGACACAGAGAGAAGTTGAAGCGCCGTGACCGCGCCCACCGCCAAACAGAAAGTCCTGAACGTGGCCAGGACCGGCTGGTCGAAGGCCCGTGACCGTCGCGGCAAGGGCATTCGCACGTGCGTCCGCGCGGTGGAGACCGGCGGATCCCCCACGGTGCGCACGAGCGCGGAGGGGAACATCGTCCGGGGCGAGGACTGACCGGCCTCCTGTCACCTCCCGTGCCTGCCCGGTCGCCGGGCCACGGGCACCCGTCCCCCTCGCACGGACCACGCGTTCCCTCACAGTCCTGCGAGACTGCCCTACCGCACGGCCGACCTGCGGGACGCCTCCAGGTAGCTGATGCCGCTCCCGCAGGTCAGGTGATCTACGCGAACGACACCTCGGCCTGTCGGCGCGAACTCCGTACGCCACACGCGCGAACTCCGTACTCCACACGACGGAGTCGCCGCCCTGCCGCTCCTCGGGCACCCAGACTCCCGGCAGCCATCGGGTGCACCCTTCCCAGGGGGTATCCAGGGGGTATGGAGCAAGGCGTCATTTGCGCTCCTTCTTGGGAAACACGTACTCGTCGAGGATCAGGCCGGCGGCGACCGCCGCCGGGATGGCGACGAGGGCGCCGATGATGCCGAGGAGCGCCCCGCCGACCAGCACCGCGAGCACGGTGACCAACGGGTGGACGTCCACGGCGAACTTCATGGCCCTGGGCACGATGAGGTAGTCCTCGACGACGCGGAAGACGACGTAGAAGACCGCGGTCGCGATCGCGATGGGCAGGGACACCGACAGTGCGACGAGGCTGACGACGATTCCGGCGAGGGTGGAGCCGACGATCGGGATCAGGTCCATCAGGGCGGTGAAGACACCCAGCGCGGCGGCGTACGGGACACCGGTGGCCGCGCACCATCCGAAGGTCGCCACGCCGGCGATCCCGGAGGTCACGAGGTTGCCGAGCATGAACTTGCCGATCCGGTTCATGATCTCTTCGGCCACGCCCTCGACACGCTCACGGCGGCTGGCCGCCACGAAGCGGTAGCCGAACTGCTTGATGACCGGCAGGGCCGCCATGCAGTACAGGGTCACCGTGATCACGATCGCCGTGGACGTGACGGTGCTCAGCACGATCTGGCCCGCGCCCAGGACGCCTCCCGCCAGGCCGCTCGCCCCGCCGCCCGAACCGATCTGCTCCTTGGCCTTCTCGACCAGATGGAAGCGGTCCTCCAGGCGACCGATCGTGGACTGGTGGTTGTGGACCTGTTCCAGCCAATCGGGCACCGCGTCCACGAGCGCGTTGATCTCCTTGGCCACGGGAGGGATGACCAGGGCCAGGAAGCCGCCGAGTACGACGACGAATCCGGTCAGCACGATCGTCACGGCCCAGCCGCGCCGCAGCCCCCGGCGTGTGAACCAGACGACGAGCGGTTCCAGACTGATCGCGATGAACACGGCCAGCAGGAGCAGGGTCAGCATCGAACTGACCCGCATGACGGTCTGCACGGCGAGCCACGCCAGGCTCGCCCCCAGGCCCAGGGCGAAGCCCACGGTCACCCACGACCGGCTGCGTCCGCCGCGTGAACCTCCGGGTGGGGGCCGCTGCGGCACCTTCCGGAACTCCTCTCCTGCGTCCACCGGGCCGGGGTCGGAGCCGTTCACGTCCGTCCCTTCCGGAGCGGCGTGCTCGTCCCGGGCGGACTCGGACTCGGACTGGGCAGACATCGCGACGGCTCTCCTAGATGGCCTCGTGGCCTCGAATGGGCGTGGGTGTTCCGGGTACCCAGGGAGTCCGGTCGTACCGCGTCCGTGCGCCGCCCGGCGCGTCGTGTGCCGGCCGGCACACGGAACTGGGGAACGCTGGTACGACATCCGATCTCTTGTGGCGGGAGCCGAACACCGTGACCGATCTCGATCCCTTCACCGACCTGCTCGACTACCCGATGTACGTCGTGACCGCCGAGGCCGACGGGGAGCAGGCCGGCTGTCTGGTCGGATTCGCCTCGCAGTGCTCGATCGAGCCCGCCCGGTTCATGGTCTGGCTGTCCAAGGCCAACCGGACGTACCGGGTCGCCGAGCACGCCGAACGCCTCACGGTGCATCTCCTCCGCCGCGACCAGGACCGGCTGGCCCGGCTCTTCGGCGGCGAGACCGGCGACCGCACCGACAAGTTCACGGACGCCCCGTGGCATCCGGGTCCCGGCGGAGCACTGATCCTCGACGAGGCTCCCGCCTGGTTCGTCGGCCGGGTGGAGAACCGGGTCGACGGCGGCGACCACGTCGGTTTCCTGCTCGCACCGGAGACGGCGGAAAATCGCACGGCCGGCCGCACCCCTCTGCTGACGCTCAACGACGCCCACGCCATCACTCCGGGCCACCCGGCAGACTGAGCAGCACCCCGTCGCGGCTACGGACACGAGCCTGAGGTGTCGCGCGGAGTCGCCGTCCTCTACCTCTACTACCTCTACCTCGTCGGCGCGGTTGTTCCTCGGCCCCGGCTCCCGGCCCGGTACCCGGGCGGCCAAGGCGAGAGGCGCGGCGGCGCATGGCCGGGCCCGGGCGGGATACCCCAGTGGTATGCCACCGACACCCGGCCCCGGACAGCAGGTAGAACGCAACTCGCCCGACAGGCCCGGCAAACTGCCGAAACGGTCCTGGTGGGCGGTCCTCAGGGGCACGGTCAAGGAGTTCCAGAACGACGAACTCGCCGACCGCGCCGCCGCGTTGACGTACTACGGGGTCCTCTCGCTCTTCCCCGCGCTGCTGGTCCTGGTCTCACTGCTCGGCATCGCCGGCAGGTCGACGACCCAGCGGGTCCTGGACAACATCGAGAAACTGGCGCCGAGTTCGGCCCGGAACATCATCGGCGACGCCGTACGCCAGCTCCAGGCCACCGGCGGACTCGGCTCCCTCGTGGCCGTGGTCGGCGTCGTCGTCGCCGTCTGGTCGGCCTCCGGCTACATCGCGGCGTTCATCCGGAGTGCCAACGTCGTGTACGACATGCCCGAGGGACGCCCCATGTGGAAGGTGCTGCCGATCCGGGTCGGCGTCACGGTGGTGCTGCTGGTCCTGACGGTGATCAGTGCGCTGATCGTGGTGTTCACCGGCGGTCTGGCCCGCGCGGCCGGTTCGGCGCTGGGAATCGGGGACGCCACCTTGATGGTGTGGTCGATCGCGAAGTGGCCGGGGCTGATCGTCCTGGTCATGGCGATGATCGCGATCCTGTACTGGGCGGCGCCCAACGTGAAGGGGCGCGGCTTCCGTTGGGTCACCCCCGGCAGCGTGCTGGCTCTGCTGGTCTGGATGACCGCCTCCGCGGGCTTCGCGTTCTACGTGGCCCACTTCGCGTCGTACAACAAGACGTACGGCACGCTCGCCGGCGTGATCGTCTTTCTGATATGGCTGTGGATCAGCAACATCGCGGTCCTGCTCGGCCTCGAATTCGACGCGGAGCTGGCCCGCCAGCGTGCCGTGGCCGGCGGGCTTCCCCAGGGCGAGGAGCCGTATCTCCCGCCCCGGGACACCCGAGCGTGGAGCGAGGAGGACCGCCGCCGGGCTACGTGACGCCGCTCGTGACCGAGGACATGGCCGAACGGCCGCACGATGCCTCGTCGCTGCGGACAGAACCCGCGATCACGCGGAACCCGAGCCCCAGCGCCGACGCTTCTGGTCCTCGCTGCGCCTGCTGCCCGACGTCCCGCCGCCGGACAGCTGGTGCGGAGTGAGCCGCTCGCTCTCGTCCTTCGCACGCGGCACCTCGTCGGGCTCGCGCATCTCCTGAATCTCGTGGGTCGGCCCGGACTCCGGCAGCCGCGGCTGCTCCTCCGGGCGCGGCGGCGCCGACTCCCGCCGACGGGCCTTCATTCCGAGCCGTACGGCCCAGATCAGCCCGCCGACGAGAATCAGGCCGGCGACCACCGGAAAGACTCCGAGGGCCGCTCCACTCGACGCGGCCAGTTCCGTACTCGGTATGTTCATCACTGCCGGGTACCCCGGGGACAACGGGAGAATCTCACCCACCTGGCAGGTCGTCGGCGGGCAGGGCGTCGCACTCCCGCTGTCTCCTTCTGTCTCCCGCTGTCTCCTGCTTCGACTCGGTCATCAGCCACGCGTACACACCTGAGCCACGAACAGACCCAGCCGATCAGGATGTGTGCGGAGCGGGCGGCTCGGGCCGGCGGTGACTGGCGTCGCACCACGGGTAGGTGCGGCTGCGGCGACAGGTGCACAGGGCGACGCAGAACCGGTCGGACGAGACGGTGGTGCCGTCCTCCAGCGTGACGTCCACCGGGCCCTCGACCAGCAGGGGCCCCGTGCGCCGGGCCACGATGCGGCAGCGCCGTTCATCAGAGTCGTACGGCACGAATGATCACCAACTGTTCCTTCTCGGCAGCGTCCTCGATCAGGCCGCGGTCGCGCAGCCAGCCGCTGCGGGACAGCAGGACGGGGCCGAAGGCGACGCTGCGATGCTCCTCGATTCCGGCGTCCAGGCCCGCCGCCCGCAACCGGCGCAGCGTCTCTTCCGGATCGCTCAGCGCGGACTGGACCACGAGCAGCACTCCGCCGCGCCTCAGCAGTCCGGGGGCGTCCTCGCAGATCCGGTCCAGTACGAGGCGGCCGTCGTGTCCCGCGTCCCAGGCCCGCGCCACACCCCGCCGGGGGCACGCGGTGGCGGGTGCCGGCACGTACGGCGGGTTGGAGAGGATGAGGTCGAAGGACCTGCCCGAGACGGGACCCAGCAGGTCGCCGCGTCTGACACGGATCGCGAGACGCGCCAGCAACGCGTTGACCTTGGCGTTGAGAGCCGCTCGCCAGGAGATGTCGATCGCCGTGACACGGGCGCCGAGCCGCGCCGCGGCCAGCGCGACGGCACCTGTTCCCGTGCCCACGTCGAGGACCTCGGCGTGCGGGGGAAGGCGCTCGTCGCGCAGGAATCGGATGAGCAGGCCGGTGTCGTCCTGCGGGGTGTAGACGCCGGGCAGAGTGACCGTGGTCATGGGGTGTCGTCTCCGGTTCTCGCGGATACCGCAGAACCTGTTCGTGGTCGGAACTGCGGTCAGACCGGCATGCGCAGCGACGACTCCCCTGCCTGCCACGCGCCGAGGAGGTGCTCGGCGAGGCGGTCTTCGAGATACATGGTGGCGTCCACACCGAAGGCGACATCCCCGTCGAGGTGCGGCTCCTCTTCGAGCAGACCCGCCACGACCTCTCGGCGGACGACCTGTTCGTGCACGGCGTCGGCCTCGACGTGCTCGTCGTAGAAGTGCTCGGCGGCCGGTCCGGCGCCGGTGCGCCGCATGGCCTGGGCCAGGCGACGTGAACCGGGGGACGAGGTGATCTCGACGGTGGCGAAATGGCCGACCAGGGCGCCTCGCAGGGCGCGGTGCAGGCCGAAGAGGGACATCAGGTTCACGGTGGCGAGGGCCTCGGGGCCGGCCGCGTCCAGGTAGTGGCCGTAGGCGGTGTCCAGTTCGAGGTCGGTCATGAGATCGGCGAAGAGACGGGCGTGCACACGATCCGCGCGGCCCCCGCCGAACTCGTCGAACTCCACGGCTGCCATGCCCGCCTTCGCCCGCCCCCACAACCGGGGCAGCACCCAGGCGTGCGGGTCTGCCTCCTTGAGGTGGTAGAGCGAGCGCTGGGCCGCGTACTCACGTATCTGCCACAGCTCTCCCTCGTCCCGCAGGAAGTGACTGACGCCCGAGCCGTCGACGGGTTCGACCAGCAATTCGTCCAGTGCCTCGTCGGTGTGCTTGTGTACGGTCGCCGCGTCACGCAGAGCCTGGAGAAACGGCTTCTCCATGGCTGCCCGGACCCTGAGCAGGTCGGGGTCCCACTCGCGGTCGGCGTCGACTTCCGCGAATCCCCGGTAGTGCAGCTCGTAGCAGACGTACAGGGCGAGCTGGAGATCGGCTCCGAGCGGGGCGGCGGCGGAAATCTCCCGGCCGCTCGGAAGCGGTCCCGTACTCCGCAGGTATTCGATGATCGCCGTCGAGATCCGACCACGAGCGGACGGCAGGGCCGGTTCCGGCGATGTGACGTTCATGAACGCCGGGTACCCGTGATCCAGAAACTCGCACATGAACCGGTCGGGCGGAGGCGTCCACGGCACCCCCGCATCAGGTACCGGCGATGGCGCGATCCAGAAGGGAGACGTTTGTTCGGGCTCGTTCGGCGCACACGAAGAGCTGACACAGCCTTTGTCCGAAGAAGAGGAAGCGGAGACACACCATGGGAATCATCGCGTGGATCATCATCGGTCTGCTCGCGGGCGCCATCGCCAAGATGCTGATGCCGGGCAAGGACCCCGGCGGCATCATCGTCACCATGCTCATCGGCATCGTCGGCGGCCTGCTCGGCGGCTGGCTCGGCAAGGTGATCTTCGGCGTCGACTCCATCGACGGATTCTTCGACCTCTCCACCTGGATCGCCGCCATCGTCGGCTCCCTCATCCTGCTTCTCCTCTACCGCCTCGTCACCGGCAACCGGCGCTCCCACCGCCACGCCTGACCGACCGACGGTAGACGCCCGCACCACCTCAACGGCTCCCCTCTGTCTCACAGGACGGGAGCCGTCGGCGTGCCCGGAGCCTCGGTGAAGGGCGACCAGTGCATATCCGTCATGACAGCGGTGTCCGAGGCCGCGCTCGACCCGACCGACCCGACCCCGGCGACCGGCCTGGTCACCGCCGACGGCAGATGGTTCGAAGCAGAAGACCGTCGGGGGCCACAGGTATGCATCCACCGTGTCCGACAGGGCACTTGGTGTGCCATGGAGTGGGCGGGTGGGGCGGGAGGGGCGGTTCGTCGTCACGGCGGGATCGCGGTGTCGGCGGTGCGGCGGGCGTGGCGGGGACCGGGTCGTGAACGTGATCTGACGGTGCAGGTCGGCAAGGCTGCGCTGGCCGCCTGTCTGGCGTGGGCCGTGGCCGGGTGGTGGCTGCAGGCACCGGTGGCGTTCGTCGCCCCGTGGATGGCGGTCCTACTGGTGGAGTCGACTGTGTACCGGTCGCTCGCGCACGGCCTGCAGCAGTTGGCCGCCATCGCGGTGGGCACGGTGGTGGCGACAGCTGTCGCGTTGGGGCTGGGCGGCACGATGGTCACGATGGTCGTGGTGCTTCCGACAGTGCTGCTCCTGGCGCAGTGGCGGCGCCTGGGCAGCCAGGGCATCTACGCCGCCACCGGCGCACTGTTCGTCCTGACCGACGGCCGGGTCTCCTTGGCCACTTCGGGCGCGCGTATCGCGGAGGCGGTCTTCGGCGCGGCGGTCGGCATCGCGGTCAACGCGCTGGTGCGGCCCCCGGTGTATCTGCGCGACACCCGTGTCGCCCTCAAGGACGCCGCCGACGAAGCGGAGCGGATTCTCGCCGCGGTGGCCAAGGCGCTCGCCGACGGCGAGTGGGAGGAAGACTCGGCCCGGGTCTGGCACGAGCGCGCGCTGCGGCTGGGACGTCTGGTCGACCAGGCCCGTTCCGCGATCGGCTGGAGCCGCGAGAGCATGCGGGGCAATCACCGCGGGTTCGGCGCGGGCGGCCTCCCGCGGCCCGGCAAGGGTTACGACGACGCGCTGGCCGTGCTGGACCAGGTCGCCGTACACATCGCCGGTGTGACCCGCACCGTGCTGGAGATTGCCCTCCACGACGACGAGGCGGTCCGCACCGACCCGCAACTCACCGGCCCCTACGCCGACTTCCTGCGCCATACCGCCCGGGCGATCGGGCTCTACGGCCAGACCCGCTTCGCGGAGACCGGCAGTGAGCAGACGGCCCACAAGGCCCTGCGCGAGGCCGTCGGCGAGCTCCGGCGCAGCCTCGACGAACTCCACCGAAAGCTGCCCGGCACCGTGCGCGACGATCCCGACGCACTGGCCACACACGGCGCACTCTTGGTCCAGGCACGCCGCCTGGCCGATCAGCTCGTACGGGACTGAACTCCATTGACCGCGACGTCCGGCGGGGGTCCGAACGCCCAGATCGGTCCCAGCGGGTGGGCTGCGTCCACGCCCTGCCTGCCGGCGAGGAGGGCCGGGCGACGGGCCTTCACCGAGGCACATCAAGACGGAAGCCTCACCGACAGCGGGCTGCGCGGTCTTGAAACCCCTCGAACATCCCGGCCGTCCCAGCACCCGGCTCAGGTATCGCGTCCTGCCGCCGGCGCGGTACCGGCACTTCCGATCGCCACGGCAGGACGCCGGGCGTCGGTGGAACGGTCAGGATCCGACCGGCGTTCCGGGGCCGCTGTCGTAGGCCCACTGCGCGAGGGTCTGGCGGTGCCCGTCGTTGAGCTGCCGGTTGCACAGCGCATCGACCTGGTCGCGGACCGTGCGGCTCCATCTCGGCGGGGAGCAGATGCCGGTAGCGGCGGTCCTCGCCGAGCAGGACCCGCACGGTCCGTTCGTAGACCGGTTCGGGGTCGTACTGCTCGTGCGGCGAGTGCGCTGTAGTCGTAGAGACGGTCGGCGGGGTTGTCACGCCATTCCCTCCACGTCTCGAACATGGTGTCGTTGAAGCCGGTGAAGAAGGGTCCCGGGTTGATCGTCGCCACGGTGACACCGAACTCGGCGAGTTCCTGGTCCAGTGCGTCGGCGAACGCCTCCACCGCGTGCTTGGAGCCCGCGTAGGCGCCGGTGAACGGGTCGACGGTGAGTCCGGCGACCGAGGACATGAAGACGATACGGCCGCTGTGGCGGGCCGCCATCCGGCGGGCGATGCCCTGGGTGAGCAGAACGGGGCCGAAGACGTTCACCTCGAACTGGCGGCGCAGCCGCTCCTCCGGGATGTCGGCGGTCGCGCCGCCTTCGTCGGGCTGCCGGACGAGGGTCGAGGAGTAGTGTGGTGGAAACCACCGTGCCGAGCGTTCCAACCCCCGACGGACTGGCGGGGCCTCGCCGAGACGGATGCGGTCAGAGCGCACAGTAAGCGTTCATCCTGCTTTTGCACCTGAGGCGGCGCCATGACGCCCACCCTGAACGTCGTCGAAGCACTGCCGTGGATCGAGGACGCCGACAAGGTCGCCCCCAGGGACGCCCGTGTGCTGTCCCGGCTGTTCCTGGACCGGTTGCCCTCGCTGGAGGAGGGCACCAGCGAGTATCAGTACGTCCGCAACACCCTGATCGAGATGAACGTGTCCCTGGTCAGGTTCGCGGCCCGCCGGTTCCGCAACCGGGGCAGCGGCGACATGGAGGATGTCGTCCAGGTCGGCACGATCGGTCTGATCAAGGCCATCGACCGCTTCGACCTGACCCGCGAGGTCGAGTTCACCTCCTTCGCGATCCCCTACATCGTCGGCGAGATGAAGCGCTTCTTCCGCGACACCACCTGGGCCGTCCACGTACCTCGACGTCTGCAGGAACTCCGCGTCGACCTCGCCAAAGGCAAGGAATCACTCACCACTACGCTCGGCCGCAGCCCGAGCTTGAACGAACTCGCCGCCCATCTCGGGCTGGCCGAGGACGAGGTCATCGAGGGTCTCGTGGCCGCCAACGGCTATGTCGCCGGATCCATCGACACCCCCGGCGGCGAGACCGAGACCGGCGAGAGCGGGCCCAGGTACGCGGACACCGTGGGCGACGAGGACCCGGCCCTGGAGCTGTTCGAGGACCTGCACACGCTCGGCCCGCTGCTGCAACGGCTCGACGACCGGGAGCGGACCATCATCGAGATGCGCTTCGGCCAGGAGATGACACAGGCACAGATCGGCCGCGAACTGGACGTGTCCCAGATGCAGATCTCCCGCCTGCTCAACCGCACCCTGGCCAAGCTCCGCGCCGGTTTCCTGGACGCGTAGTCCTCCGATTGCCGGGCGGTCTGTGTCCCCGTTATCGAACGGGACGGCTGCCGGAGCGCCGGGACCAGCGCACGGCGACGAGCGCCAAGGCCGTCACAAGCACCGCGATGCCGATCACCAGCAGGTAGCCCAAGCCGTTCGCGGTCACCCCGACGATTCCCAGTACGAGGGCGATCAGGAGAAGCAGCAGGAAGAGAACCATCACGGAGCACCACCTTCAGACGTGGGGTTGAACAGCGGGTCAGCGGCGCGCGAGTTGCCGCTCGCCGCCCGCGCCGGGCCGGTAGTCCATGCCGTAGTGCCGGAAGATCGCTTCCTCTCCCTCGGCCGGCAGGATGTCGTCCGTGCCGATTGACGGTGCCTTCTTCACCTGCGCCTTCGCGTAGGTGACCTTGACGTAGTCGGGTCCGAGGATCGCGTCGCCGAGGGGGACGAAAGCCAGTCGTTGACGCGTGGGCAGTCCGATGCGGACCGTGGCCATGGCCGACTCGTCGGTGGCGGTGTCCACGTAGATCGATTCGAGTACGCCGATCCTGTGCCCCTCGGAGTCGACGACGTGGCGGTTGCGCCACTCGCGGATGTCGGCCGCGTGGATCGTGGTCATGTTCTGTCTCCTGAGCCGCTGGTACACAACGGGTGCCCCGTAGATCGCCTGTGACACCCCGACCGAACCAGGCAAATGGTGCGCTTACAGGTGGGTCGGATGCGATGCCGGGGGTAGCCGGACCGTGGGAGCCGACCGGCTCCCGGAAACAACCGGACGAGACGAAGGCAGGCCCATGGACGCGATTGTGCTGCTCAAGGAAGACCACCAGACGGTCGAGAAGCTCTTCAAGGAGTTCGAGCAGGCCGGGGACCGCGCCCACAAGACCAAGCGGAAGATCGCCGACAAGGTGATCGAGGAGCTGACGGTCCACACCTGGATCGAGGAGAAGATCTTCTATCCCGCCGCACGTGCCGCGGTGCCGACCACCACCGATCACGTACTGGAGAGCGTCGAGGAGCACCACGTCGTGCTGTGGATGCTGTCCGAGCTGGCGGGCCTGGACCCCGCGGACGAGCGTTTCGACGCCAAGATGACGGTCCTCATGGAGAACGTGCGGCACCACGTCGAGGAGGAGGAGAAGGAGTGGTTCCCCCAGGTCCGCTCCGCTCTCGGCCGCAACCGGCTGGGCGAACTGGGCGAGCAGCTCGCCGCCGCCAAGTCCGACGCTCCGCACGACCCCCTGCGGATTCCCAGCGCGCACGAGTGACGGACACGCGCCCACGAAGGACAGACACCACGGCAGAACCGACCACCGACCTTTCCGAGGAGCGACGGCATGACGACTGAGCAGTCCGGCAACACGACCTCACCGGGCCGGTCCGCGACGATGCCCGTGGCGGACGACGCCGGGTGGGACCCGGTCGACGTACGGGCGGTGGACACCGCCCGCGTACTGGCCGCCGACGCGGTGCAGAAGGTCGGCAACGGACATCCCGGCACCGCGATGAGCCTCGCCCCGCTGGCGCACCTGCTGTTCCAGAACGTCATGCGGCACGACCCGGCCGACGACCGGTGGCTGGGCCGCGACCGGTTCGTGCTCTCCTGCGGGCACTCCAGCCTGACCCTCTACATCCAGCTCTACCTGACCGGCTACGGCCTGGAGCTGTCGGACCTGGAGGCCTACCGCACCTGGGGTTCGGCCACCCCCGGACACCCCGAGCACCGGCACACCCGCGGCGTCGAGATCACCACCGGGCCGCTGGGCCAGGGGCTGGCCAGCGCGGTCGGCATGGCGATGGCGGCCCGGCGGGAGCGTGGTCTGCTCGACCCGGACGCCGAGCCGGGCAGCAGCCCGTTCGACCACCACGTCTACGTCATCGCCTCCGACGGCGACATGATGGAAGGCGTCACGGCCGAGGCCGCGTCGCTCGCCGGCCACCAGGAGCTGGGCAACCTCGTCGTCTTCTACGACTCCAACCACATCTCGATCGAGGACGACACCGACGTCTCCTTCAGCGAGGACGTCCCGGCCCGCTTCGCCGCGTACGGCTGGCACGTACAGACCGTCGACTGGACGCGCACCGGCGACTACGTCGAGGACGTCGACGCCCTGCTGGCCGCCGTCCGTGCCGCGCGGGACGAGGACGGCCGGCCCTCGCTGATCATGCTGCGCACTCTGATCGGCTGGCCCGCGCCCACCAAGCAGAACACCGGCAAGGCCCACGGCTCGGCGCTCGGCGCGGACGAGGTCGCCGCGACCAAGCGACTGCTCGGCTTCGACCCTGAGCGCGACTTCGTCGTGGAGGACACGGTTCTGGCCCGGACCCGGCGGGCCTCCGAGCGCGGGCGGCGGGCGCACGCCGAGTGGGACGAGGCGTACGTGGCCTGGCGGGCGGCCCATCCCGAGCGGGCCGAACTGCTGGACCGGCTGCGGGCGCAGCGGCTGCCGGACGGCTGGACCGACGCCCTGCCCGAGTTCCCCGCCGACCCGAAGGGGATGGCCACCCGTGCCGCGTCGGGCAAGGTGCTCAGCGCGCTCGCGCCGGTGCTGCCGGAACTGTGGGGCGGCTCGGCCGACCTGGCCGGGAGCAACAACACCACCATGGACGACGAACCGTCCTTCGTGCCCGCCGACCGCCAGACCAAGAACTGGAAGGGCGGCCCCTACGGCCGCACCCTGCACTTCGGCATCCGTGAGCACGCCATGGGCGCGATCCTCAACGGCATCGCCCTGCAGAGTCTGACCCGCCCCTACGGCGGCACGTTCCTGACCTTCTCGGACTACATGCGCCCGGCCGTACGGCTGGCCGCGCTGATGAAGCTGCCCACCACCTACGTGTGGACCCACGACTCCATCGGTCTGGGCGAGGACGGCCCCACCCACCAGCCCGTGGAGCACCTGGCCGCACTGCGCGCCATCCCCGGCCTGGACGTGGTCCGCCCCGCCGACGCGAACGAGACCACCGCCTGCTGGCGTACCGTCCTGGAACACCGGGACCGCCCGGCCGCGCTGATCCTGACCAGGCAGAACGTGCCCGTGCTGGACCGCGCCGGCGGTGCCTGCGCGCCGGCACGGGACGCCGCCCGCGGCGGATACGTCCTCGCGGACACGTCGAAGGACGGCTCCGGACCGGACGTCATCCTCGTGGCGACCGGCTCCGAGGTGCACATCGCCCTGGAGGCGAGCGGGCTGTTGGCGGCCGACGGGCTCGCGGTGCGGGTCGTGTCGATGCCGTGCCGGGAGTGGTTCGCCGCCCAGTCCCCGGCCTATCAGGACGAGGTTCTTCCGCCCTCCGTGCGGGCCCGGGTCAGCGTCGAGGCCGCGGTGGGGCAGGGCTGGCGGGACGTGGTCGGCGACGCCGGACGGATCGTCAGCCTGGAGCACTACGGCGCCTCCGCCGACTACGAGCGCCTGTACGCCGAGTTCGGCATCACACCCGAGGCCGTCACCGCGGCCGCCCGCGACAGCGTCCGCGACTCCGGCCGAGCCCCGCGCCCCGGCGGCCACCGCCAGACCTCCGCCCCCACCGAAGGCGGCACCGGGGACCGTCCCTGACAGCACGTGCGGTGGGTGTCAGGTGCCTGTTGCCCGCCGCCGCACACGAATGGTCCGTCCGGCTTCCTCCGCGCCCGGCCCCCGCCCGCAGGAATCTTCCGAAACGCCCGTCTCCTCAGGGGACGGCCGGGCCGCGCGGCTCTCGCGTGACCGATGCCAAGCACCTCCTGGAGGTTCGTATGTCCGACGCCATCGCGACGCCCGACGGCTTCGCGTCCGATCCGCTCGCCGATCTGTCCGCCGCCGGAGTGTCGGTCTGGCTGGACGATCTCTCCCGTGAGCTGCTGGCGGGCGGCGGGCTGGCGGAGCTGATCGCGCGCAAGCACGTCGTGGGGGTGACCACGAACCCGACGATCTTCGCGTCCGCCCTGTCCAAGGGCGAGCGCTACAACGACCAGCTACGGCAGCTGGGCGCCGAGGGGAAGAGCGTCGACGACGCCGTCTTCGCGCTCACCACCGACGACGTGCGCGCCGGCTGTCGCACGTTCGCGCCGATATACCGGCGGACCGGCGGGACCGACGGCCGGGTCTCCATAGAGGTGGACCCGAGGCTGGCCAAGGACGCGGACGCCACGGTGGCCCAGGCGCAGAAGCTGTGGGACACCGTCGGCGAACCCAACCTGTTCGTCAAGATCCCCGCCACCCGCGAGGGCCTGGCCGCGATCACCGCCGTCGTCGCCCGGGGCATCAGCGTCAACGTCACCCTCGTCTTCTCGCTGGAGCGCTACCGCGCCGTCCAGGACGCCTACCTGACCGGCCTCGAAGAGGCACGGGCGGCCGGACACGACCTCGCGGACATCCACTCGGTGGCCTCCTTCTTCGTCTCCCGCGTCGACACGGAGGTGGACGCCCGTCTCACCGCCCTCGGCACCCCGGAAGCCCTCGCGCTCCGGGGCCGGACCGCGGTGGCCAACGCGCGGCTGGCCCACCAGGCGTTCGAGGAGATGTCCGGCTCGGCCCGCTGGCAGGACCTGGCGGCGGCCGGCGCGCGTCCGCAGCGGCCCCTGTGGGCGTCGACCGGAGTCAAGAACCCCGACTATCCCGACACCATGTACGTGAGCGAACTGGTCGTGCCGGGGACCGTGAACACCATGCCGTCGAGCACGCTCGACGCGTTCGCCGACCACGGCCATGTCCCGGCCGCCGTGCCGGTCGCCGACACCTACGCCTCGGCCGCCGCCCACTTCGGGGAACTGGCACGCACGGGCATCGACTTCACGGACGTGACCGACACCCTGGAACGCGAGGGCCTGGCCAAGTTCGAGGACAGCTGGGCCGAGCTGGGCGCCACCGTGGACCGCGAGATGCGGGCCGAGACCGAGGACGCCGGGAACGGCCCCGAGCCGTCGGGGGCATCGTCGAACGCCGACGCTCTGCTCGCGATCTACCTCAACGACCATCTGGCGGGCGCGACGGGCGGCCTTGAGCTGTGCCGCCGTGCCGCGCAGGGACAGCGGAACGGGAAGCGGGCCGACGCCTTCTCCGCACTGGCCAAACAGGTCGAAGACGACCGCGACTCCCTCGTGCAGATCATGTCCGACCTGGGGGTGTCCACGGATCACCCCAAGGTCGCGCTCGGCTGGCTGGCCGAGAAGGCCGGGCGGCTCAAGCCGAACGGACACCTCTTCTCCCGCTCACCGCTCAGCGACGTCCTGGAACTGGAGTCGATGCTCCTCGGCGTCCAGGGCAAGGCGTCCTGCTGGCGCACCCTTCGCATCCTGGCCGAGGACGACGACCGGCTCTACGTCGAACACCTCGACGCCCTCCTCGAACGCGCCGAGCACCAGACCGCGGCCCTTGAGGAACTGCTCCTCGCGGCAGTGGCGCACACGCTGGGAACCGCGCGCGTCGGGTGACTCACCCGCTGCCGCCGGACCGTGACGGCGTGGGGGCGGGTCCTGTCGGCGTCACGCAGCAGGACGAGCCCCCGGGTCTTCGCTCACTGGCCCACCGGGCCCATCGCTGTTCCGTGCCCGACACCGCAGGAGATGCCGGCCCTCGTGTCGCCGCGTCCGCGCGCGCCGGAGGACGCTCGGGAACCTGAGTCCGCCAACGTCGCAGAACGTGAGTGCGGACACATCGATGGCCGTACGCATCTGGGGGACGGCCTTCGGATCGGCCTCACCTCGGAGTGCGGCCGCCGGACGGATCCAGCATCGTCGTCGACGAACTCGTGCGCGCAAAGAGCGCTGGGCCACGTCGGCGCGATGGTCTACGGCCGCCCCGGCGACCGCTTTCTCGACGACCCGGCCTACGACGAGTTCTTCGCCCTCGCGGCGGAACTCGGTCAGCCGGTCGTCATCCGGGGCCAACACCTCGACGCGCTGCTCCACCGTGTTGGACCGGGCAGTCGGTGGAGAAGATCAGCCGGTCGACGGTGGTGACGGACAGGGCGACGTTCTCCTCTGCCAACGCGGCAGCGCTCTTTCGTCTCGAACTCTGATCAAGGCGAACCCCGCCGGATCATCCACCGTCAGGACGTCTGAGCGGATCGTTCCAGGGCACTCGGCAATCAGGAGGTTCAATCATGATCCCGATCCTGTTGGTATTGCTCCTGGTGCTGATTCTCTTCGGCGCCGGTTTCGCGGTCCAGGCTCTCTGGTGGATCGCTGTGGTCGTACTCGTCCTCTGGCTGCTGGGATTCCTGGTTCGCGGGACGAACGCGAGCGGGTCCCGGGGGCGCTGGTATCGCTGGTAGTGCCCGACGACAAGTCCGAGGAAGACCCCGCGTCGGGCGACGCCGAGGAACACCCCTCCGAGCCGAGCGCGCGGACCGCGACGTCGGACGCATCGGACGAGTAGGGGTTGCGGGCCCCGCTCGTCATTGCCGCGATCACCCGAACATGCATACGGTCAGAGGGGGCAGGAGAGTCTCATCCTGCTTTCCATCTGAGGCGGCACCGTGACCCTTCCCGTGGATGTCCGCCGAGCGACCACCGCCCCCGCCCTCGTGGCGGAGACACCCGCGGTGGCCGACGACGTGGTGACCGACGACCTGCCGTGGATCGAGGACGCCGGCAAGGTCGCCCCCAAGGACGCGCGCCTCCTGTCCAAGCTGTTCCTGGACCGGTTGCAGGTCCTGGCCGAGGGCACCCGCGAGTACCAGTACGCCCGCAACACGCTCATCGAGATGAACCTCACGCTGGTGCGCTTCGCCGCCCGCCGCTTCCGCAACCGCGGCAACGGCGACATGGAGGATGTCGTCCAGGTCGGCACGGTCGGTCTCATCAAGGCCATCGACCGGTTCGACCTGACCCGCGAGGTCGAGTTCACCTCCTTCGCGATCCCCTACATCGTCGGCGAGATGAAGCGCTTCTTCCGCGACACCACCTGGGCCGTGCACGTGCCTCGACGTCTGCAGGAACTCCGTGTCGACCTCGCAAGGAGCAAGGAAACACTCACCGCCGAACTGGGCCGCGGCCCCACCGTGAAGGAACTCGCCGCCCGCCTGAACCTGACCGACAACCAGGTGATCGAGGGTCTCGTGGCCGCCAACGGCTATGTCGCCGGATCCATCGACACCCCCGGCGGCGAATCCGAGACAGACGACGGCGCACCGAAGTACGCGGACACGATGGGCGACGAGGACCCGGCCCTGGAGCTGTTCGAGGACCTGCACACGCTCGGCCCGCTGCTGCAACGGCTCGACGACCGGGAGCGGACCATCATCGAGATGCGCTTCGGCCAGGAGATGACACAGGCACAGATCGGCCGCGAACTGCACGTGTCCCAGATGCAGATCTCCCGCCTCCTCGCCCGTACCCTCACCAAACTCCGCAGCGGACTACTCGCCGGATGAGCCCCCGGGTCTCACACGGTGCCGGGCGGAGAGTCGGTGCCGCGTTTCCCGTCGCCCAGGGCGATGCGGGCGGTGATGGTCTTGCCGGTCGGTTCGAGGCGGACCTGGAACGCCTGGACCACGGCCATGACGATCTCCAGGCCGTGCTGACCGACTCGGCGCGGATCGGCCGCGCGGGCGAGGAGTTGGACACGCGCGGTGTCCTGCACGGTCACCTGTACGGCGTCGTCCGTGATGCTCAGTTCCATGCGCAGCGGGCCGGGGGCGTGTTTGCGGGCGTTGGTGACCAGTTCGCTGACCACCAGTCGCGCGAGGTCCGCCGCCCGGGCGGAGACGAGCACGCCGTGGTCCGTCCCGGCCCGGCGAAGGAAGTCCGTCATGAGGTCGCGCGCTTCGCCGATGGAGGTGCCGTCGCCGCTCAGATCGACGGCGGTGGTCATGGTGGGGGTGTTCGGATCGACTTCGCCGTCGCTGTCACCGTCGGCAGGCTCCACGCGGTGTCACCTTCGTTCCCGTTGTCCGCCCACGCCTACCCTGCACGGCTTCCCTCATGTTCTTCTTACTCGAATTGCTCGTGTGTTCGATCCTGGCCACCCGTAGCATCTGGCCCGGCGTCCGGTGCGGGGACCGGTCCGAGCCGCGAGGGAGGAACTCCGGCATCTGAACGAGGAGTTGGCCCCGGAGCTGGAGACCACCAACAGCGGTGTGGTGGCGCTGCACTCCGAAACAGCCAGTGGCGGGCCCTCCTGCCGGCCGACCACCTGCCCGGGGAGATCGCGCTCGCGGTCGCCCGCACCAAACACGGCCGTCCCCCAGTCTGCCTGGCCGTCCCCGCGACGGCCCTGGACAGCGCCGACGACGAGCAGCTCTTCCAGCAACTGGCCAACGCGAGCGCACTGGCCATCGAAGCCCTGCGGACCTACAACGAGGAACGCGCACTGGGCCTCGCCCGAGACCCCGCTGGGCCAGTCGCAGCCCGGCGTCACGGTCACCCTCTGCCTGGTCCTCGTCACGCCGCACGACCGCCGCCTGCACATCGCCAAGGCCGGCCACATCCCCCCGCTGTTGATCGACCCGGACCACGGGCCGCGCTTCCACCATCCCCACGGCCCGCTTCTCGGCATGGGCCTCCCGCATCCACCGCCCACCGTCCTGCCGGCCCCGCCCGGCACCCGTCTGCTCCTGGTCACAGACGGCCTCGTGGAGGTACGCACGGCCCATCCCGACACCACACTCGCCGAGTTCAGCGATGCCGTCGCCGAAGACCCGCACGAACATGAGGAGTTGCGCGATCTGCTGCTCGCCCGTTTCGGACAGAACAAGGACGACGACATCGCTCTGACAGCCGGCCTGTTCACGTGGACCGCCACGCTGCCCGCGCACCCGCGGTCGGCGTTCACGAGGAAGGTCCCCAGAGTGGGACGCTGCAGGGCGACCTGACCGCCGCCTCTCGGTGACTGCGCGTCGTCAACTGCCCGGCGCCCGCCCCCAGGACGACTCCGTACTCACCGCCGGCTCTCCCCACGCCTCTTCAGCCTCAGGTCACTCCATGTCGGCGAAGACGCTGGAGTCCAGGCGTCCGAGGAGGTCGGCGGGGTCCCGGTACACGGCGCGAGCACCGGCGGCCTCCAGGTCCGCGCGCGGGATACCGCCGGACAGCACCGCTGCCGGAACCACTCCGTCCCGTACGGCGGCCTTCATGTCCCAGACGGTGTCGCCGACGAACACGGCGCGTTCGCTCGGAACGTCCGCGAGTTCCCTGGCCTGTTGGACGGGGTCGGGTGCCGGCTTGCCGTCGGCGACGTCGTCCGCGCTGGCCGCCCCGCGGATGACGTCGTCCGCGTCGATGGCCCGCCGCAGGGCGGAGAGTTCGGCGCCGCTCGCCGAGGTCGCCAGGACGATCGTCCAGCCCCGCCCGGCCAGCGCGCGCAGCAGGTCGCCCGCCGCGTCCAGCGCCGGGAGCCGCTCGAAGTACGTGGCGTAGAGGGCGTGATGGGCCGCAACGATCTGCTTGTCCTCGTCGGGGTCACGGTCGTCGTTGCCGAGGATGTGGTCGAGCAGGTCGCCGCCGCCGAGGCCCACGGCCCGGTGGATGTCCCGCATGGGGACCCGGTGGCCCGCCTGCCGCAACGCCTCCCACCAGGTGACGACGTGCAGGTGGTTGGTGTCGACGAGCGTTCCGTCGACGTCGAAGATCGCAGCGCGTTTCGTGGTCATCGCGGTGCCCTCGCTCTCTCACAGGTCGTAGCGGAGGGCGGGCAGCAGCTTCCGCTCGGCCCATTCCAGGTACGGCTCCTGGTGCTCGCCGCCGATCTGGACCAGGGCGACCTCCGTGAACCCCGCCTCGGCGTAAGGGCGTACGGCCTCGACGACCGCCTCCACGTCGTCGCCGCAGGGAATCGACTCGGCGACGTCCTCGGGCCGTACGAACTGGGTGGCCCCCGCGAACCCGGCGGGCCCGGGGAGTTCGGAGTTGACCGGCCAGCCGCCGCCGAACCAGCGGAACTGGTCGTGGGCGCGGGCGATCGCCGCGTCGCGGTCGGTGTCGTAGCAGATGGGAAGCTGACCGACCTTGGGTTTGCCCGTGCCGCCGTGGCCCTCGAACGCGGAGATCAGTTCCGGCCGGGGTTCCGTCGCGATCAGCAAGTCGGCCAGACGGCCCGCGAGTTGGCAGGAGCGGTCGCCCGAGACGGCGACACCGATCGGCGGGGGCGCGTCGGGCAGATCCCACAACGTGGCGTTCTCCACGTCGAAATGGGTGCCGTGGTGGTTGACGTTCTCGCCGGCGAAGAGCGCCCGGATGATCTCCACCGCCTCCTCCAGTTTCTCCAGCCGGATGTGCGCGGCGGGCCAACCACCGCCCACCACATGCTCGTTGAGGTTCTCCCCCGAGCCGAGGCCGAGGCGGAAGCGTCCCTGGGAGAGGAGTTGCATCGTGGCGGCCTTCTGCGCGACGACGGCCGGGTGGTAGCGGGTCGTCGGGCACGTCACGTAGGTCATGAGGGGGATGCGTTCGGTGGCCTGCGCCGCGGCACCGAGCACGCTCCACGCATAAGAGGCGTGGCCCTGGGACTCCAGCCAGGGGAAGTAGTGGTCGGAGGTGACCGAGAAGTCGAAGCCGGCCCGCTCGGCGCCGACCACATGACCGACAAGTTCTCGCGGACCGGCCTGCTCGGTCATCATCGTGTACCCGATCTGCACCATGGCGCTCATCTCCTCGTGTCCTCGTGGGTCGCAGTCTCGAAAGAACGGCTTTCCGTCCCGTCACCGTTTCGTCGTGAGCCGCAGGTCGACCTCCTTCTCCTGGTCTCCCGACGCCGCACCCCAGTGGTCCACGGCGAACGCCGTGCTCAGGGCCTCGAACAGCTGGTCCACCGTGACGTAGTCGCCCTGGAGCGTGGCGGAGACCGAGCCCTCCAGCGGAACGGAATCGGTCGGGATCCGCTCCCGCGCCGGCTCGAACTCCGCGCTCCACACCGGGGAGTGGTCACCCGGCTGCTCCCGGGGCACGTCGTCGGCAGGACGGTCGGTCGGAAACGCCGTCCGCAGGACGTCGAAAACAGTGGCGGCGTCCTCCTTGGACGCTCCGGTGAGAGACACCGTGGCCATCGGACTCACTCTCCTCAAACTTGAATACGGCGGGACATGGGAGATCACGGGCACCCGTCCACGGGTGCCGACGACACCGGGCCGATCGGACTCCGCCCCGGCTCCCCCGGCGCGAGGGCGTCAACCCGTCGATTCGTCGGGCACGGGATGCTCCGGACGTGCGCTGGCGGAATGCGCGGCGCCCCTCCGCCCGCTGCCGGCCTCGTCCGTGTCGGGAATCTTCGTGTCGGGAACCCTCGGGTCGGGGTTCTGCGGATCATGGCCTTCCGGCTCGCGCTGTTCGTCGGCGCCGGCCTGCTGATCGGGCAGGTCCCTCGGGATCGGCTTGGGCTTCGGCCCCCCTCTGTTCGCGGGGGCTTCCGGGCGGCGCTCACTCACGGCGTTCTCGCTTCCTTGCGCAGGGTCGGTGTCAGACGCGGGTACCCCGACGGCCGACGACGATGCGGACCCCGGCGCTCCGGACCCCGGGATCCCGCACCGGGCACGGCGAAGGGCGGGCACCGGCAGCACGCCGGTACCCGCCCCCGTGGCCGCCGAACGACGCTCAGGCTCGGTGGTCTCCGTAGTAGCCGCCGACCTGCTCGTGATAGCCGGCGTCACCGACGTGCTTGTCCTTGTCGAACTCGGGGGAGTTCTTGATCTCTTCCTTCGTACGACCGACGTGGACCGTCCGCTCCGCCACGTCGACGGACGAGATCACACCGGCCGGGAGCAGCACCTGC